>QJVY01000045.1 GCA_003235555.1 Ignavibacteria bacterium | reverse complement strand
TCTCCTTCTTGGTGCGAACGATCACGGCGCGGGAGACCTCGCCCTTCTTGACACCCGCCCCCGGAATGGCGCTCTTGACGCTCACGACGATCAGGTCCCCGATGCCGGCGTACCGGCGGTCGTGCCCGCCGAGCACCCGGATACAGCGGACTTTTTTCGCGCCCGAGTTATCCGCCACCACCAGATTTGTCTCTTCCTGAATCATAGTACACCGCGCTCTATTTGGCTTTCTCGATTATTTCCACCAGCCGCCATCTCTTGGTTTTGCTGATCGGCCGGGTTTCCATCACGCGCACGAGATCGCCGATCCCCGCTTCCTGCTTCTCGTCGTGGGCCGTCAGGCGGACCGTCCGCTTGAAATATTTCTTGTAGACCGGGTGGGGAATTTTACGCTCAATGGAAACAACGATGCTCTTCTGCATCCTGTTGCTCACCACGGTGCCCTGGCGGACCTTTCGTTGCGTCGTTCTCGGAGTCATGATTTTTTCACGTCTGACGTTTGTGCGGCCGGCGCCTGGACGGCGTTTCCTGCCGCGAGTTGTTTCTCCTTCAGGATGGTTTTCATCCTGGAAATATCCCTTCGTACCACCCGGATCCTGATGGGACTCTCGATCTGGCTGGTGGCCTTCTGGAACTTGAGGTGGACGAGGTTCTCCTCCTCCTCCCGGATCCTCTTCTCGAGCTCCGGAATCTGCAATTCGCGTATGTCCCTGGCTTTCATCGTTGCCCTCTTATTGGATTAACCCGAGCGTCGGACGCGAGACCATCCTGGTCTTGATCGGCAGCTTGCGGGCGGCGAGTTTGAGCGCCTCTGCCGCGGTGGTCCGCGTGACCCCGCCCAGTTCGAACATGACGGTTCCCGGCTTCACCACGGCGACCCAGAACTCCGGTACGCCCTTTCCGCTGCCCATCCTCGTTTCGGCCGGTTTCTTCGTGACGGGTTTCGTCGGGAAGATCCGGATCCAGACCTTTCCCTCGCGTTTCATCAGCCTCGTGAGCGCGACACGGGCCGCCTCGATCTGGCGCTGCGTGATCCATCCCGGTTCCATCGCCTTGAGGCCGTAGTCGCCGAAATTGATCGCCGCTCCCCGGGTGGCCTTCCCCTTCATCCGGCCCCGCTGCGTTTTCCGGTATTTTACTCTCTTCGGTAGTAACATTTCTATTCCTTGTTGATCGCTTTACTTGGGCGACGGTCGCTCGAGCATTTCACCCCTGCAGATCCAGACCTTCACGCCGATCGTCCCGTAGATGGTGTGGGCGGTCGCCTGGGCGTAATCGATGTCGGCGCGCAGCGTGTGGAGCGGAATCCGGCCGTCCTTGTACTGTTCCGTGCGGGCGATTTCCGCCCCGCCGAGCCTGCCGGCGCACATGATCCTCACGCCCTCTGCGCCCATGCGCATCGACGATGTAATGCCCATCTTCATCGCGCGGCGGAACGACGTCCGGCCTTCGAGCTGGCCCGCGATGTTCTCGGCCAGCAGGAACGCGTCGAGCTCGGGACGCTTCACCTCGTGGATCAGGATCTTCACTTCCTTCGACGTGAGCTGTTTGAGTTCCTCCTCGAGCTGCGTGATTTCCTTTCCGCTCCGGCCGATGACGATGCCTGGTCGCGAGGTGTGTATGGTGATCACGGCGCGCTTGGGGGTCCTTTCGATCAGCACCCGGGAGATACCGGCCTTTTTCAGGCGGCTCTGGACGTAATTCCGGATCTTCAGGTCCTCCTGAAGCTTGTCGGCGAAACTCTTGTCGTCGTACCAGTTAGAATCCCAGGTCTTGATGACTCCAAGCCTGAATCCGACGGGGTGAACTTTCTGTCCCAATCGTCCTCCTATTCTTTGGTTGTTTTCTTGGCGGCTTTTGCCGCCGGGGCCGCCGCGCGCGGCGTCTTCTTCGCCCGCTCCACCCTCTTGTCGACGATGATGGTCACGTGGTTCGATCTTTTCTGGATCCGGAAGGCCCGCCCCATCGGGGCGGGAAGGACCCGTTTCATGCTCGGCCCCGGATCGACGAAGGCTTCCTTCACGAAGAGCGTTTCCACATCGGTCCGGCCCTCCTCGTCATTGTTCTGGTAATTCGACACCGCCGAACGCAGGACTTTCTCTGCGACCTTCGCCGGATGTTTGGGCGAATAGTGCAGGATATTCAGGGCGTCGGGCACCGACTTTCCCCTGATCAGATCGATGACCAGCCGCATCTTGCGGGGTGAGGATCCGATGTAACGATTGATTGCGCGCGCCTGGGCCATGGTCAGCCTCCCACCGAGGTTGACGCTTCACTCCGCAGGCCGGGGTGCGACCGGAAGATCCGGGTGGGAGCGAACTCCCCGAGTTTGTGCCCGACCATGCTCTCGTGGACATAGACTGGGATGAACTTGTTCCCGTTGTGGACAGCCAGCGTGTGCCCGACGAATTCCGGCGTGATGGTGGATGCCCGGGACCAGGTCTTGATGACTTTCTTTTGTCCGGATGCCGCCATCGCGTCGATTTTCGCCTGGAGCTTTGCGTCGACGAAGGGGCCCTTCTTGAGTGAGCGTGCCATACTGGAGAATCCTGTCTGCGTTCGTTACGTTATTTTTTGCTTCTGCGCCTGACGATGAACTTGCTGGAGGCCTTCTTGTGCCGCCGTGTTTTTTTCCCCTTGGTGTGCCATCCCCACGGAGAAACCGGATGGGGGTTCCCCTGCGGGGATTTTCCTTCACCACCACCGTGCGGGTGATCCACCGGGTTCTGGACAACTCCACGCGACTGCGGTCGGATGCCGAGCCAGCGCGATCGCCCGGCCTTGCCGAGACTGATGTTTTCGTGGTCCCTGTTGCTGACCGTTCCGATCGTCGCGTACGCCGAGATCGGAAAGTTCCGGATTTCCCCCGAGGGGAGTTTCAGCTGGGCGAACTTTCCCTCTTTCGCCATGAGCTGGATCTCCGTGCCCGCGCTCCTGGCGATCTGCGCGCCCTTCCCGGGCCTGATTTCCACAGCGTGGACGGGAGTGCCGATCGGAATGTTGGCCAGCGGCATGGCGTTTCCGACCTTGATTTCGCTCCCCTCGCCCGACATGAGGATTTCGCCCACTTTCACGCCGTCCGGGGCGAGGATGTACCGTTTTTCACCGTCCTTGTAGCAGATCAGCGCGATTCTCGCCGACCTGTTGGGGTCATACTCGATGGCCGTCACCCGTCCTTCGATGTTCCGCTTGTCCCGCTTGAAGTCGATGATCCGGTAGAACCTCTTGTGACCGCCGCCGCGGTGGCGTGCGGTGATATGGCCGTTCGTATTCCGGCCGCCGGACTTCTTCAGGGGCTCGATGAGGGACTTTTCGGGCTTCGTCTTCGTCACGTCGTCGAAAACCGCGACGGACATCCACCGGGTCCCCGGCGTGTTCGGTTTCAGTTTGCGTACGGCCATTGCGCTTCTCTTTTCGGTTATACGTTTTCGAACAGGTTGATGACATCGCCCTCCTTGAGGGTGACGACGGCCTTCTTGAAACGGGAAGTTTTTCCGGTAAACCGTCCCCGCCGCGTCATCTGCGTCTTGGTCTTACCCTTGTAATTCATCGTCCGGACGTTGAGCACCGTGACGTTGAATTTCGCGGCGACGGCCCGTGCGATGTCGATCTTCGTTGCACGGGGCTCCACCGCAAAGGCGTAGATCCCCTTGTCCTGAATACTCGTCATTTTTTCCGTGACGATCGGCCGGTAGATGATTCCTGTCATTGCTGTCCTGTAGGTCTGTTCAGGGTAAAGATTTTTCGATCTCGGCGACCGCGCTCTGCTGGACGAGGAGCACCTGGTTGTTGAGAATGTCGTACGTGCTCGCTTTCGACGCCTCGATGACGGCGAGGTTCGGGATGTTCCTCCCGGCCTTCCAGAG
>QJVY01000093.1 GCA_003235555.1 Ignavibacteria bacterium | reverse complement strand
GGCGGGCCGGTGTGCAATAGATGACCGGACCATCCCCCACCGTGGAAGCCCGGACCCCCGGGGTCCTCTACGCGGGCCCGCGGGGTATCGCGGTAAAAATCCTGAACCGTGTCGAGAGGACCGACGCCTATTTCGACAAGCTCCTCGACGCCGAGCTCCGTTCGAACGAGCTCTCCGACCCCGACAAGGGGCTGCTGGCGGAGATCGTCCACGGGGTCATGCGGTGGCAGGGGAGGCTGGACTGGGTTCTGAACGGTTTCACGCACGGGAACTTCACGAAATCCGACGTGAACATCAAGAACGGGATGAGGGTGGGCCTCTACCAGATCTTCTTCCTCACACAGGTTCCGCATTACGCCGCGGTCAACGAGGCGGTCGAGTTCGTCAGGCGCATCAGGGGGGAGAAGACCGGGAACATGGTCAACGCCGTCCTCCGGAACATCATCCGTACCATCGACGGGATTCACTACCCGAACCGCGACAACGATCCGCTCCAATACCTCGCCGTCTACCATTCCCATCCGCTCTGGATGGTCCGGAGATGGGCCACGAGGTTTCCCGGGGAGGAACTCGAGCGTGTCCTCATCGCGAACAACGAGGTCCCGGGGCTGACCCTCAGGGTGAACAAGACGAAAATCACCCCCGCAGAATTCCTCAAACACCTCGACGATCACGAGGTCCCCTACCAGGGTTCGGAGCTGATCGATTATTTCGTCAAAGTCAAGAGTCTCGGAGCGATAGCCCGGATGAACATCTTCCAGGAGGGGTACTTCTCGATCCAGGATGAGAGTGCGGCGTTGCCGGTCCTCCTGCTGGATCCTTCGCCGGGAGACCGGATTCTCGATCTCTGCGCCGCTCCCGGCGGAAAAACGACGTACATCGCGGAACTGACCGGGAACGTCGGGGAGGTCGTCGCGGTCGACAAATACGAGAACAAGCTCCGGCTGATCCGGAGGGGCTGCGAACGGCTCGGGATCACGAACGTGACGTTCGAGAGCGCGGACGCGAGGGAACTCGAGGCCGCCCCGGCCGACCGGATCCTCGTCGACGCCCCCTGTTCGGGGCTCGGAACCCTGAGGAAGAAACCGGATATCAAATGGAAGCGCGAGATCGGGGACATCGAAAAACTCGCGGTCCTGCAGTCATCGATACTCGATAACGCGACGAAGCTGCTCAAGCCCGGAGGGGTGCTCGTCTACAGCACCTGCACGACCGAGCCGGAGGAGAACCAGGACCAGGTGTCGTCCTTCCTCCGCCGGCACCCGGGATTCTCCGTGGAGGACGCCGGAAACCATGTGAACCGTGCTGTGGTTTCCCCCGAGGGTTTTGTCGAAACCTGGCCGCACCGGCACCACATCGACGGATCGTTCGCGGTCCGCTTCAGGAAAAACGCACCATGAAAGCGCTGGTCAAACAGAAGCCGCCCGCCTCCGGGCCCTGGCGTGAGGGCCTGTTGCTCGCCGACCGGCCTCTCCCCGTGCTCCGTTCCCCGTCCGATGTCCTCGTGAGGGTCACCGCCGGGGGAATCTGCGGCACGGACGTCGGCATCTACCATTCGAAGGACTCGCTCCGGACGAGCATGGCCGGTATCTCCAGGAACGGCGTGGTCATCGGTCACGAGTTTTGCGGGGAGATCGAGGCCGTCAGGCCAAGGTCGGCTCTGATTCTCGCCCGGAAGGTCCTCGCCGGGTACGGCGCCGACCCGGCCGTCAGCAAATTCGCCGGCAGGAGGACGCCCGGCGAACTGGCACGGAAGGCCGGTTTCGCGGAATTTCTCCGCGAGTCGTTCATCGTCACCGCCGAGATGCATGTGACCTGCGGGACCTGCGCACAGTGCCGCATCGGGGAGTTCCACGTCTGCACGAACACGCTCATCCGGGGTCTGCACGCCGACGGCGCTTTCGCCTCGCGCGTGGCCCTCCCGGCGGAGAACATTGTGCTCTTCAGGAGGGGGGAGATCCCCGCGGAGATCGTCGCTTTCATGGATGCTATCGGCAATGCCACGCACACGGTCCAGTCGCTTTCCGCCGTGAAGGGAAAGTCCGTCGCCGTCCTCGGCGCGGGAGTGATCGGCCTGATGTCGGTGGCCATCGCGAAGGCGGCGGGGGCGAAGACGATATTCGTCACCGACGCGTCGCACGGGAAAAACACGCACTCCAAACTCGTCGGCAGGCGATTCCGCGTGGCCCGTGCCCTCGGGGCAGACGAGTGCTTCGACGTTTCGCTTCCGGCGGGGAAGAAGGATTTTTACGCCGCCGCGCTCTCCCGGAACCACGGAGCGGGAGTCGACGCGGTCCTCGAGATGTCCGGAAGCTACCACGCATACGCGGACGGGTTCCACGTCGTGAGGATGGGGGGGGAGATCTCCCTCCTCGGCCTCACCGCCGGAACCCTCCCCGTGGATTTCTCGCGCGACGTGATCTTTCCGGGGGTAACCATCCACGGGATCATCGGCCGGAGGGTCTGGTCCACGTGGGAAATGATGACGGGCCTGTTGAAAAACGGACTTGCCCGAAGGTTCCAGAGGGCCGGTTTCGTCACGCACGAGTTCCCGCTCGCAGAGTACGAGAAGGGTTTCCGGGCGATCGCCGACGGCGACGCGCTGAAGGTACTCCTGCGTCCCTGAGTGTATTCCACCACGACCATGACCGGAGAAACATCATGAATCAGAATCTGCTCACTGCCGAAATCGCAAGGCTGAAGGCGTCCAAGACGTTCAAGGTTGAAACATCTCTCCAGGGCCCCCAGGGGGGCGTGGTGAAAGTCGGCGGGAAAGAGGTGGTCATGCTCGCGTCGAACAATTACCTCGGCCTGTCGAACCATCCCGCCGTCAAGAAGGCGGCCATCGAGGGTATCCGGAAATACGGATACGGGGTGGCGTCGGTCAGGTTTCTCTGCGGCACCCAGGACATTCACCTGGACCTCGAGAAGAAGATCTCCCGGTTCGTCGGGTGCGAGGACACGATTCTGTTTTCCTCCTGTTTCGCGGCGAACGAGGGCTACTTTGCGTCTCTGGTGAATGAAAAGCTCGGGACCGAGGGGCACCGCGACGTGCTCTACAGCGACCGGCTGAACCATGCCAGCATCATTGACGGGCAGAGGCTCTGCAGGCCCGAGTACGTCGACAAAAAAATCTACGCGCACGCGGACATGGCCGACCTCGAGCGACAGCTCGAGGCGGACCGGGGAAAAGAGTACAGGTTCAGGATGATCGTGACCGACGGGGTCTTCAGCATGGAGGGGGACCTCGCGCCATTACAAAAAATCGTCGGCCTCGGACGTGCGTACGGCGCCTCGGTGTTCGTGGACGATTCCCACGCGATCGGGGTCTGCGGGGAGACCGGCAGGGGCACGCCGGAGGCCACCGGCACATTCAGGAAAATCGACGTCATTACCGGGACCCTCGGCAAGGCGATCGGCGGCGCGGCCGGCGGCTACATCTCCGGAAGCAGGGAACTGGTGTCCTATCTGCGGCAGAAGTCGAGGCCCTACACTTTTTCGAATTCGCTCCCACCGTCGATCGTGTTCGGCGCGGCGGCGGCCTTCGACCTCCTGGAGAAGGACCGGTCGATCGTCGGACGGTTGCACGCGAACACCGCGTACTTCAGGAAGGAAATCGCCGCACTGGGCTTCCGCATCCTGGCGGGGGAGCACCCGATCGTCCCCGTGATGCTCGGGGAGGCGGCGACCGCGCAGGAGATGAGCACGGCGTTGCTGAAGAAGGGGGTCTACGTCAAGGGGTTATGGTTCCCCGTCGTCCCGAAGGGGGAGGCGCGGCTTCGGGTGCAGATATCGGCCGGCCACGCGAAGAAAGACCTCGACCGCGCGCTCGACGCCTTCGCATCGGTCGGGAAGAGCATGCGCATTCTTTGAACAGAGTACGGATAACGGAGGGGAAGGAAGAGACCACATCATGAAGAAAGAGTTAAACGAAGCCAACGTCCTTGAGGCCCTTTCGGTCGTACGCGACCCGGATCTTCAGCGGGATATCGTTTCGCTGAACTTCATCAAGAACCTGAAAATCGACGGCGCGGCGGTGAGTTTCGATATCGAACTGACCACGCCGTCGTGCCCGGTGAAGGATGATCTGAAGCGGCAGGCGGTCGAGGCCGTCCGGAACTCCATCGACGGCGTCTCCGCCGTCGACGTGAACATGACGTCCAACATCGGGGCCACCCGGGTGGCGGGGAAGTCGAACCCTCTCCCCGACGTCAAGAACACCGTCGCCGTGGGAAGCGGGAAGGGAGGAGTTGGAAAGTCGACCGTCGCGGTGAACCTGGCCGTCGCCCTCGCCCTCGACGGGGCGAAGGTGGGGCTCATCGACGCGGACATCTACGGGCCGAGCATCCCGCTGATGATGGGCGTCACCAGCCGGCCGACGATGAACGGCGACAAGCTGGTACCGCTGGAGGCGCACGGCGTGAAGGTGATGTCGATCGGCTTCCTCGTCGACCCGCAGCAGGCCGTGATCTGGCGGGGGCCCATGGCCAGCGGCGCCCTCAAGCAGTTCATGACCGACGTGGAGTGGGGCGGACTGGACTACCTCCTGTTCGACCTCCCTCCGGGGACCGGGGACATCCATCTGACGCTCGCCCAGGCCATTCCCCTCTCGGGGGCGGTCGTCGTGACCACCCCCCAGGACATCTCGCTGGCCGACGCCAGAAAGGCCACGACGATGTTTCGGAAGGTGAATGTGCCGATTCTGGGACTCATCGAAAACATGAGCTACCACCTCTGTACCGCCTGCGGGCACAGGGAGAACATCTTCGATTCGGGGGGAGGCAGGAAGGCCTCCGCGGAGCTGGACGTTCCCTTCCTCGGGGAAATCCCCATCAACACGAACATCCGCGTCGGTTCCGATACCGGAAAGCCGATCGTGATCGCCGAACCCGACGCGCCGAATTCACGGGTGCTCCGCGGAATCGCGGGGGCGCTGGCGGCGCAGATCAGCATTCACCAGTACTCCGGCTTTTCACAGCCCGACATCGAGATCAGGCTCGATGGCTGATCGGAACGAAGCACGGGGGGGGGAGACGCTCTCGAGGAAAATCGAGGAGGCCCTCGAAACCTGCCGCCCCGCCCTGAGGGCCGACGGGGGCGACATCGAGCTGGTGCGGGTGACCGATGACGGTATCGCCGAAGTGCGCTTCACCGGTGAATGTAAAACCTGTTCACTCTCGATCATGACCCTCCGCGCCGGAGTGGAGAGGGTCGTCATGCGCCACGCCCCGGAAATCAGGAGGGTCGAGAGCGTTCCGTAGGCAGGGGGGTCATCCTCCCGGCCCCTCCGTCAGTTTCCCTTCGTGCAGACGCAGCACCCTGCCCCCCGATTTCCGCACGATTTCTTCGTTATGACTCGCCAGCACCACCGCGGTACCCCCCTCGTTGATATCCCTGAGGAGCTGGAGAATTTCACCCGATGTCTCCGTATCGAGGTTCCCGGTGGGTTCATCGGCTAGCAGGACGACGGGATTGTTCACGATCGACCGGGCGATCACCACGCGCTGCTGTTCACCCCCGGAGAGGTTCCCCGGCATGCTGCTTCGCTTGTGGCTGAGTCCCACATCGGCGAGGACCCGCAGGACACGTTTGTCGATCTCCCCGGCGGGAGTACCGGTCACCCGAAGGGCGATGGCGACGTTCTCGAAGACATTCCTGTCGTCCAGCAACTTGAAGTCCTGGAAGACCACCCCCAGTTTCCTCCTGATCAGCGGGACGTCCTTTTTCCGGATCGAGGAGGATGCCGTTTCATGGACGAGCACCTCGCCCCGGTCGGGGATCAGGTCGAAGTAGATCAGCCTCAGCAGGGTTGTCTTTCCCATTCCCGACTGCCCGACGAGGCAAACGAACTCCCCCGGCCCGATATGAAGGGAGACCCCGTCGAGGACGGGGACGTTGTCGAACGCCACGCTGACATTCCTGAAATAGATCATCGCCTGCGCCCCCTTCCTGCGTGTCCGCGCCTGTTCCCGGCGATGGTGAGTGCGGTCAGCACCGCGGAGATCATGGAGGAGGGGTCCGCCTTCCCCGCCCCGGCGATGTCACGGGCCGTCCCGTGGCCGGGAGAGGTCCGCACGATCGGGAGGCCGGCCGTGACGTTCACCACCGGGGAAAACCCGAGTATTTTCACGGGTATCAACCCCTGGTCGTGGTACATCGCGACAATACCGTCGAAAGAATCCCCGGAACGGTTTCCGAAAAAACCGTCGGCGGGGAACGGGCCGGAGACCCCCGGCACACGTCTCTTCACCGACCGGATCGCGGGGACGATGATCCCTTCTTCCTCGGACCCGAGGAGGCCGCCCTCGCCGGCGTGGGGATTCAGGGCGAGGACCGCGATCGAGGGGCGCCGGACCCGGAAGTCGGCGACGAGGGCGTCGTGAAAGGCGGAGATCGTGCGGGCCACCCTTTCGACGGTGAGGAGGGGGGGAACCCGCCGGAGGGGGACGTGCGCCGTCACGAGGGCGACACGGAAATCCCCGTTGATGAGAAGCATGAGGGGGGGGCCGGACCGGGAATAGCGTGCGATCATCTCCGTCTGGCCGGGGAACGGGAACCCGGCGGCGTTCAGGTTCGATTTGGAGAGGGGGCCGGTCACCAGCGCGTCGGTGATGCCATCCCGGCAGAGTGAAATACCGAGTTCCAGGGAGCGGCCGGCGACGAGCCCCCCCGAACGGGTCAGCGCGCCGGGGGTGGGGCGGAAGCCGCGGGGCCCCTGAATGCCGATCACGGGCACGGTTCGTCCCGCCTGCAGCGGCTCTCCCGCGGACGCCTCCCTGAGGGTGATCCCGATACGGTATTTCTTCCGGTAATATTCGAAGACTGCGGGGTCGCCGACGAGCACGGGTCTGCAGACAGACCGCACTGCCGGGGACCTGACGGCCTTCAGGCAGATTTCCGGACCGATCCCGTTGGGATCGCCCCCTGTCAAGGCGAGGACCGGGCGTTTACCTGCCGTCCGGACCTTTTCCACGGGCTGAGAGAAATTCCACCAGCAGACGCACACCCACCCCGGACCCCCCCCTGGGGGAGTAGGGAAGGGGTTCTTCGAGGATCGCCGTACCGGCGATGTCGAGGTGCACCCAGGGATGTTTCCCGACGAATTTTTTCAGAAACAACCCCGCGGTGATGGCGCCGCCCCACCTGCCGCCGACATTTTTCACGTCGGCGATGTCGCTGCGGATCTGTTTCTCGTATTCCTCGAACATGGGCAGGGGCCATACCCGTTCGAAGGTCTTTTCCCCGGCGGCCTTCAGCTCGGCCATCAGCACCTCGTCGTTTCCCATCATCCCGGTGGCGTGATGGCCGAGGGCCACGACGCAGGCTCCGGTCAGCGTCGCCAGGTCGATGACCGCCGAGGGTTTGTACGTGGAGGCCCAGGCGAGGGCGTCCGCGAGGATCAGCCTTCCCTCGGCGTCGGTGTTGTCCACTTCCGAGGTTTTTCCCCCGTAGTGCGTCACCACGTCCCCTGGCCGCATCGAGGAGCCGCTCAGGAGGTTTTCGGTCGCCGGCACGAGGCCGACAAGGTGCACGGGCAGTTTCAGCCGCGAAGCGGCCTCCATCGTGCCGATCACGGCCGCGGCGCCGGACATGTCCATCTTCATTTCCCCCATCCCCCCGGGGGGTTTGATGGAGATCCCGCCTGAATCGAACGTTACTCCCTTGCCGACCAGTACGATCGTCTCGAGGTTTTTCACCCCTCCGTTCAGCTCCATGATGATGAACTTCGGCGGCCGGTCGCTGCCGGAACTCACGGCCAGCAAGCCGCCGAATCCGGTCTGCCGCAGCCGTTTCTCGTCCCAGGCCGTGACCCTGAAGCCGTGCTTCGCTCCGGAAGCCCGGGCGGTGGCCGCAAGCGTTTCGGGGTAGAGATCGTTCCCCGGGGTGTTCTCGAGGTCGCGCGCGAGCATGACCGCGCGGCAGATGATGTCCGCCTCGGAGAGCGCCTTTCGTATCCCCGCCTGATCCCTGCCGGAAAGGCTCAGCATGCGTATGGCGGCGAGATTTTTTCGGTCGCTTCGGTTTTCGGTCATGTACCGGTCGAACCGGTACGTCCCGAGGATCGCTCCCTCGGCGAGGGCGCGCGCCGTGCCGGCCGCGGTCGGGGCTCCGGTCGCACCGGGGATTTCCCCGGGAAGGAGGAAGGTGATATTCTTCAGCCCGAGATCCCGGGCTTTCTTCGAGGCGAGCGAGGATGCCCGTCTGAAGGTCTCGGGACCGATCCCGCCCGGCGCCCCCAGTCCGGCCACGAGCACCCTGGGAGCGGGTAGTTTTCCCTCGCTGAGGAACGTGCAGAGTGTGTTTTTCTTCCCCGAAAAATCTTCGAGCGATAGAATCCGCCCGAGTCGGTTCCCGAACGATTTGCGAAGGGGGGCCAGCGTGGCATCCAGGGCCTTCCCTCCTTCCGCCGCGAAAACGACCAGTGCGTCGGAACGTGATGATTTCAGCGTGCCTTTCTGGTAGGAAATTTTCATGGTGTTCCGTCGTGTGATGTGAGTGTGTTGTCGAGATATTTTCTTGCAGCCCGGAGCACGTCGGCGACGACCACGTCGAGGGTGACGTCGTGAAGGCGTGCCCCTGCAGCGTTCAGGTGGCCGTTGCCGCCGAACTCCTGCGCGAGGCGGTTGACGGGAATAGATCCCTTGGACCTGAAGCTGATCTTCACCCCGTCGGCGAGTTCGGTGAAGAGGATCCCGATGCGTACCTTCCCGATGTTCATGGGGTACACCGAGAAGGTGTCAGTCTCGATCTCCGTCGTCCCCGTTCCCGCGAACATTTTCCTCGTGGTCACCATGTGCGCGATCGAACCATTGCCGGAGACGGTAAGGGTGTCGAGGGCCTCCCCGAGGAGCCTCATCCGGCCCGGGGACCAGGTCTCATAGACGGCCGAAAAGATGGAGGGGGGGTCGGCCCCCTCCTCGATCAACCGGGCGGCGATCCGGTGTGTTTCCGCACCGGTCCTCGGGTACCGGAAAGACCCTGTGTCGGTCATAATCGCGGTATACAGCGCGACCGCGATCTCCGGACCGAGGGGCCCCCGGAGATAGGCCGAGAGGAGGCGGAAGACAAGCTCCCCCGTCGATGTGGCCGAGTCATCGATGAAATATGTGTCCGCGAAAGGGTGGGGGTCCAGGTGGTGGTCGACGACCACGCGGTGTGCTTTCGAGGCCCGGACCGGCCCTTCGAGGCTCCGGATCCTGTCGGGCTGGTTCGTGTCCAGGATGATGATCGTGCCGGCTTGAGCGATCACCGGGTCGTGGGTGGCCGGGTCGTAACGCTCGACCAGGCCGCCGGGGTCCATCCAGCGGTAGAACCCGGGGATGGGACTGTGGTTCACGATCCGCACGCGTTTTCCCGCACGGACCAGTCCGGCCCGCAGGGCGAGTTCGGAGCCGAGCCCGTCGCCGTCGGGGTTGACGTGCGTCGTAAGCAGGAACTCCTCGCCCCCCCGGAAGATCCCGAGTATCGTGTCGATGTCGGCATGCTTCATGATCCGACAAGGTACCGTAATTTCGGGAAAATAAAAAGGCGGGATGGACATCCCGCCTTTGAACAGCCGGTCCGACTCTGTGGACTAGTTGATCGACCAGGTGTCTCCGGAGTTGAGCAGCTCCTCCAGCTTCCCTTCCCCCTTCTTCCCGACCGACGACTCGATCTGCCGGGTCAATTCCGCCTCGTAGATGGGGCGGTCCACCGCGTAGATCACGCCAACGGGGCGGGGGAGGTCGGGGAGGTTGGACATCCGCGCGAGAATGAACGACAGCATGGTGTCCTTCTCGTCGTGGACGATGAGGTCAGCGGCAGAATATTTCCCGTCTGACAGGGAGACCACCGTCGGGGTGAACCCTTCCAGGCGGATTCCCTTGTCCTTCCCCTTGCCGAAAATCATTGGTTTGCCGTGCTCGACAAAGACGACGTTCTCTTCCTTGGATTCCTTCTCGGTGTAGGTGAAGAAGGCCCCGTCGTTGAAGACGTTGCAGTTCTGGTAGATTTCCATGAAGGACGTTCCCCTGTGGGCGGCCGCCCTGCGGACGACCTGCTGCAGGTGCTTGGGGTCGCGGTCGAGCGTGCGCGCCACGAACGACGCCTCCGCCCCGAGCGCGACCAGGAGCGGGTTGAAGGGGTGGTCAATCGAGCCGACCGGGGTCGACTTGGTCACCTTTCCGAACTCCGACGTGGGGGAGTACTGTCCCTTGGTCAGGCCGTAGATCTGGTTGTTGAAGAGGAGAATCTTGATGTCGATGTTCCTCCTGCAGGCGTGTATCAGGTGGTTCCCGCCGATGCTCAACCCGTCACCGTCGCCCGTGGCCACCCAGACCATGAGGTCGGGCCTGGCGATCTTGAGCCCGGTGGCGAGCGCCGGGGCGCGGCCGTGGATCGAGTGGAAACCGTAGGTGTCCATGTAGTAGGGGAACCGGCTGGAACATCCGATCCCGGAGATGAAGGCCATCCGGTGCCGGGGGATGTTCAGTTCGGGCATCACCCTCTGCACCTGCGCGAGGATCGAGTAGTCCCCGCAACCGGGGCACCACCGGACGTCCTGGTCGGACTGGAAATCCTTGCCGGTGAGTTTCGCCTCCGGTGTCGCGGGGGCGTCCTGTAACAGTTCGTCTACGAGGTTCATGAGTATCTGCTCCGGTTAAGGTAATAATTCGTCGATTTTCTTTTCGATCTCGTCGGCGTGGAACGGAAGCCCCTGGATTTTGTTCAGGGAGAGCGCCGGTATGAGATATTTCGCGCGGAGGAGGCGCGAGAGCTGACCGAGGTTAAGTTCCGGGACGAGGACCTGTTTGAAACTGTAGAGGATTTCCCCGAGGTTTTCCTGGAACGGGTTGAGGTATTTCAGGTGCAGGTGTGAGACGGACTTGCCGGCCTCGCGCCTCCGCGCGACCGCGACGCGGATCGCCCCGTAGGTTCCTCCCCAGCCGACGACCAGCAGTTCCCCTTTCGGATCGCCTTCGACCTCGGCGGGAGGGAGGTCCGCGGCGATACCGTCGATCTTCGCCTGCCTCGTCCTGACCATGAACTCGTGGTTCGCGGGGTCGTAGCTGACGTTCCCCGAGATATGCTGTTTTTCAAGCCCGCCGATGCGGTGTTCGAGGCCCGGTGTCCCCGGTATCGCCCAGGGGCGGGCGAGAGTTTTATCGTCCCTGTTGTAGGGATGGAACCCCTCCGGATCGGTCCGGAACGTGGGGCTGATATCCGGCAGGGAGGAGGCATCGGGGATCAGCCAGGGCTCGGAACCGTTGGCCAGGTACCCGTCGGTGAGCATGATCACCGGCGTCATGTATTTCAATGCTATCCGGGAGGCCTCGAAGGCGGTCTGAAAACAATCGGCGGGCGTGCTCGCCGCGATGACCGGAATCGGGGCTTCGCTGTTCCGCCCGGAGACCGCCTGGAGGAGGTCCGCCTGTTCAGTCTTGGTCGGCAGACCGGTGCTCGGGCCGCCGCGCTGGACGTCGATGATGACGAGCGGCAGCTCGGTCATGACGGCCAGTCCCATCGCCTCGCTCTTGAGCGCCATCCCCGGCCCGCTCGTCGTCGTGAGCGCGAGTGCCCCGCCGTAGGACGCCCCGATCGCGGAGGTGATGCCCGCGATCTCATCCTCGGCCTGGAATGTTCTCACACCGAAGTTCTTGTGCTTCGAGAGTTCGTGCAGGATGTCGCTGGCCGGTGTGATGGGGTAACTTCCCAGGAAGAGGCTGAGCCTGGACTTCACCGACGCGGCGATCATGCCCCACGCTGCGGCTTCATTGCCGGTGATGCTCCGGTATTTCCCGCTCACGAGCTCCGCCGGCTGCACCTCGAATCGCGAGACGAAGATCTCGGTGGTCTCCCCGAACGCGTACCCGGCCTTGAGGACGCGGGTGTTGGCCTCGGCGATTTCCGGAGTTTTCCCGAATTTCTGGCCGATCCATTTCACCGTCAGGTCGATCGGCCGCGTGAACATCCAGTACATGATCCCGAGGGCGAAAAAATTCTTCGACCGGTCGATGAGCTTGTTGGAGAGGCCGAGGTCCTGCAGGGCGTTCTGCGTGAGGGTCGTGATCGCAACGGCGTGGACCTGGTACTTCTGCAGGGAATCGTCCTCGAGGGGGTTCTTCTCGTACCCGGCGAGTTTGAGGTTTTTCTCGGTGAACCCGTCGCTGTTGGCGATGATGATACCCCCGTCGCGCAGTCCCCCGAGGTTGACCTTCAGCGCGGCCGGGTTCATTGCGACCAGGACGTCGCAGGCGTCGCCGGGGGTGTTGATTTCCGATGAGCCGAAATGGATCTGGAAGCCGCTCACCCCGAAGAGCGTGCCGGCGGGGGCCCGGATTTCCGCCGGGTAATCCGGCAGCGTGCTGAGGTCGTTGCCGAAGAGGGCCGTGGTGTTCGTGAACTGTGTTCCCGTCAGCTGCATCCCGTCGCCGGAATCGCCGGCGAAGCGGATGGTAACGTCTTCAAGAGTCTTGAGCGTCTTACTCATAGCGGTCCGTGTGAGGATTCATTGGTCTGTGTGATTGGAAAACATTCATGGTCGGTCATCCGATTTCATTGAGGAACGGGAACCACTCCGCCAG
>QJVY01000187.1 GCA_003235555.1 Ignavibacteria bacterium | reverse complement strand
GGTGCGGGGTGCCGCTCGTCGAGATCGTCAGCGAACCGGACCTCCGCTCCCCCCGGGAGGCGTACCTCTACCTGAACCGCGTCCGGCAGATCGTCGTCTACCTCGGCATCTGCGACGGGAACATGGAGGAGGGGAGCCTCCGGTGCGACGCAAACGTCTCGATCAGGAAAAAAGGCGCCCGGGAGTTCGGCACGAAGACCGAAGTCAAGAACATGAACTCCTTCCGCAACGTCGAACGCGCGCTGGAATTCGAGATCAACCGGCAGGCCGCACTGCTGGAAGCGGGGGGGAGCGTGAAGCAGGAAACCCTCTTCTGGGACGCCAACCAGGGGATGGCGGTCGCGATGCGCAGCAAGGAGGAGGCCCACGATTACCGGTATTTTCCCGAGCCGGACCTCGTCCCGGTGGAAATTTCCCGTGAGTGGGTCGCCGAAATCGGCGCCGGCCTCCCCGAACTCCCCGGTCCCCGGCGGGACCGGTACGAGCGGCAATACCTCCTGCCCCGCTACGACGCCGACGTCCTCACCTCGGAACCAGGGTACGCGGCCTACTTCGAATCGGTGATCGCGGAACTTCCGGAGGAGACCGAGGGGTACAAGATGGCGGGGAACTGGGTGATGACGGAGGTCCTGCGCGCTCTTTCCGAGAGGGGCGGGACGATCGGGGAGTTCCCGGTTCCGCCGGCGAACCTTGCGGCGATGATCGGCCTGATCAGGGACGGAACGATCAGCGCGAGGACGGCGAAGGAGGTGTTCGCGGAAATGCTGGCCACGGGCGAGGACCCGAGGAGCGTCATCGCCCGGAAGGGCCTCGTCCAGATCTCCGACGAGGGGGCCATCAGGAAGGCGGTCGGGGAGGTCGTCGGCCGCAACGCCGCGCAGGTGGAGAAGTACCGGGCCGGGAACGAGAAAGTTCTGGGCTTTTTCGTCGGCGAGGTCATGAAACTGACGAAGGGCAAGGCGAACCCGGGGATGGTCAACGGGATCCTCAAAGAGGTCCTCGGGAAAGCCGGCGAACAAAAATAATTCAGTCTACCAAAAGCGGACTTTGATGATGAAACGGAGAAAATTCGTCGCCGGAAACTGGAAAATGAACAAGGACATCGCGGAGACGACGGAATTGCTGAACGCCGTCCTCGGCATGCCCACCGTCGCCACCGGGGAGGCCGAGATCTGCGTCTGCCCCCCCTTCCCCTCGCTGCTGAGGGCGGAGCACGTCCTGGCGGGGAGCCGTATCCTGCTGGGCGCACAGGACATGTCCGAACATGACGGTGGAGCGTTTACCGGTGAAGTCTCGGCGAGGATGCTCACGGCGGCGGGCTGCACGCACGTGATCCTCGGACACTCGGAACGGCGCCAGTACCACGGAGAAACGGACGGGTTGATCAACCGAAAAGTCGTCCGTGCCCTCGCGGCCGGGCTCGTGCCGATCGTCTGCGTCGGGGAGAGCCTCACCGAAAGGGAGAAGGACGAAACCACCGCCCGGATCACGGCCCAGGTGGAGGGCGTCCTCAACAATCTGGCCGGGTCGCAGGTGGCCGGGCTGATCATCGCCTACGAACCCGTCTGGGCCATCGGGACAGGAAAAACCGCCACCCCCGGGCAGGCCAACGATGTTCATGCGCTGGTAAGGGGCCTGTTATCGGCCCGTTTCGACGAAAAAACGGCGAATTCGACCAGAATAATCTACGGCGGCAGCGTGAATGAAAAGAACGCAGCCGAACTCTTCGCCCGACCCGACATCGACGGGGGCCTGATCGGGGGGGCAAGTCTCAAGGCAGGTTCCTTCTCATCGATATGTCAGGCTGCCGGGTAGCGCCCGGGGATCCTCCATTCCGATAAAACCTTCCAAAACCTAATAATTTCATTGCTTTCGCTCAATGAATTTATTATATTGTTCCACTTAAGTCCCTTTTATTTGTGCCATTGCCGGGTCTGACCCGGCGCAGGGCCTCCCCGGCAGAATATCCTGCCGGCGGTGGTGATTGGTTCGACAGCAATTGACCAAAACCAGGACGATAGCGCGTATCACACTGCGATACTGGACTCTTCATTTCGGCATTTTTCTTCTCCTCCTCGCCTGTCCTCCCCGGGGACACACCCAGACCGCATCTTCAAACCTCAGGATCTTCGAGAACGGGAGCGCCACCCCGCAGGGGCCCGACGTGGGTCTCTTCCCCGCGTCACCCACACGGGTGAAGGTGGACCTGGCCGGTACGTGGCAGTACTCCCATGACGGGATCGTCTGGAAGGACGTCGCCGTTCCAAGCGCGTTCGACTATACCGGCTCGCTCCAGTTCCGGCGGGAGTTCACGATCGACGCGACACTCCTCGACGGCCACATCTTCTCGCTCGTCCTGTACGGGGTGAATTACCAGAGCGAAGTCACCGTCAACGGAACCTTCGTGGGGCGCCACACCGGCGGTTACACCTCGCAGGTCATCGATATTCCCGACAACATCCTCCAGGCCGGATCGAAGAACGTCATCGTGGTTTCGGTGGACAACACCCTGACCCCCAAGACCACCGTTCCGCTGCGACAGCTGGTGGGGGGATGGCGGACATACGGCGGGATCTTCCGGGATATTTATTTCCTGGTGACGCCGGCCACCGCGATCGGCGGGGTGACCGTCTCACCCGAATTTCCCGTCGGGAGAAGGTCGATGAAGGTGGAGATCACGGCCGGGCTGACGATCGCTCCCGGGGTGGAGGAGTCCGATTCGAACGGCACGCTTGGATTCCGGGTGGAAGCGCTCGACAAGCTCACCGGCGACACGGTCGACGTGTCGTCCTTCACGAGGATCCGTCACGGGACCGAGAGGTCGGTCGACGTGAACGCCTCTCTCAGTATTCCGTCGCCGAAACTCTGGTCACCCGAAACCCCCGACCTCTACGTGGTGAAGAGCAGGATCGTCAGGAGGTCGGGCGACGACGAAATTCTCCTCGACGAGTGTTCGCAGGACGTGGGGTTCCGGGAGCTGGCATGGTCCGCCGGGATCCTCGAGGTCAACGGGAATCCGACGCCGCTCAAGGGCATCCTCTGGCAGGAGACGCACGACCTCTACGGCTCCGCGCTGCCGTACGAACTGCTGGAAAAGGATATTTCCGCCATCAAGACGCTCGGCGCGAACCTCGTGCGGTTTCTCTACCCCCCCCATCCGTACGTCCTCAGCCTCTGTGACCGCTACGGGCTCTTCGTGATGGAGGAGATACCGCTCAACGGCGTCCCGACCGAAATCCTTTCCCAGGAATTCTACCAGGAACTGACCACCACCTACATCAAGGAGATGGTCTGGCGGGACCGCGCTCACCCCTCCGTGCTGGCCTGGGGGATCGGGAACGATTTCGAGACGTCGGAGCCGCGGTCCTGCGAGGTCATCACCGCGATGCGCAGCGTCGTGAGGGCCGTCGACGACCGTCCGGTCTACTACGGCTGCCGGTCACCCCGCGACCCGTGCCTGGAGTACGTGGACATCATCGCCGTGGGGACCACCGGGGAGCAGGCCGCGTCGGTGCGCGATTCGATCCGGGTCTGGAAGACCCTCGGGAAACAGAAACCGCTCATCCTCGTCCGCTACGGCAGGGAGGTGGAGCCCGGCAACCGGAACGGGTACAGCGACCCGCTGTCGCTCGAGGCCCAGGCGAGGCACGCGATGATCATCTTCGAGGCGACCAGGGACGCGTCGATCGCCGGCAGCGTCCTCTGGGCGTACAACGACTGGCACACCGACAGGCCCGCCCTCAGCTCGCACTCCGGCGACCCCTTCCTGCAGGCAATGGGCATCGTCGACGGGGGTCGTGAACGACGGATCGCCTTCGACGTCGTGCGTTCGCTCTTCAACGGGGAGAAGGTCTACGCCCTGCCGGTGGGCAACTACTCGTCGGGAGCCCCGGTCATCTTCGTGATCGCCGGCCTCGTCATCCTCATCGCATTCGCCTTTATCTACAACGGCAACCGGCGGTTCCGCGACGCCGTCAACCGTTCTCTCGCCCGCACGTACAACTTTTTCGCGGATGTGCGCGACCAGAGGATCATCACCTACGGCCATACGCTCTTCCTCGCACTGATCGTCTCGATCACCTGGGCGACGCTGCTGGCCAGCGTCCTCGCGTTCTACCGCGACAGCCTGTTGCTGGACAATATCCTCAGTTTCGTGATGTCGGACGGGATGAAGGAGCAGTTCATCCGCCTCGTCTGGAACCCGCCGGCGTTCATCCTCGCCGTTTCGGGGCTGATCTTCCTGAAGCTCATCTTCCTCTGCATCATCGTACGGCTCCTGTCGATGATGGTCCGCGCGCAGGTCAGTTTCTACCACACGCTGACGATCACCATCTGGTCGATGCTCCCCTACGTGGTCTTCATCCCCGTCGCCATGGTGCTGTACAGGCTGCTGGAATCGCAGATCTACACCATGCCGGTCTTCATCGCTCTGGGGGTAATCAGCCTGTGGGTGCTGATGAGGCTCTTCAAGGGGATCTCCATCATCTTCGACGTTTTCCAGGTGAAGGTCTACGCCGTCGGGGTCCTGCTGATCCTCGGGTACAGCCTGGCGGTGTTCGGGTACCTCGACTACACGCGCTCGGCGTCGATGTACCTGAAGCACCTCACGCACCTCGTCAACAGAACAACCTGAGGCGAACGGATGTATCTATCAAAAATCGAGATCATCGGTTTTAAGTCGTTCGCGCAGCGGACGAACATCAACTTCGACGCGGGTCTCACCGCGATCGTCGGTCCGAACGGCTGCGGAAAAACGAACATCGTGGACGCCATCCGGTGGGCCCTGGGCGAGCAGCGCTACAGCACGCTTCGCTCCGACAAGATGGAGGACGTGATCTTCAACGGGACGAAGAACCGCCGCCCCCTGGGCCTCGCCGAGGTCTCCCTGTCGATTGAAAACACGAAGGGGATCCTCCCGAGCGAATACTCCGAGGTGACCATCACGAGGCGCGTGTTCCGCTCCGGAGAGAGCGAGTACCTGCTGAACAAGGTCCCCTGCAGGCTGAAGGACATTCACAACCTCTTCATGGACACGGGCATGGGGAGCGACGCCTACTCTGTCATCGAGCTCAAGATGGTGGAAACCATCCTCAGCGACAGCACCGACGAACGGCGTAAGCTGTTCGAGGAGGCGGCCGGGGTCACGAAATACAAGGTCCGGCGGAAGGCGGCGCTCCGCAAGCTGGACGAGGTCCAGCAGGACCTGGCGAGGGTGAACGACATCGTCAAGGAGGTCCAGAAAACCGTGGGCTCCCTCGAGAGGCAGTCACGCAAGGCGGAACAGTACAACGAGCTGTCCGCGCGCCTGAAGATGCTGGAGATCGACCTCCACGAGCGGGAGTACGCGGCCCTTCACGCGAAACTCGCACCCCTCGAGGAGCAGTTTTCGCTCGCGAAGAGGAACCGCAACGAGGTGGACGAAAACCTTCGGCGGCAGGAAGAGGCCATCGAGGCCCTCCGCGACGAACTGCTGGCTATCGAAAATGAAATGGCGGCGGCGCAGGAGGCGGTGTCGGAACGGGCCGAATCGGTGAGACACCTCGACGAGAAACACCTCGTCGCGAACGAGAGGATCAACGCGCTCACGGCGAACCTCGGCCGCCTCGACGCGGAGAAGGCGGACCTTGCCTCCCGTGAAGTCGAAGTACGCGCCGAACGGGAGGAGCTCGTCGGCAGGCAGGCGGAACTCGGCGCCCGGATGGAGGAGGCGACGCGCCGGTTCACCGCGGACAGGGAGAGCCTTGCCGGGATCACCGCGCGGGTCGAGGAAAAGAAGGCGGAACTCGCGGCGCTCAACGAAAACCTCCTGGCGGCGGCGCACGAGCTCATCTCCCGGAAGGGGGAGCAGGAGAGGGCACGGGCGAGGAGCGAGAACCTGAAGGGGAGGATCGATCACTCCGTGGAGGAGGTCGGGCATTACCAGGCCGACATCGAAAACAACACCGGACTGATCGCGCAACTGACCGCCCAGGACCGGGAACTCCGGGTCGCCTTCGCCGGGGCCGAACTGGCCCTCCACGCGAGGGAACAGGCGAGGCAGGCCCTCCAGGAGGAGATCGACGGAATCGGGCGCGAGATCCTGGCGCTGGAAAACGAACGGGAACGGAACGTCTCCAGGATCGACTTCCTGAAAAAGATGCTCGAGCAGCACGAGGGGTTCGCCGACGGCGTGAAACACCTCCTGCACGACGCGAAGTGGAAGGAGCGCGGGATCGCTACCGTCGCCGAGGCCGTGGGCATGGAACAGAAGTACCGTGTCGCGATCGAGGCGGCCCTCGGCGAAGCGGCGTACTACCTCGTCGTGGAAAAGCCCGAGGAGGGGGCGGAGGCGTTCGGTGAACTGAAGAAACTCAGCAAGGGGAAGGCCTCCGTCATGTGCCTCTCCCTGATTCCCGACCTTCGGCGACGCGCACCGGCCGACGGGGCCGAGCGGGTCCTCTGGGCCGCCGACATCGTCCGCTGCGACGCGCGGCACCGGAAACTCTTCCGGTACCTCCTGCAGGACGTCGCGGTGGTGAATTCGGCGGAGGAGGCGAGCCTCCTCATCTCCCGGCACAACGGCGTGCGCTGCGTGACCCTCGACGGCGCGATCGTCACCAGCTCCGGGTACATGCGCGGCGGCGCGACCCGCCTGGACGAAGGCGCGACGATCGGCAAGGCGCTCCATATCACGGAGCTCGAAGACGCGAACAGGAAGATCGCCGATACGCTGGCCGCCCTGCTGGAGAGGAAATCGGGGAAAGAGGCCGGCGTGGCCGCGATGGACCTCCGTCCCGACATCGAGGCGGTGAAGTCGATCGAGAAGGAGATGACGGGTATCGAGATGCGCATCGCGCAACTCGAGTTCGAGAAAAAACGCGCGAACGACACGATCACCAGGTACCAGGCCGACATCGCGTCCGTCGGGGCGGAGCTCAGGCAGCTCGAGGAGATCCGCGGCTCCGCGGAAACGGAGCTGGCCGGGATCGAGGAAAGGAAGAAGGCCCTCGACGCCCGGAGTCTGACCGAGACGCATAATTTCACTCTGCTCGAGGCCGAATGGGCGGAGGCCACCCACACGGTGAGCGAAAGCGAAATCCAGGTCGTCACCCTGCAGGGGGAAATGACGGGGCTGGACCGTGATCACGAAAGGGCCGTCTCGCGCCTGGCCGACATCCACGTGAGCCTGGGGCGCAGGGAGGAAGAGTCAGCGCGGTCCCGGGACGAACAGGCCCGTCTCTCCGGTGAGATCGACGGATACAGGGCGGAACTCGCGCGCCTCAGGGCGGACCTTGCGTCGCTCGAGGAGGCGAAGGGGGTCGTGGAGGAGAAATATTCCGCGCGGCGCGGTGAACTGCACCGGAACGAACTGCATATCAAGGACGAGCGCCGCAGGCACGAGGACGCCGTGACGAACGCCCACGGCCTGGAGATGAAGATCGCCGAGCTGCGGTCGGGCATCGACCACCAGCAGGAACGCGCCAGGGACGAGTTCGGGGTCGAGCTGGTCCTGAAGGAATTCGACCCGGCGGAGCTGCTGGATTTCACCCCCCTGCGGGAAGAGGTGGCGGCGCTCAAGGGCAAGCTGAAGGTCCTGGGGGCGATCAACTTCGCCGCCTTCGACGAGTTCAACACCGAGAGCGACCGGCTCAATTTCCTCACCCAGCAGAGGGACGACCTCATCGAGGGGGAGAAGACGCTCATGAACACCATCGAGGAGATCAACCAGACGGCCCAGCGGATGTTCTCCGAGACGTTCGCGAAGATCCGCGAGAATTTCATCATGATCTTCAAGGACCTGTTCATGGAGGGGGACGAGTGCGACCTGCGGATGGAAGAGGGAGTGGACCCCCTCGAGGCGAAAATCGAGATCATCGCCAGGCCGCGCGGCAAACGTCCGACATCCATTGACCTCCTTTCCGGCGGGGAGAAAACCCTGACGGCCATCGCGCTGCTCTTCGCGATCTACCTGGTGAAGCCCAGCCCCTTCTGTATCCTGGACGAGGTGGACGCACCGCTGGACGACTCGAACATCGACAGGTACACGCGGATCCTCGCGAAGTTTTCGAAGGACACGCAGTTCATCGTCGTGACGCACAATAAACGGACGATGGAATCGGCCACGGCCATGTACGGAGTGACCATGGAAGAGATGGGTGTGTCCAAGATCGTCACCGTCCGCTTCAACGAAGAAGCACGCGTTCGCTCCGCGGCCGTGACCGGCTGAGGGCGGGGGCGGCGGTTCCCCCGCGATACCCTATGATTCGGATTTTTACAGACTTCGACGGCACCATTACGAGGGGAGATGTCGGGGACGCCCTCTTCGAGCGATTCGGGGGGGAAACGTCCCTGAAGGCGGTTGCCGCGTACCGCGAGGGTTCCCTCTCCGCCGTCGGATGCTTCCGGGCGGAGTGCGCCGCCTGCGGCGACGTCGATGAAGGGCAGCTCGCCGGATTTCTCGACAGCCGGGCCATCGACGGGAGTTTCACGGAATTCGTCGGGTGGTGCCGGGAGCGGGGATTTCCGCTGACGATCCTGAGCGACGGCATGGACGCGTACATCTCGCATATCCTCGGCCGACACGGGCTCGCCGGCGTGGAGTACCGCGCCAACCACCTCGAACTCGTGCCCGCGGAAACTCCGGGCGCCGTGAGGTTCGTCCCTTCGTTTCCGTACACCGACGAGGAGTGCGACCGTTGCGCGTGCTGCAAGAGGAACCGAATGCTGACGGAATCGGCGGAGGAAGACATCATGGTGTATATCGGAGAGGGATACTCGGACCGCTGCCCGGCGCGGTACGCGGACCTCGTGTTCGCGAAGGACGACCTGCTCCGCTGGTGCCGCGAACATTCGGTCCCCTGCTACGAATACGCATCGTTCGGGGACATCTCGGCGCGAATCGGAAAGATGCTCACCGCCGACGGGAGAGGACGACGCCCGGGCCTGCCGCGGCGCCGGCGGGCGGCGGTCGCGCGCCGCGACCTCTACCTCGGGGGTTGACCGTGGCGACAGCCGATATCAGGGATTTTTTTTTCAGGTACAGGAGCTACACGCCCGTCCCGCTGGTCCTGGTCATGCTGATCTTCGCACGGCCGACTCCGTTGAGCTTCGCGGTCGGGATCCCGATGGCCGCGGCCGGAGAGTTCATCCGGCTCTGGGGTGTGTCCATCGCGGGGGTCGAGACGAGGGTCACCGGGGGGGTGGGGGCATCCACGCTGATCACATCGGGCCCTTTTTCGTACGTCCGCAACCCGTTGTACGTCGGCAACATCCTCATTTACCTCGGACTGGGGGTCGCGTCGATGGCGCTCTTTCCCTGGCTGCAGGGTGCCGCATTGGCGTTTTTCGCGTTCCAGTACCGGTCCATCGTGAGTCTCGAGGAGGATTTTCTTTCTGAGAAATTCGGCGATGGATACCGGGAATACCGCGTGGCGGTCCCGCGCTTCATCCCGGACGGCCGCAGGTTTTCCGGGAAACCGGCCGTCCAGCCGGTGCTCTCCTGGGGCCGGGGGTTCAGATCCGAACGACGGACGCTGCAGGCCATCATCATCCTGACGGCGGCCCTGATCCTCATCGGGTCCCTGTAACCCGTGCCCAGGATCCTCGTGATCGCCGGCGAAGCCTCGGGCGACCTCCACGGCGCGGGGGTCGTCCGCGAGTTGAAGAAACGCGACCCTGCCGCCGAGATCTTCGGCGTCGGGGGGGACCGGATGGCCGCGGCGGGGATGGACGTGATATTCCACATCAGGGAGCTGGCAGTGATGGGTTTCCTCGAGGTGGTGAAGCACCTGCCGGTCCTCAAGGCGGTTGAGCGGACCCTGATGGCGGTCATACGGGGAAAGAAGCCCGACGTGGTCCTGTTGATCGACTACCCCGGCTTCAACCTCCGCTTCGCGGCGAAAATCCGTAACCTGGGGATGAAGATCGTCTATTACATCAGTCCCCAGGTGTGGGCGTGGAACCCGGGTCGCGTGCGAAAAATGAAGGGCCTCATTGACAGAATGCTGGTGATCCTCCCGTTCGAGGAAAAAATCTACACCGATGCGGGGATCGAAGCCGAGTTCGTCGGACATCCACTGCTGGAAGTGCTCTCCGAGCCCCAGACGCGCGGGGCGTTTTGCAAGCGGTACGACCTCGACGAATCCCGGCCGATTCTCGGGATTTTCCCGGGGAGCCGCAGGCAGGAGATCGAAAGGATTTTCCCCGCCATGCTCGGGGCCGCACGGTCGCTCGCGTCGGCCCGGGGGGTCCAGCCGGTGGTGGGAGTTTCATCATTGCTGGATTTCGAGTTCATGAAGGGGTTCATCCGCGGGGACTCCCCGGTGCGCCTCCTCCGGGACGCCACCTACGACATCATGAAGAATTCCCGGGTGGCGATCGTCACCTCCGGTACGGCCACGCTGGAGACGGGGTGGTTCGGCACGCCGATGGTCGTGGTCTATAAGACCTCCTGGCCGACGTATCTCATCGGCCGGCTGCTCGTCAGGGTGAAAAACATCGGCCTCGTGAACATCGTCGCGGGACGCGAAGTCGTACCGGAGCTGATACAGGGGGCGGCCACCCCCGCGGGGATCGCGGCCGCCGCGGAACGGTTCATCCTGGACGACGACCTTCACGCGAAGACCGCGGAGGGACTGGAGGTCATCCGCGAGAGGCTCGGAGGCCCGGGCGCGTCGGCCCGGGTGGCCGGGGTCCTGCTGGAGATGGCGTGAATGGGGGTCGCGGGGCGACTGCGGACCCTGCTCGTGCCGGTCTCCTGGGTCTACGGGGGCATCGTCACAGTACGAAATTTCTGTTATGATTCCGGGGTATTCAGGATCCGCAAAATTCACACACCCGTGATCTCGGTGGGAAACATCACGACCGGAGGGACCGGCAAGACGCCCCTGGTCGAACACCTCGCCGCACGGCTGATCGGGATGGGACTCAGGCCCGCCTTCCTCTCGCGGGGGTACGGTCGGAAGAGCCGGGGGACGCTGGTGGTGTCAGACGGGCGTACCGTGGCCGTCACCCCGGCGGAGGCGGGGGACGAGTCCGTGCAGGTAGCCCGGAAGTTCCCCGGCTGCCCGGTGGTGGTCGACGAGCGACGGGTCCGGGGCGCCCTGCTCCTCGAGTCCGGATTCCACCCGGACGTCATACTGCTCGACGACGGGTTCCAGCACAGGGCCCTCCACCGGGACCTCGACATCCTCGTCCTCGACGACGGGCGGGACGCGACGGCAATGCGCCTCCTCCCGGCGGGCGACCGGAGGGAGCACCTTGGCGCCGTCCGGCGCGCGGGGCTCGTGATCGTGAACCGCCGCGGTGAACACCCGGTTGTCCCCCCCGGGGCGGGGACCGGTCACGCCGTGATGAGTCACAGGTTAAAAAGGTTCGTGGATCCCTCGACCGGCCTCGAGGTCCCGGGCGAGGCCGTACGGAAGAGCGAGTGCATCGCGTTCTGCGGGATAGGGAACCCGGCCTCCTTCCGCCGCACGCTCCTTGCGAACGGGATTACACCGGCGGAGTTCATCCCATTCCCGGACCACCACCGCTTCACGGCGGATGACCTGGCCCTCATCGACGAGTCGAGCGACGTCAACGGTGCCCGGTACATCCTGACCACGGAAAAGGACGCTATCCGCCTGGATGCGGGTTCCGCCTCCCCCACCCGGATCCCCTCGGGCCTCCTCGTGGCGGAGATCGAGACCGTCATCGAGGAAGGGGACGGATTGATCGCGCGGGCGGTCACGGCGGCGACGGGGAGGGGGGGCTGACGATGAAGGTCGGCCTGACCGACGACAGGGTGAACGACCAGAAATACGCCCTCTACGAAAAGTGGCTTACGGACATCTTCGCCCTCCGGTCGGGGGCGGAAGCCGGCGGGGAGAGCGGGAGGCTCGAGATGGTCCGCCTCACGCCGGGTGACGGCAACGGCGCCCTGGCGGCGGAGTGCGACGGGGTGGTCCTCACCGGAGGCGGCGACGTCGACCCGCTCCTCTACGGCGGAAACCCGGCGCACCCTTCACTCTCCGGGGTGTCCTCCGCCAGGGACAGGTTCGAGATCGACGTTTTGCATTCGTGTATCAGGACGCGCATACCGGTGCTCGGCATCTGCAGGGGCATGCAACTGGCGAACGTGGCGCTGGGCGGTGGACTGATCGTGGATCTCGACGAAGCCGGATACGGAGCGCACAGGGGACCGAAGGGAAAACGGTTCGAACACGCGGTCGGCCTCGGGCCTGCCTCGGCGCTGCGGGGAGCGGCCGGCGTCGGGGAAGGAATGGTCGTCTCCAGCCACCACCAGGCGGTGGACAGGGTCGGACGCGGCCTCGTCGTCGTGGCCACCTCGCCCGACGGGGTCATTGAAGCCCTCGGCTCGGACGGCGCTTCCGGCGCCGGGGACCTCCTGCTGGTCCAGTGGCATCCCGAACGGGGCGAAAACCGGGACGAACCGCTCTGCGGCGCCCCCGGGACGGTTTTTTTTGAATCTATATCATCGAAAATACAATCCAACGGAAAACTCGCATGAAATCGAAATATGTCTACTCGTTCGGCGGTAGGAAGGCCGACGGAAAAGCGGAAATGAAGAACCTCCTCGGCGGGAAGGGAGC
>QJVY01000269.1 GCA_003235555.1 Ignavibacteria bacterium | reverse complement strand
GCCGTCTTTTCCATCGTCGAATGCACGGCGGTCGGTGCGATTTCGTGGAGAGGTTCCAGCGCGAACCGCCTGTTGTGGAGTTCCGGGTGCGGTACCCGTACCATGCCGTCCTCGTAGGCCATGCCCCTGTAGAGAAGGATGTCGATGTCGATGGTCCTCGGAAGCATGTGTCCCCGCGACTTGCGGCCCAGTTGTTTTTCGATTTTTTTGAGCTTGACGAGAAGCAGGGGCGGATCGTCGGTGGTGTCGATCGCCACGGCCATGTTGAGAAAGTCGGCCGCCCCCTCCATCCCGACGGGTTCGGTTTCATAGACGGAGGAGACGGCCGCAACCCGGGCGATCTCCCCTATACCCTCCACCGCACCGGAGAGGTTCCCGAGACGGTCGCCGAGGTTCGATCCGAGTCCGAGATATACCCTGTACATCGGTTGCTTACCTGCTGTCCGTGATTTCGACTTCGACGTGGTCCACGACCCCCTTGACGGGCGGATGCGGTTTCCGTACCCTGACGGTCACCGAATCGACCACGGGCCAGGTCCGCATGATCCCTTTCGCGATCGTGTTCGCGAGGGCCTCCAGGAGGTAGTATTTCTTCGATGTGACGAGATCATGAATCATGGCGTAGACCGCCTCGTAATCGACCGTCCGCTTCAGGTCGTCGCTTTCGAGGGCGGCAGAGAGGTCCGCCTTCAGATCCACGTCGATCTCAAATTTCCCGCCCAGTTTCTGTTCGTCGCTGGCGACGCCGTGGTAGGCGTAGAAGACCGCGTTGCGGATCCTGATACAGTCTGTTTTGAGCATGTGGGTTTTGAAAATATATCCGATTGGCGGCCCAGAAGCAACCCTGCCGGGGTGGATTTCAACCCAGGATTCTGATCGCCGACCGGAGGCGCCTCAGCACGGTTTCCCTGCCGAGTACGGTCATGAGTTCGTACAACCCGGGCCCGATGGAGATCCCGCTGACGGCCAGCCTCACCGCGTGGATGATTCTACCCGGTGAGATACCCAGTTCGGCTGCGAGTTCCTTCACGGTCCCTTCGAGACTCTGTTCGCTGAACTCCGGTACTGTCTCCAGCCGGGAAAGGAGTATCCCCACCTGTTTCCCGGACTCCGGGCCCCAGTTCTTTCTCCGGGCCGTTTCGTCGTAGTTCTCCGGGTCCCTGAAAAAGTACAGGGCGAAGGAGTGAAAATCGTCGAACGAAGAAAGCCTGTCCTTCATCGCGTCGATGACTTTTGCCAGATACGCGTCGTCCCTGTAGTCGAGACCGGCGGCGGTGAGTGACGGTTTGACCTTTTCGAGGATCGATGTTGTCGGAAGGCCCCTGAGGTGCTGCTGGTTGAGCCATTTGAGTTTATCGACGTTGAAGATGGCCCCTGATTTCCCCACTCTCTCAAGGGAGAATTCTTTGACGAGTTCTTCCAGTGAAAAAATTTCCCGTTCGTCGCCGGGGTTCCACCCCAGGAGCGCAACGAAGTTGACCAGCGCTTCCGGAAGATAACCGGCGGCCCGGTACTCTTCGACGGCGACGTCGCCCTGCCGTTTGCTGAGCTTGGACCTGTCTGCGTTCAGCAAGAGCGGCAGATGGGCGAATTGCGGGACGGACCAACCGAAATACCGGTACAACAAAATATGTTTGGGAGTGCTCGGCAACCACTCCTCTCCCCTGATCACGTGGGTGATACCCATGAGGTGGTCATCCACCACGTTCGCGAGATGATAGGTGGGATAGCCGTCGGACTTCACGATCACCTGGTCGTCGAGGCGGTCGCTGATGAACTCGACATCCCCGCGGATGTCATCGTTGGCGGTGAGGGTTTCCGATTCTGGCACTTTCATCATGATCACGTGCGGTGTGCCCGCCGCGAGCAACTCCGACACCTTTTCAGGTGGTAGTTTCAGACAATGCCGGTCATATTTTGGCGCGATGCGCATTTTCTGTTGCTGTTTGCGCATCTCCTCGAGCCGCTCGGGGGCGCAGAAGCAGGGGTAGGCTTGTCTTGCATCCATGAGGATATCCCGGTGTTCGCGATAGAGATTCAGTCTCTCTGATTGCACGTATGGGCCGTACCCTCCGCCTTTTCCGGGCCCCTCGTCGAACTCCAGTCCCGACCAGGTAAGTGTTTTCAACAGATTTTCGACCGCCCCCTCCACGATCCGTGTCCGGTCGGTATCTTCGATACGGAGAACGAATGTCCCCCCCGTTTTGCGGGCGAAAAGGTAGTTGTACAACGCGGTCCGCAACCCGCCCACGTGCAGGAAGCCCGTGGGACTCGGCGCGAAACGGACCCTCGGAGTTTGTCGTTCGGTCATGATTGTCCGGAAAAGAAAAATCCCCTCACGAAGGGGACACGATCCCGCATGTGCAGGAGAAGGTTAAAACGAGCGGAGAGGGAGAGATTTGAACTCTCGGTACAGGTTGACCCCATACGACGGTTTAGCAAACCGTTGGTTTAAGCCACTCACCCACCTCTCCGTGAGAAACGACTTAATAACGGGTGGAAATTTAGTCATTTTCCCCGCGAAGCGCAACCATGAGGATTCGGCAGCGCCGGGTGTTCATCGCCACGGGTAGAGTACCGGATTACGGTACTATTTTGCCCCCTTGAATTTCTGCAGCTGCCGCCAGTAATGATCGTTCCCCGGTTCCTTGGCCACCAGTTCTGATTCGATCGCGATGGCTTCCCGGAAATGACCGAGACGGTAATGACATTCGGCCATGGTGTCCAGGATGTTGGACTTTCCGGGGGCGATGGTCGCGGCCCGCTTGGCAAGCTCCAGGGCACGCTCTTTGGCGAGGTCGTACGTCGCAAGAATCCAGGCCACCCTGTTCAGGACTTCGGCGTCGTCGGGATGGTCACGGAGCTGGGAATTCAGGGCCTCCACCACCCTTCTCCTCTCCTCCTGCGCGGCACTGTACTGTTTGTTGGCGTCGAAACGCGAGATCGACTCCATCCGGGCCTCCAGGAGGAATGCTTCGTTCCAGAGACCATACAGTCTCCGTAGTTCTTTCAGCGGATCTGGATTGTCCTCCACGCGAATGTCGATGAACCGGTCGTTGAAACCACCGTAACCCGCCCCGTCACGGACTACCAGAAGGGCGGCCGACTGCCTGCCCCGGCTGTCCCCTCCGGCCGCATCGGCCGCGTCGAGTGCCGCGAGGAGTCTGTCCGCCAGATCCCCCGTTGTCCGTTCATAGGCGGTTGCCATGGCTCTCAGGACAGCCTCTCCGGCGAGGATGTTCCCCTGGACGGTGTATCCCACCCCCCGCATCTGCCCGGCGAAATTCAGGCATTCCCTGCCCGTGTACGCGGCCGAATTACCCATCGCGTCCACGATCCCGAGCTGCCTGACATCCCTTTCCTCGTCGGCCAGGATCAATGAATCCGCGACCTCCTGTGCGGTCCAGCCATACCCAAGCATCCGCAACCCTTCCGGCCCGAAAGTGGTATTCGCCCTTGCCTGCGTGGCGATCGCACCCACGTTCGCCTTCGCCCATGGGACCACCGATCCCACACCCAGAAATTTTGACTGCACGGCGACCCCCAGGTCTCCCGTGGCCGGGTCCCGGGCGACGATAGAATACGTGCCCACATTCTCCGGTAGCCTGATCGGAGACAAACGTTCGGGACCGGACAGTATTGCATCCTGCGCCGGGACTCTCCCGGCGAAGCTCAGCAGCGCCAACAGCATCATCCATAAAGTTGATCGATTCATCAGGTCTCTCCTGTCGCAGGAAAATAAATTAAATTCGCAATAAATAAAATGTAGAAAATCTTGGATTCAACATTTACTGGACAAATATATCTTTCTGACAAATATACAGGTTACCTTGATAAATTAAAAGCACTCTCCCGCCATGAGACGATTCACCGGGCTCCGCGGATTGAC
>QJVY01000042.1 GCA_003235555.1 Ignavibacteria bacterium | reverse complement strand
GATCATCGTCGGTATCGCCATTGCGGTCGGAATCGCGATGTTCAGCTCGGGCTCGGTTCAGGCGAACAAGGACGCGATCATCAACGATATGAACAACCTGGCGGCCAACGCCTTCCAGTGGCGCATCCGTCCCACCTCGATGGGCGGAGGAGGTGGGGTGTATACGGGGTATTCGATTCCGTATAAACTCGTGGCCAACGAAAATGCGTCGTACTCCCTCGACGCCGTCTCGGCCAACTCGATGACCATCGTCGGTACGTCGGCCCAGGGATACGGGATCGTTCACGCGAACCTCGACAGCACGGGTACGCTCGGGAATTTCAGCGGTTCATTATATACGCAGTAAGAGCGGAGGGGAACCAACCGTCCGGAATGCCGGCAGTGCGGCGAGTGGAACGCCGTGCTGCCGGGGAGGCGGGAGAGGTGTCCCGTCTGAAAAAAAGCCACTCCCCGCCGGGATAATCACGTGCGAGGGGATCTGACCCGGACCAGCCGGAGCAATGACGGCCCATTTCCTAAAGTCTTCATTTTCAATAATTTTCGTTGTAACCACGAGCCTCCGAAAGGGGCTGATGAAGCCCGGCGCCTGGAAGTTCAAACTTGCTTGTATCTATTTTCGGATATTTGTATACTCACCCAGTGTGATCTTCCTTCCATCCATCACACGATCATCATGCAGAATCAACAGGACCATCGTTCCTCCAGACCGTATCTCCCCGTCCCAGGGGAATACGTGCCCACCGGTCACGTAACATTCATCCCGCGATCCGTCGGCGAGATTCACCCGGTGACGGACCGGGAGGAAGGTCGGATCTGTCCTGCTACCGATCTTATCCCACCCTTGACTTTCCAGGAAAACAAAACACCTGATATTCTTTCCCTCAGATTCTCAGTTCGTGCTGTGATGTCGGTTCGGCCGGAAGGAGACGAGCCCGGTTGATCCGACCCACGCCGCTTTCAGGTTGAGAAATCTCCTGACATGAGAAAACCCGGCATTGACGGCGTATCGTCGGATTTCTTTCCACGCTTCAGGCGAACACGAGACGGTCGGACGGCGTAAGGTGGAATCTTCCATGACATCGGAGAGGTGGGCCAATGAAAAAAGGGATTACGGTGGTAGTGGTGTTGTTCATTTTAGCGACACAGGGAACGGTCGATCTGAGGGGAATCGATCCGGGTGACACGGATGAGACAGGGGGTGAATCATCCGACGACCCCTCCGCGAGAGCAGCCTTCGAAAGGATGAAGCTGCAGAATCCGTCGACCGGTACAATTCCCCGCGGGATCAGGGAAAAGGAACTCACCTTCGCCGCGACGCTCCCGACGCGGGAATCGGTCCGGAGCATGAGGAAGGAGAGAGGGGGGACTCGACCGGTCCTCCAGGAACTCTCCTGGTCCGCGCGCGGCCCCGGCAATGTGGGGGGGCGGACGCGCGCGCTGGCCATCGACGTCGCAAACCCCGACATCATCCTCGCAGGCGGCGTCTCCGGCGGGATGTGGCGCTCCTCCGACGCGGGGGCCAGCTGGACCGCCGTCACGGACGTCTCCGACCTCCAGAGCGTGACCTGCATCGCGCAGGACACGCGCCCGGGCCACACGAACGTCTGGTACTACGGCACGGGCGAGATCGCCGGCAATTCGGCGGGAAGTTTCAACGCCCTCCTGTTCGGGGACGGATTGTTCACCTCGACGGACAACGGACTCTCCTGGGAGCCGTTGTTGTCGACATCGACCGGAACGGTCGACCCCGACAACGTCATGGACCTGGTGCACAGGATCGCCGTCGACCCTTCCGATACGGTCGACGACAATATCTACCTCGCCACCTATACCTCCATTCAGCGTTCGACCGACGGCGGGGCGAGCTGGCAGACGGCAATGGGTGATTCCGTGCTCGCCTACACCGGATCGTTCTTCACGGATATCGTCGTCTCGCCCACCGGGGTACTCTATGCGACGATGAGCAGCGTCACCTTCAATAACCTCTTCAATATCGACACGGTGCCGTCGGCCGCGCGCGGGATCTGGCGGTCGGTCGACGGCGTCAACTGGACGGATATTACGCCGGCGGGTTTCCCCTCCACCTACTGGAGGATCGTTATCGGGATGGCGCCGTCGAACGAGGACGTCCTCTATTTTCTCGGGGACACCCCGGGAAGCGGCAGTCACATCGTGTACGGGAACGATAATTGGACGAGCTTCTGGAAGTACACCTATTTATCCGGGGACGGAACCGGCGCGGGGGGCCTCTGGGAGGACAGGACAGGGAACCTGCCGACGAGTTCCACCCAGGGAGGGACATTCGCCCATCAGCACTCATACGATATGTTCGTCGGGGTGAAACCCGACATCGAGACCGTGGTCTACATCGGCGGTGTGAACATGTTCCGCTCGCTGGACGGGTTTGCGAGCTCCGGGGCGACGTCCTGGGTCGGCGGGTGGGATCCCCAGCATGCCCCGCAACAGTATCCGGATCACCACGCGGACCAGCACGCGCTCGTCTTCGCCCCCGACGATTCATCCGCGATCTACACGGGGAGCGACGGCGGGGTGCACCGTGCGACGGAAAATTATTCTCCCCTCGCGTGGACGCCTCTCAACACGGGGTACCGCACTGCCCAGTTCTATTCCGTGGCGATCGACCATGGTACCGTGGGCAACGAGATCGTCATCGGAGGTCTCCAGGACAACGGCACGGTGTTCACCCATTCGACCGACCCCGACTCGGACTGGGTCAGGATTGCCGGGGGGGACGGAGGATACTGTGCCATCCTGGACGGCCGGTCATCATATTATATCTCCACGCAGCTCGGGAGGATATATCGGATGATTCTCGATGACGACGGCGTCGAATCGGCCCGGGCCCGCGTCGACCCGACGGGTGCCGATGCGCTCTTCATCAATCCCTTCGCGCTGGATCCGAACGACATGAACAGGATGTTCGACGGCGGGAAAACCACGTTGTGGCGGAACGACGATCTCACTGATATCCCGCTTGGAAATACCTCGTCGACATTGGTCAACTGGACGGAGCTGACGAACTCCGCGGTGGGCGAGGGTTCCATCCTCTCCATCGCCGTCTCGAAGACCCCGGCCAACCGGGTCTATTACGGAACGACGGCCGGCACCGTCTACCGCCTCGACAGCGCCGACACGGGGGACCCCATGCCGCAGAACATCACCGGGGGAAGCTTTCCCGCGGGAGGCGTGGTGACGTGCATCGCCATCGATCCGACCGACGCAGACCGCGCCCTGGTGGTGTTTTCCAACTACGGCGTCGTCAGCCTGTTCTACACGACGGACGGCGGGACGGGCTGGACCGACGTGGCCGGAAACCTCGAGGAGTTCCCGGACGGGTCCGGGAACGGCCCCTCGTGCCGCTGGGCCGTTATCATCCCGGGCCAGGGGGCGTTCGTGGGGACGAGCACGGGGCTTTATTCCACCGCCCTTCTTGATGGAAGCTCCACCCTCTGGATCCAGGAGGGGAGTACGACGATCGGCAACACCGTCGTGGACATGATGGACGTCCGGCTTTCGGACGGGCGGATCGTGGCCGCCACGCACGGCAGGGGCGTGTTTTCCGCCTCGCTGGGTGCGGGGAGCGTCTTTTATCAGGCCAGTAAAGGTTGGAACCTCGTCTCCGTCCCCCTGGTGGCAGATGATTTCAGGAAAGATACGCTGTATCCCACGGCGACGACGGACGCGTTTTCGTACACCGAGGCGGGGTACTCAACCTTCGACACGCTGGCGACGGGCGCCGGCTACTGGTTGAAATTTTCTTCCGGACAAACCGTCCAGATCGCAGGGGCGATGCTCGCTGCCGACACAATCCACGTGCGCGAGGGGTGGAACATGGTCGGATCGCTGAGCAGCCCCGTCGCGGCCGCCAATGTCGGCTCCATCCCGGGGGGCATCGTCACCTCGGCGTTTTACGGTTATGAGAATAGCTACGTCAGCAGT
>QJVY01000123.1 GCA_003235555.1 Ignavibacteria bacterium | reverse complement strand
CGGTGTTCCTTCGAGAGCGGAACGAGGGGGAGACGGTACCGTTCTCCGATCTTTCCCATCATGGCGAGGGCCGCCTTCACCGGAATCGGGTTCGACTCGATGAAGTTCGCGTTCATCAGGGGCAGCAGACGGTTGTGGATCTTCAGGGCGGCGGCGTAGCGTCCCTTCAGGCAGAGCCTGACCATGTTCGAAAACTCCCGGGGGACTTCATTCGAAACCACCGACACGACGCCGTCGGCCCCGAGTGGCATCATCGGAAAGGTGAAGGCGTCGTCCCCCGACCAGACCCCGAACCCCTTCGGCCGGTCCCGGAGGATTTCCATGAACTGCGCGAAATCGGCCGATGCTTCCTTGATCCCGTTGATGGACGGAATATCGCGGGCGAGCCTGAGCGTGGTAGACGCCGCCACGTTGCTCGCCGTGCGCCCGGGGACGTTGTACATGATGATCGGCAGGTCGGTCCGCTCCGCGATCTCGGCGTAGTGCCGGTAGTACCCCTCCTGCGTCGGTTTATTGTAGTACGGCGCCACGCAGAGGATACCGTCGGCACCGGCCCGCGCGGCCGCCCTCGCGAGCTGGACGGTTTTCGACGTGGAGTTGCTTCCCGCCCCCGCGATGACCTTGATGCGTCCCGGGGCGCGTTCCCGCACGGTGGCGATCACGAGCGCCTGTTCGGCGTCGGTGAGGGTGACGCTTTCGCCGGTGGTCCCGACCGGGAGGATCGCCTCCACTCCCGCGGCCGCCTGGAAGCGGACCAGCGACGCGATGGCCCCGAGGTCGACGTCCCCCGAGGGGGTGAACGGGGTGACGAGCGCGGTACCGGTCCCCCTGAAGATCGGTTTCCGTGTCATGTGGTGAGGACGTCCTCCATCGTGTACACTCCTTTTTTGTCCCGTATCCACCCGGCGGCGATGAGCGCGCCGAGGGCGAAACCCGAACGGTTCTTCGCCCGGTGCACGATTTCCAGGGTGTCGGCCTCGGAATCGAACACCACCGAATGTTCGCCGACGACGCTGCCGAGCCGGGTCGACGAAACGCTCAGTCCCCCGGGGGGAATTTTCCCGTCGGGATTCCCGGCGACGACCCTGTCGATCCTCCGGATCTGGCGCAGGAGCAGCTGGCTCAGGTGCAGGGCGGTTCCGGACGGGCTGTCGAGCTTGCCGCGGTGGTGCGTCTCGCGGATCGCCGCGTCGTACATCTCGTATTTGTCGAAGAGATGCGCGGCGCAGTTGATCAGCTGGTGGAGAACGTTGATCCCCACCGAAAAATTCGGTGCGTACACCATTCCGGTCCCGCTCTTTTCGATGAGCTTCCTCACGCTGTCGAGCTGGTCGTACCATCCCGTCGTGCCCACCACGATCGGGACGCCCGCCTTCGCCACCGCCCCGATGTTCTTCACCGCCGCTGCCGGCATGCTGAACTCGATGCACACGTCGACCTCCCTGAGCGATTCGCGCGTGAGGGCCTTCCCGTCCGGGTTGTTTTCAACCGTAAAGATCTTTTTGACGCCGATCTGTTTTGCGAGCGCGATCCGCTCGACCTCGGCTCCCATCTTCCCGTGTCCGATCAGCGCGATGTTCATTTTCCCGCCACCCCCAGCCCCGCCTTCTCGAGGTTGAACAGCGAGAGTTTTCCGATATCCGCCGATCCCATGATCTCGGACTTCGCGGCCGCCACGGTGTTGGCGTACTCCGCCGCCGCCCTGACGTCCGCGGAATGCACGAAGTGCGCGCAGTAGGCCGCGCCGAAGACGTCCCCGCACCCGGTGGGGTCCACCGTGTCGTTGACGGCCACCCCCTCGATGTCGTGCCTGATGATGTGCTTCTTCTCGTTGACGAAGAGCGTGCAGCCGTCGGCACCCCGCGTGAGGCAGAGGTTGTGCGTGTTGAGGGCCAGCGTCTGCTTCACCATCTCCTCCTCGGTGAATTTTTCAGGGGAGAGGGACGCGGCCTCCTCCGTGTTCATCTGGACGGTGTGGAGCATGAAGAGCCACCGCCGCCAGATATCGACCGGGGCACGGTAGCGCTGGAAGTCGTCGCGGACTCCGAGCGTGAGGCTGTGCACGTCGAGGAATACCGGGACGTTGAGGTCACGCGTCCGCATCCTGATCTCGTCGAGGGTTTCGAGCGTCACGTCGAATCCGGAGATCATGTTGACCATCACCATGTCCGCATCGAGGAAGGTGTGGATCTTTTTATACGGAATGGGGTCTGCGATGTCGCGCGAGACCTCTATCCTCCCGCTGCCGTCCCCCTGTCCGTACAGTAACGAGACGCTGTTGGTGGGCCCCCCCATCCTGAATATCCCGGATGTGTCCACGTTGGGCCACCGGGCGAGGTGGGCGATGAAATCCTGGTATTCCTCCTTCCCGACACCGAAAACGGGCCTGACCCTGTCCCCGGGGAGGAGAACCTCCGCGAGCGTCGCCAGCGCGAAATAGATGCCGCCGTAGCTCCGGGATGTGCCCCCGCCGGCGGGATTGATCTCGTCGAGGCAGAGGTGGCCGATGACGGTGATGGTCATCCCCTCACACCTTCGCCGTGTACGGGTAGCCGCCCGATTCCGCCATCCTCCATAATCTCTGGCAGGGGAATTTGTCCTCGTAGAGCGCCCGGCGGAGAATGACCGAGTCGACACCCGCGTCCGGCAGGTCCTGGAGATTTTTCAGGTCCGCGAAGGAGACCACACCCCCCGACACCGTGACGCGCAGTCCGGTCGAGGAGGCCAGCTCGCCGAGCATCGGGAGGTTGAGCCGGTGTCGCGTCCCCGAATCGTCGTGTTCCTCATAGAGGAGCCGCCGGAAACCCATGTCCCTGGCTTTCATCCCCAGCGTGAGGGGGTGGCGGGGACCGCGGTTTGCCGCCTCCGTGGCGGCCCCGGGGTCCCCCCTGAATTCGATCGCCATGACGACCTTTCCAGGACCGTGCTTTGCGAGGATTTTTTCCGCGATTTCCGGCCGGTCCGGCAGAACGTCCGGGTGCAGAACGACGCGGCACGCCCCGTAACCGAGCAGACGGTCCGCGGCCTCCTCGTCCGACACGCCACCGCTGACCTCGATCGGAATGTCCACGTTTTCGACCAGCCTCCGCATCACGTCGAACTGCAGGAACTTCCCGTCGCGACGGCCGTCGAGGTCCGTTGCGTGGAGTGTCTTCGCGTTTTCAATCCTGAGGAGTTTGGCGATCGCGACCGGATCGGTGCCGGACACGTCGTCCCCGGGTCCGCCGAGCGGGTACGCCGAGACCCCGTTCTGGATATCTATGGCCGGAATGATGAGGAGCATGGGAACGCCTTGAAGTTGATCCAAAAATGCAGAAAAAAATCCTGAGATTCAACAGTGTTCCGGGACGGTCGCCGGAGGCGGCGGGACCGGCCGGGAGGAAGACTCAGCTGGCGCCGAATTTTTTCCTGCGGTTACGGATGTAGTCGACGAAGATGAACTCGCCGAGGTTGTCGAGCGTGGAGTAGTAGGCCCTCCCCTGGTTCGCCCGGGTGAGTTCCTGTACGAAGTTGATGAGGTAGGGGTCGCGCGCCACCATGAAGGTGCTGATGGTGATCCTCTCGCGGCGGCAGGCAAGGGCCTCGTCGAGCGTTTTATTGACGATGCGGGGATCCAGGCCGAAGGAGTTCTTATAGAGCCGTCCGGCGTCGTCGAAAATGGCCGACGGTTTCCCGTCGGTGATCATGAAGATCTGCTTGTTGGCCGAACGCCGCCGCCGCAGGAGCATCCTGGCCATCTTGAGGCCCTCGCGGGTGTTCGTGTGGTACGGCCCGACGTTCAGGAAGGGGAGTTCGTTGAGACTGACCAGTTTCGCGTCGTCCCCGAAAACCACCAGGGCGATGTAGTCTTTCGGGAACCTTCTCATGATGAGCTCCGAAAGAGCCAGGGCCACCTGCTTGGCGGGTGTGATCCGGTCTTCTCCGTACAGGATCATGCTGTGGCTGATGTCGAGCATCAGGATGGTGGCGCACGAGGTCAGATGTTCGGTCTCGTACACCTCCAGGTCCTCCTCCGCCAGCGTGAAATCCTCTATGCCCTCGCGCTTGAAGGTGTTTTTTAACGTCGACGAGAGGTCGATGTTGTGGGCGGAATCGCCGGCGGTCCATTTCCGCACGTCGCTGGAGCGGTCGACCCCCCTGCCGGTGCGGGGCACCTCGTGTCCGCCGATATCCCCCTTCCGCAGCGAGGTAAATATTTCGTTGAGGGCGTCGCTCCGGATCCGTTGCACCCCCCTCGTGGTCAGCACGTGCACGTTCCCGGCCTCCGCGATGATTCCCTCGTCCTTCAGTTTTTGAAGGAGGTCGTCGGGGCCGAGGTTCTCGTCGAATAGGCCGTGTTCAGCCGCCAGCTGCCTGAGCCACTCGAGCGCCTCCTCGGCGTCGCCGCTGGTCTGCACGAGGAGGTAGCTGAACAATGACGTCAGCTGTTCCAGCCGCTGGTCATCGGTCCGTGAACGCTCCGTCCATTTGCTGTAGCGGAATTTCACGGGCGGCGCACTCCCCGGCGCGTCCCCCGGTCAGTCATCTTCCTCCCCTTCGCCCCGCGGCCCCCGGCTGAAAATCGTCCCGACGAGGTCCTTGTATTCGATCCGGTGGTCCACCTCGTCCTTCGCGATTTTTGAAAACTGGTGCAGGCCGTCGAGCACGAACTCCATCGCGGATGCGAGCGTGTTGCGGTCGCCGTCCGGGAGTTTCATGTGCCTGCGTGTGAGTTCCGCGAGTCCCTTCACCCTGTTCAGTTCGTTGAAATACTCGTCAACCGGCATGTCGTCGGCGATCTCGATTTTATTCCCCGATTCGAACCAGGAAGTGATCAGCGCGTACTCGGACTCGACCGGGGAGGTGCGCTCCTCGTGAGTCTGGATGGCCCTCGGCTTCCGCTGGAGAGGGTCGGGGAAGTACTCCCGGAACACCGCGCGGACGGCCTTCCCGACGAGCGCCCTTCCCACCCTGACCGGGCCCTCCTGTTCCCCCTCGAAGACCAGTTCGATCTTTCCCGTCAGACCGGGGAGGACGTGCGGCAGGTCGGAGATCCTCGGGGCGACGCAGGGGTCGCCGTTGGCGATCGCCCGCCTCTCGGCGTTGCTTACGAGGTTCTCGATCGCGGCGATGGTGAGGCGCGCGCTTACCCCCGACTTCTGGTCGACGTACTCGCTTCCCCTCGCCTCGAAGGCGACCTGCTCGATGATCTCACGGAAATACCTCGGGATGTCGACGGGTTTTCCGTCCCGTTCCAGCCACGCCTCCTGTTCGGTGATCCGGATCGCGTCCCCCACGGACCTCGGGTAGTGTGTGAAAATCTGGGAGTCGATCCGGTCCTTCAGCGGCGTGATGATGTTCCCGCGGTTGGTGTAATCTTCCGGGTTCGCCGTGAAGACGATCAGGATGTCCAGCGGGATCCGGACGTTGAACCCGCGGATCTGGATGTCCTTCTCCTGCATGATATTGAAGAGGCCCACCTGGATCCTCGGCTGCAGATCGGGGAGCTCGTTGATGGCGAAAATTCCCCGGTTGGTCCTGGGGATGATGCCGAAGTGGATCGCACCCTCGTGCGAATAATGGAGCTTCTTTGTGGCCGCCTTGATCGGGTCGATGTCCCCGATCAGGTCGGCGATGGTGACGTCGGGGGTGGCGAGCTTCTCGCCGAGCCTCGCCTCGCGGCCGATCCACTCGATTTCCAGCGAGTCGCCGAGTTCGACGGAGAGGTCGTGGCACCGCTTGCAGACGGGGCTGAAAGGGTTGTCGTTGATCTCGCAGCCGGCGACCACGGGGATGTACTCGTCGAGGAGCGTGGGGAGCAGGCGCACGATCCTCGATTTTGCCTGACCGCGCAGCCCCAGCAGCATGATGTCGTGTTTCCCGAGGAGGGAGTTGACGATCGACGGGATCACCGTATCGTCGAACCCGATGATGCCGGGGAAAAGCGGTTCCTTTCTTCCGAGTTTCGCGATGAGGTTGGCGCGAATCTCTTCCTTGACCGGGAGGACCCTGTAGCCGGCTGATTTGAGCTCACCGCGCGTTGATATGGTTGGTTTCACGATCGATCTTCAGGATTGATGATGTATTCCCAGAGGGCCGACGGGGCCGGGTGGGATTGTCCGTTCACCAGTTACAACAGGGGGGGAAGGCTTTTTGTTTCCCCCGTTATCTGAAAGGTAGATCGATTTTGGTCAAAAATCAAAGGGGTCGGGCGTCCGGCGTGTTGACGATCGCGGGCCGATTGACTATATTACCGCCGCCTTGCAGAACCGGCCTGAACATACCCGACGGTGCAGGATGTGCGTGGAGCGAATGGTTGCGGCGGTCTCGTTCCTGGTGGTCCTCTCGGTACCGGCCACGGTGCAGATTTCCCGGGCGCAGGGCTGGGCGGGCTCGGACGCCAAGACCGAACCGCTGAGTATCATCGACATTCCCACCGCCGGGCTACTCCGCGGTGGTGAAAAATCCTTCCGGGTGGATCTCTACCGCGGCGACGGCCTCCAGGCCGCCTTCGATTACGGCATCGCGGACCGGCTCCTTTTCGGCCTTGCCTACGGCGCGACGGGGATCATCGGGACCGGCCCGCCGGAATGGAACGAGGTCCCCGGTTTCCGGGTGAAGATCCGCGTGATAGAGGAGTCCGAATCATTCCCCGCCCTGGTCCTGGGGTTCGATTCGGAGGGGGCAGAGGGATACATCGGGGAGAGGGACAGGTTCACCATCAAGTCGCCCGGGCTCTATATCGTCATGAGCAAGAACTACAGTGCGTCCGGATTCTTCGGCTTCCACGGCGGACTGAACTACAGCCTGGAAAAGTCCGACGGAGACAGGGACCTGAACCTCTTTGTCGGCATCGACAAGTCCATCGTCTCTTTCCTCTCCGTGATCGCGGAGTACAATGCGGGATTCAACGACAACGGCCCGAACGCGCTCGGAAGGGGGAGGGGATACCTGAACGCCGGCATCGCCGCCTCCGCGGGTGGAGGGATATCGCTCGCCATCCACTTCAAGGACATCCTCGGTAATCAACGCCACGAGGGTTTCGCCAACCGCACGTTGCGCATCGACTATACCCGGTAGGGCAGGCCGTCCCTCTCCTCCGTGTCCAGAAAAAGCCACATTTTATACGCTTTTGTGTCCAGAAACAGACAGGAATCGTCGTATCCCGCCCCGATCCTTGGAACTCTCCCCCAATATGACTAAATTTTAAAGGTATCTCCGACGCCCGGTGGCACCATAGTTGCAGTCTTCACGTTAGTATTCTATAGAGAGACCAGCCATGAAAAACCTATTGAGAACGCTTTTCGTCCCGATCGCCTCGCTGTTGATCCTGTTCGGCGCCGGAGGTTGTTACACACAGCTCGGCACGGCCCGCAACGAGGCCCCGGTCGATGAGGGCGCCGATGAGCAGTATACCGAATACACCGGGAACGAGGTGGAAGGCGAAGAGCCGTACTACGAGGATGACGACGGGTACGATTACGGGAACGACTGGGAGAACCAGTACCGGTTCGGTTTCAACTATTATTATCCCAACACCTACTGGCCTTCGGTGACGTTCGCCATGATCTACGCGGACCCCTGGAGCGCGGCCTACTCGTACGATCCCTGGTACTACCGTTCCTACTCCGGATATTATTTCCCCTGGTATGGATACGGTTACGGGTATGCGAATTATTACTCCCCCTGGTACGGATACGGATACGGATACGGGTACGGTTACGGGCATTATTCCTACAACCCCGGTTACTATTACCAGAACGTCGCGCCCATCCCCCGTACCACGAGGAATTTTGGTTCCACGCGTGCCTCGGGCGGCTCGCGCGGATCGGACCCCAATGGCTATTCGAGGGGAGGCGACCTTCCGGGTTCGACATCCGGTTCGGCGGTGACGAGGGATATGCCAACGGCGACGGGCAGGGTCGTGACGGGGGGGACCTCGGGCGGCGGCGCCGCGCCCGCCGTAGGATCGACGGACGGGACCACGAGGAGTTCGGGATCTGTCCGCAGCGGATCCCGGGGAACGTCCACGACGAACTCCACCGGCAGATCGACGCGCGGATCGGGTTCCACGTCACGCGACAACAGCCGGATCTACCGGGACCGCGGATCCGTGTCGGCCAGCCCCGGGTCCAGGACTACATCCGGGAAGTCCCCGGCTGTCCGGAACGACGGGAAAAAATCCACATCCACATCGACGCCGGCATCCCAGGGTACGAGCCGGAGAACGAGGAGCACCGCCCCGGCGCGTACGTCATCGCCCCGGCCTTCATCACCGCCGCCGGCGGTACGTTCGGCGTCGCCCTCTCCGAGCGGCGGCTCAGGATCGCAATCCTCGGGAACCAGCCGCGGCGGATCGACGCGTAATCCGAAACCCTGACCACACGAGTACAATTGAAAAGACTTCCGATGAAAACTATTTTCATGAAGGCGGCCTGCGTCCTGTCCGTCACGATGCTCTGCGCGACGGGCTCATATTCCCAGTTTCCGGAAGACGTGCTGAGGTATTCCTGGCAGGGACTGGGTGTCGGGGCGCGGTCGATGGCCATGGGGACCGCCGGCATGAGCTTCCTGGATGACTACTCGGCTGTCTACTGGAACCCGGCGGGCATCGCGCAGTCGAGAATGAGCGAGTTCTCATTCGGCCTCGGGCACCTCTCCTACCAGAACTCGGCGACGTACCTCGGGGAACAGTCGTCCTTCAGCAACAACCAGACCAGCCTCAACCACATTGGGCTCCTGTACGCCGTGCCCACCACGCAAGGGAGTTTTACGGTGGGGATCGGGTTCGACCGGGTGTCGGAATTCACGACCGGCCTTTCCTTCGACGGATTCAACTCCATGGGCAGCATCATCCAGAGCTGGGCACCCGACGGCCTGGCGTATCCGCCGGACCTCACCAGGGCCGAAGCCCTCGAACTCGCGAGGGTCGACACCAACGCGGGGACGTTCATCAGTCCGATTGCGGACAGCGTGAACCAGGAAGGGAAGACGCTCGAAGGCGGGGGACTCAACCGGTTCACCCTCAGCGGCGCGGCGGAGGTCGCGAGGAACCTCTACGTCGGGATGAGCCTCAACTTCCTCGGTGGTTCGTATTCCTATTCGAACCGGTTCACCGAATCGGACAACATGGGCCTCTACCAGGTTTTTCCCTTCGACTACTCGAGCCTGGAAGTGCTGGATCTCGTCGAGGCGGATATCAGGGGTTTCAACCTCAACGCGGGGATGGTCTATCACTTCGCGAGGTACGCGAGGTTCGGACTGTCCGTGAAAACGCCCTCATGGATCACCGTGGAGGAGACGTTCAGCTCCGACGCGATCAGCTGGTTCGACAACGGTGAATCGGCGTACGACCCCACCAGCGGTGTCACCGAGTATGACATCGCCACGCCCTTTGTGTTTTCGGCGGGACTCTCGGGCGGGACGGCCGATTTCACGCTGGCGGGCAGCGTCGAGTACATCGATTTCACGCAGATGGAATTCCGCAATCCCACCAGCCAGGTGCTCGCCTCCACGCTCCTCGGCCTCAACACCGACATCAAGGAGATCTTCAGGCCGACGGTGAACGTCCGCCTGGGCGGCGAGATCAGGATCCCCGAATCGAATTTCTTCGTGCGCGCCGGGTACATCCTCCTCCCGTCCCCCTACGACGGCGACCCCTCGGAGTTCGACCAGAAGTATGTGACCGGCGGCATCGGTTTCATGGTGGACAACGCGGTGGCAGTGGACCTCGGGTACGCGCACGGGTCGTGGGACACCTACCGCCAGGTCTATGCCGGCGCGTTTACGGAGGTCGAGCAGATCACGACGCACACCTTCCGGGGAACGGTGGTCTACCTGTTCTGACCCCTGTCCGCACGGGCGTTCCCGGCCCTCCGATCAGGAGCGTCACGCGCGGGGACGGTGATGTTGAAATAGAACGGCTATTCGGGTATATTTTCCCGTCACCATGGACTCCCAGGAGGGGCCCGGGTCGACGGGTTTTTTATTCACAATAACGCCACACGCTTGACCCGAACATCTCGCGTCGTCCTCGGTATCAGCGGAACGCTCATCACGGTGCTCGTCGTGGCCCTGTTTTTTTTCCGCCACCTGCTGGTGCAATCGTTTCCGGCCACCTCGGGCACGGTCACCGTCGCGGGGACCGGGGCCCCGGTGGAGGTGTACCGCGACGGTTACGGTATTCCGCACATCAGCGCGGGGAACACACGGGACCTGATGTTCGCCGCAGGCTACGTCCACGCCCAGGACCGCCTCTGGCAGATGGACCTCATGAGGCGGGCGGGCGAGGGGCGGCTCTCCGAACTGTTCGGAAAGCGCACCCTCCCGCTCGATATGATGTTCCGCATGCTCAACCTCCCCGCGGTCGCAGGGTCCATCGAGGAGAATCTCCACCGGGAATCGAGGGAGGCCCTTCAATCATACGCGGACGGCGTCAACGCCTTCATTGAATCCCACCACGGCGCCTACCCGGCGGAGTTCGACATGCTCGACTATTCCCCGCGGCGGTGGGAGGTCAGGCACAGTCTGCTCGCGACGCGCCTGATAGCGTGGGAACTCGCGCTCGCCTGGTGGACGGACATCACCTACGGGGCGATTTCCGGGCGGGTGTCGATCGCGAAACTGAACGAACTCTTTCCCGACTGGCCCGACTCCGTGCGCGTCACCGTCCCCACCGGCCGGAAGGCGCAGCCGGACTCTTACCGCAGGACCTTTTCCACCCTCCTCGATGCGGCGGGTGACTACCGCGGGGAGTTCGGTTTCGGTGCGCCGGGAGGGGGAAGCAACGCCTGGGCCGTGAACGCCACGAGATCCGAAAGCGGGTATCCGGTGCTCGCCAACGACCCCCATCTCGCCATGCCCCAGCCATCCCGGTGGTACCTCATGCACCTCTCCGCCCCCGGGCTCAATGTTTCGGGTGTCACAGTCCCCGGCCTGCCCGTCGTCGTGATCGGGCACAACGATGCGGTTGCGTGGGGGTTCACGAACGCCATGCTGGACGACGTGGATTTTTACGTCGAGATGCCCGATTCCGCGAATCCCAACAACGTGATGTTCCGCGGCACCCCGGTCCCCATGGACGTCCGCACGGAGGTGATCTATTTCGGTGCGGACGACAGCATCGAAGTCTCCTTTCGCTCCACGATACATGGACCGGTCGTCAACGACGTCCATCCCGTCCTGCGGCGCGACACCGCCGGGATGTCCCCCCCGGTGTCGATGCGATGGACCGGGTTCGATGTGTCCGATGAGGTCTACGGTTTTCTCAGGATCAACGCGGCCGCCGACCCCTCCGCGTTCGCCGAAGGTCTGTCGTACCTCACCGTCCCCGGACAGGCGGTCGTCTACGGCGACACATCCGGAAACATCGCCTACTGGACCACCGGAAAGGTACCGCTGAGGGGGAAACAGCACCCGATGCTCCCCCTCCCGGGCTGGACGGGGGATGCCGAGTGGAAGGGATACCTGGATTTCCAGTCCCTCCCCCGTCTGCTCAACCCCCCCGACGGTGTGATCGCCTGCGCGAACCAGAAACTGAGCGACGACGGATACCGGTGGTACCTCTCGACCCTCTGGGAACCCCCCTCGCGGATCCTCAGGATCAGGGAACTCCTCCAGGGGGCCGCGCAGTTCACGGCGGACGATTTCAAACGGATGCAGCAGGACGTCACATCCCCCTACGCCCGGGAGACCACGCGGCTCCTGTTGGACGTCTTCGCGGGCCTGCCCGGGACGGATTCCGCCCGCGCGGTTGCGCTCGATTACCTGAGGAACTGGGATTTCCGTTTCGCCGCCGGCGACATCACGACCACGATCTTCAATGAGTTTTACGTGAAGCTTCTCGAGAACACCTACATGGACGAGATGGGCGACAGTCTTTTCAACAGCTTCACGCAGTTCGGCGCCATCCCGAACAGGGTCACTTCCGCGCTCCTGGCGTCTGACAGTTCCCTCTGGTTCGATGACGTGCGGACCCCCGGGCGGGAATCGCGGGCCGACATTCTGGTGAAAAGCCTCGACGACGCCCTAGACGCCCTGACCCGGAAGATGGGGACCGTGATGAAAGAGTGGCGGTGGGGCAACCTGCACACGGTGACTTTCCGCCATCCGTTCGGGTCCCGCTCGCCACTCGAACGCATATTCAACGTCGGGCCCTTCCCCGTCGCCGGCGGGTTGACGACAATCAACAAAACGGAATACGCGGACTCCGACCCGTACGGCGTCAGGGTGGGCGCGTCGATGCGGCAGGTCGTGGACCTCGCGAAACCCTCGGAGGGTTATTTCGTGCTTACCGGGGGCCAGTCCGGGCAGCCCCTCCACGAACACTACGACGACCAGGCCCCCCTCTGGCTCAACGGCGGATATATCAGGGTGAGCACGGACTGGGACGAAATCCGGTCCGCCCCCTGGGACAGGCTGACACTGGAGCCGCTCCGGTGAGCGGGCCGCCCGGTGGCCGGGGGGAGACGGGGCTCCCGGCGACGTTGACACAGCGGCTTTCCTCCGCCGCCCGGGTCGTCTTCTTCACCGGGGCCGGGATATCCGCGGAGAGCGGCGTTCCGACCTTCCGGGGCGGCGGGGGGATCTGGGAAAAGTTCAGGCCGGAGGATCTCGCAACCTTCGAAGCTTTCAGGAAAAACCCCGGCCTGGTCTGGGAATGGTACCGTATGAGGAAGGAGATCATGTCCCGGGTCGAACCGAACGCGGGACACAGGGCGATCGCGGAACTCGAACGGCATTACCAAGTTACGGTCATCACCCAGAACATCGACAACCTGCATCGAAGGGCGGGAAGTTCGCTCGTGCACGAACTGCATGGAAACATCGAGCGGAACTATTGCTCGGGTTGCGGGGCGTATTACCCCGATGACAGTCTGGAGGCCGACGGGGA
>QJVY01000086.1 GCA_003235555.1 Ignavibacteria bacterium | reverse complement strand
CGGAATAATCGGCTTTTCGGGGCCTGTTTGCGGGGGTTTCTGTACGACATTTTATTCAACGTCAGGGGGGACGACACCCGGCCGGCCGTAACCGGGCGACGTTCCACCCGGGATCGTTACTCCGCGCCGCCGGCGGGAAATTTGATGACCGATCCCGCCGGGATGACGACATGATCGACATGTCCGGACCCGGGCGGGTCATCGACGGAACAGTGGATGTGCGTCTTCGACCCCATGTGCGTGAACACGCCCTGGTCGTCCGGTGAATAGAAACCGACGAGCGTCCCCCTCGCCCGGTCGATGGTGTCCTTCACCGCGGCCTTCAGGTGATCGGTGCCCGATTCCCCGCCGGGCCCTGTTCGTGAGCCGTCGATCACGTGCCACTGCAGGTCTTCGAAATCCCCCTCGATGAGAAATGGAATGCGTCCCCCGGTATGTTGTCCGGCCGCGGCGGCCAGCCGGGCTACCTCGGCGTCGATCGCGTCAAAGCGGATCGGTTTTTCGATCGTGACCGCCCGCCAGGCCGGGACGACCGCGGAGACCAGGAGTGTCGCCCCGTCGTCCGACATTCCGGTCGTGCGGATCCGCACCCCGTCCATACCTTCGGGGTAGGAAAGATAGGCCTTCCCGGCGATGACCGTGACCTCCCCCGCCAGCCCGGTGAGGGCACCGAGCGCGTAGAGGTTGGAATCGGGAAGCATCGTATCGAGGGTGACCATCGTCCCGGTCTCCCCCTCGTGCATCATGGCGCGCAATGCACCGTGGACCTCCACCTTCCCGTTCCACGCGTGCGTGCCATCGACGTCGCTCTTGCAACCATGTGCGATGATGACCGGGACGAGGAGGGGAATCAGGGGATAGAGTCTTCGCTTCATGAAATCAGGTCGGGATGAATTGTCTTTGATGGGTTCAACCCCTGTCCGGCGTGTACCGTCTGTCGTGTGTTCAATGTCTGTCGTGGGATGACCGTCCGTCGGGGGTTCACCGTCCGTTGGGGGACTGCCCGGGCGTCTGTTCCTGCCCGGAGAGGTAATCATCCCTCACCGGTGAAAATACTTCGATCACCACCGTCTCTTCGAGGGCCTCCGCCCCGTGGGGAAATCCGCCCTTCAGGTTCCAGCTGTCGCCGGGGAGGGCGACCTTCTCCTCGGTCCCGTTGAAAAACCTCAATGACCCGGAGATGAGGTAACCCGTCTGCTCGTGCGGGTGCCGGTGTTCGGGGACGACGGCGCCCTTCCGGAACCTCACCTCGGTCATGTGCGTTTTCTCCCCGTGGACCAGGTTCTTGAGCCATACTCCGTCGATGACCTCCCTGTACCCTTCCGCATCCGCCTTCGTGATCATTCGGCACCCTCTATTTTCTGTTGTGCAGATCATGGACCGCTTCGGCGAACTGCTCGCCGAGATCGATGAAACCCCTGCTGTCGAAATGCCACCCGTCGTCGAGAAAACCGTACCCGTCGGTGCTCGTGACGAGCGCGGCGTTGGCGTCTCCTTCGACGAACCCGGCCTGGGCCCGGCGGACGATATCCGCGTAGTCCATCATTCTGCCGTCTGCGTCCTGCCCGGAGTCGGAAATGCGGCCGATCACCACCGGCAGGTCGTCCACCCCGAACGCCGTGCGGATGCGTGCCATCAATCGTTTCAGGTTTGCGCCGTACTGCCGGGCGCTCTCCTCGCCGTGGAGGGCGTCCGCCTCACCCTGCATCCAGACAATGCCGGCGGGAACAAACCGGTCAGGGGTCCCGTCCCCGTTGACGTCCCCGGCCGCGAGCGCGTTGTTCACGGTGGCGAGGAAATGGTCGAACTGATTGATCCCCCCGCCGGCCCCGTAATCCGGGTCCCACGTGCCGTACTCGGAAGCGCCCACACCGATCGAAGAGCCGCCCCGGGAATACTTGATGATGGCGATCGGCGTGTCCCTCTCCAGCCCGGCCAGCCGGTCTCCGAACGTCAGTTCGGGGCCGAACCTGCCGGAATAATCATTGCGACTCCCGTCCGATGAAAAACCGCTGCCATGGCCCGGCCGCAGGGGCGCCCATATCCCCCGCCCGTCCGCCGGCTGGTCGTCCGGGCGGTCGTTCCCGTGAAAGATCATCACGCCGGTCCGTGGCGGTTTCAACTCCGCGGGAAGGTCCTCCTCAAAACCGAAGCCCTCCATGTTCGATTGCCCGCCGAGGAAATAGAGTTTGTAGGTCCGGGGTTCACCGGGGGTCCCGTTGGAGTTCCGGCAGCCCCATCCGCAGAAACACACCATCAGTACAAGGGTTCCCGATACCGAGACGTTCATCGCGGCGTGACTCCGCCGCGGGGGTCCCGGCGCCGTGCGCCTCCACCGGTGTGCTCCTTCACTTCAGCGTACCTTTTCGAGTGAAAAATGCGGGTTCTCAATGATACCGAAGGTGTTCCCGAAGGGGTCGGCGACGGCCGCCACGCGGATTCCTTCGCCGACGTCCTGGATCTTCTCCCGGACCGCCGCGCCCATGCCCTCGAGGCGTGCGAGCGCGGTTCCGGCATCGGGCACGCCCCAATAGGCAACGCACCCCCCGGCTCCGGGGTTCCCGTCCGGGATCAGTCCGAGCTCGAATCCGCCGACTTCGTAGCCGACGTAGAAGGGCTGGTCGAAGTAGGGCTCGAATCCCAGGACCTCGCTGTACCACTTTTTCGCTTTTGCGAGGTCGCTGACGTGATAGATGACCGTGCGTAATCCCTGTATCATGGTTCCCTCGTCGTTGTGAAGGTTGGTGGGGAATCCGGGTGCCGGCCGTGCTCGGGGACCCCGGGTGAACAATCGACGTCGTCAGAGCGTCTTCTCCAGGACTTCGAAGTGGAGGTCCTGCGTCCGCGGCGTGCCGTGGCTCCCGTCGTCCGGGAACGGTTCGGTCCTCCCCGTCCGCCGGTAACCCCGGCGTTCGTAAAACGCGATGAGCTCGACCCTGGTCGATATGACGGTCATGCGCATTCGCCGGGGGGACCACGCATCCAGCGCGAATTTTTCCGCGGCCGCCATCAGGCGTTTGCCGATGCCCCCCGCCTGGAGGTCAGGCCTGACCACGAGGAGTCCGAGGTAGCAATCCCGGTCCTCGCGTTCGAGGTGCACTGAACCGATGATCTCGCCCCGGTCGACGCAGGCCAGGATGACCGATCCCTCGCGCTCCACCAGCGACCGGATTTCGTCCTCGTTGGTGCGCTCACCCTCCAGCAGGTCCGCCTCGCTCGTCCATCCCTGGCGGCTCACGTCACCCCGGTAGCAGAGATTCACCAGCCGGGTAATCTCACCGACGTCCCGGGCCGAAGCCGGGCGGAAAGAAAGTTCACCCATTTCCGTTCACCCGCCCCCGTCTCACTTCCGGGCCGTTCACGCGGGCAGGCTGAAGCCGTGCAACAGGAAATGATTCAGGCGGGCTTCCCAGTCCCTCATGAATCCGCGGTACTGTTCTTCGGTGAAGGCCTCGATGAATGCGTCGCCCTGCGGACCGAGGCTGGTGTGCGTATAGGTGATATCGGCTTCCGAACCCACGGGCATTTCCCGGAGCCGGATCGTCATCCGGCACGCGGTGACCCCCGGCGTGATTTTGATCATTTCGATGAAACCGTCGGCCGGTTCCTGGCGTGTGATGTACCAGACGGCGTCGACGGGATCTGCCGGCGTGGTGAAGACGCAGTCCGGCTCCGCGACACCGGACGCGGTGACGACCAGTGGCGGGTCCCAGCCGTGGATCCATTCCGTTTCGCGGACGGGACAGAGGAGGGGAAAGACGGCTTCCGGCGAACCCTCGAGGTGCTGCGTGTAGGTGCGGCTGACTCTTTTCGGTTTGACGATTTTCATGTCGTTGATGAGCCCGGTCCGGCGGCCGGCCGACGGCCTATCGCTTCCGTTCCACTTCGTCGGTGAACAGGAGGCGCCAGCTCTTTCCGCTGTCTTCCGACACGCGGTTCGTCCGCCGCCACCGGTTGGTGTCCAGCCGTTCCATCTCGACTTTCGAGATCCGCGGACGGCGGGGGTCGGCCGATTGCCACGTGGCACGGCCCGGCCCGACTTCACCCTCGAGCCGGGAAATCCTGTCGCGGGTCGCGTTGGCGTAGAGCATGGTCCAGCGTCCCTCCGCCTCCGACGGGGACCGGACGGCGAACCCGATGTATGAACTCTCCCCGGTCTCGACCCGGAGGCGTTCGATGTTTCCCGGCCCGCCCGTGAGCGGGACGACGAGCACGAACATGGAATCCTCACGTCCGTCGTCCGCCGACCGCCTGATCCCCTGCCATTCCCCTTCCATCCACCCGAGCGTGGCCTCCGGTTGGGGGCGGGATCGGTCGCTGCACCCCGTCATCATCAACGGGACGATGAGCAGACTCCAGGGCGGGATCCTGAACCGGCGACGGTTCATCGCGTCCTCACGGTCGGCTCCGCCGGGGGTCGCATCCGCTACGATTGCCTCCGCCATCCGAGCAGGCGGGCGGGCAGGAAGAGAAGGGCGCGAACGAAGTCGAACAACGCCTCCACGGCGATACCCAGCAGCCTCAGCGGCAGGGACACCAGCCAGACGACGGGGAAGAGAATCAGCGCGAATAGCGCGATGGGCCAGCAGAGAACGAACAATATGCACCACCCGGTAAAAACCATCAGAGCCTTCATCATGTATTCTCCTTCCCGACGCCTTTCCGCCCGACGTCGAATCGTCCTGTTGGGGTTTCCGTTGTGTTTTTTTCCTCCCGGGTCTCCCCGACGGGCGCGTTCGGGACCCCAACAGTTAGACGTGAACTCACCGGTTTTGTTTCCGGGGCTTCTTTCGGGGACGCGTTCCCCCGACATGCCGCTCCCAGACATCCAGGTAGAGCTCCCTGAAGGGTACCCACGTGTCCTGCTCGGAGCCGGGATCATTGAGCCTCACGATATTCATCGTGACCTGAAGGTTCTTCAGTGCGGTGTCGAAGCGGCTTTTCGTGCAGCCGAACTCCTCCACCGCGGCCCTGCGAAGCGCGGTCGTCTTCCAGGGCTCTTCCGCGATTTTCCCGCAGACCTGCTGTTCCAGTCTGCCGAGCGTCCTGACGTCCCTGTACGCCAGGGGGAAATGGTGGTTGACCATGTACGTCCTGTCCATCAGCACCGCCAGGCCGCCCTTGATCTTCCCATAGTAGATGTCCTCGGGGTATTCGGCCGGGAGCCGGGTCTTCCAGGTCCAGACCGCGTTCATTTTCTTACCCCAGCCCTTTTCGCCGGGCTTTTTATCGGGGAGGCCGACATTTTCCCAGAGGGACGTGTGTTCGACCTTGTCGCTGGGGAAAACGGTGCAGACCTTGACCTTTTTGACGAACTGGCGGGCCTGCGAAATGGTCCTGATCATGAACTTCTCCCTGCCGGTGACATCTTCACGGCTGCCGGATCCGGGAGTCGGGATTGTAACCTCTCTCCCCCGTCGGATTGAGCTTCTCCCACCAGATCTCCTCCAGCAGCGTCAGTTCGTCCCCGATGTTGAATCCGGGATCGTCCGCCCCCTTCACCTCTTCGAGGACCTCAAATACGAACGTCCCCGCACCGAACTCGGTCCATTCATTTTGCAACTCCCGGTTCGGATGCGATCCCGCGGCCAGTTGAAATTTATGCCTGTTTGACCACCCTTCAAGGTTCAGGCTGCTGCCGAGGAATACCTTTCCGTTGGCGCCGTTCCTGATCTGAAAGACACCGGCGGTGATTTTGCGTTCCTTGTATTCCCTGATGCGGGATTTCCTGTCGGTCGTCACCTGGGGCCGTACCATTCGATGGGAATGACCTGGCCGGTGACGTAGCGTGATTCCTCGGACGCGAGGAACACGCACGGTCCGACGTGGTCTTCCGGTTTGAGGATTCTGGATTTGTCCTCGGCGATCCCCGCCCGGATGGCGGTGTCCCCCTTACCGGGCGCGATCGCGTTGACCCGGATGTTGTGTTCCTTCCCCTCCTCCGCGGACGATTTGGTCAGCCCGATCTGGCCCCATTTGCTCGCGCAGTAGGCACTCAGCATCGGGTAGCCCACGGTTCCTGCGAGCGACGCTACGTTGATGATGGAACCGCCACCGGCCTCTTTCATCGGCTTCCAGACGTGTTTGGTGCAGAGGAATGAACCGACGAGATTGACCTGGAGGACCTCCTCGAACGCCTGCCGGGTGAGGCCCCACACGGGCCGGGCCTTCCCGATGCCTGCGTTGTTGACGAGGATGTGGACGGAACCGAACTCCGCCAGAGTCCGCCCGACGAGCTCCTCGACCATCGCCTCGTCGGCGACGTCGCACTGAACCGGCAGCGCGACGCCGCCCAGTTCGTGAATCTCGCCGGCCACCGCATCGAGCTGTTCGGGCGTCCGTGCCGTGACGACGACACGCGCGCCTTCCCGGGCGAACCCGAGCGAGATGGCCTTGCCGATACCCCTCCCGCCACCCGTGACGATCGCAGTCCTGTCCTTGAGTCTCATGCGATATGGTAGTGAAGTATGCCGAAAAAACCTACGTGAGAATCAGCCGCCCTGTGTCGGGATCCCGGACAGCCGCCGGTAGCTCGCGATGAAAAGCCCGCCGAGAACGAAATCCAGCAGAAAGGGGGCCATGGCCGCGCCGCTGATACGGTCGGCCAGGAACAGTACCACGATTGTGCCCGCCGGGAGGAATTTTTCGACGATGGCGGGGATCATCAATGGCCTGAAACGAACCGGATCCCGCGCGATCATCAGAAAAGCTAACTGCCATGCAAGGGCGACCCCGATGAAACCGTAGTAGTGCTCCGGATGGTTGATCGCCGGGGGAAAATCAAGGCCGATCTTGTTCTCTAAAAAATACATCGGAAACAGGACGATGATGCCGTACACGCCCGACCAGAAAAATACACGTTTTGAGAATGTCATGGTGTCCCTCGCTGATGTGATGATACCCGTCTTGCCTTGGAGGCGGTGTCAACTGCACCGAGTTCTTCCGGGGTCAGAATCTCCTGCGCCGTTTCAAAGAGTTCCCGTTCCTCGAACCGGATATGGCTTTCCAGTAACTCTCCGAATTTTCCAAGATTTTCCCGGGTCTGATCGAACCCGGGTGTGACAAACCTGCGAAGTCCCCCGTGTTCCTGGAGCAACCTCCGGGCCATATCATGTTTGTCGTGGGCTTCCAGGGCGGGAACGAGGGCCTCCTCTTCGACCCTGAAATGCGGTTCGAGTTCGAACCTGAATCTCTCCGAGATTTCCTTCCACATTTCGTCGGGGGAAGTATCTTCCTCGCCGGAGGCCACCAGTTTCGCCTTCCGCGCAAGCAGCAGGCCATGATGGTGGTCAACGGACAGATCACGTAACTCCGGGAATCGTTTTAGTGCCGACATCCTCAGGCTCCTCTGAATTTCACATTTTTTTCAAATCCGGGCCTTCCGGGCGGATTACCGCCGGCCGAGGTACCTCCCGATGTGCTCGACGATATGCTCCGCGTCCTCGGAGACACCATACAGGATGCCGCTCTTACGCTTCGACAGCCAGGGAAATCCGACGACATAGATCCCCGGGACATCCGTGATGCCGGCCCGATGACGGGGCCGGCCACGATCGTCGAACAGGTCCAGTTTCACCCAGGACCAGTCCGCGTCGTAACCGGTACACCAGATGACGGCAGACACTCCCGCCTCGCGCAGGTCGAGCCTCCCGATCTCGCCGGAAACCCCGGGATCCGGAAGTTCCGGTTCGCCCGGATCCGGGGAGGGTGGATCGGCTGTTATTCCTTGCTTTGCAATGAATTCGTCGATGGCAGTTTTGAAATCCCGTGCCTTCGCGTCGGCAAAATCGATGCATTCCTGTAAATTGCGTTCCAGCTCCAGGACATGGCCGTCGATGTTCCGGAGGCGTCCGAGCAGGGTCGCGCCGTCACGTGCCAGTGATTGCAGGCTGACGGTGTGGCCGCCATCCGTCCCGGATACCTGCGGCTGCGCCGCGAATTGCACCGACGGATCTTCCAGCTCCTCCACCCCGACCTCGAAAAATTTCATGTCCCGCCACCACTTGAAGATTTCCCGGCCGCGATACACCCGGGGGACCCGGCCGACCCGGCTTGCGCACAGAAATACCGTGCGCCCGGCCCTGAGCAGGTCCTCCGTGATCTGGCAGCCCGACTGGCCGCTTCCAACGACCACGACGGCCCCGTCCGGAAGCGCTCCCGGATTCCTGTACGTTCCCGAGGAGAGAACCGTAAAATCGCCGGCCAGTCGTTGCGCCAGCGCGGGTATCCGTGGTCGGCTCATCGCCCCGGTCGCCAGGACCACGACCGCGGCTTCGATGCTCGTTGACGGAGTCTTCAGAGCGTATCCGCCCGCGGGCGACGTTTCCAGGGAGACGATCCTGGTGCCCGGCCTTACGGGAAGGTGAAACGTCCTGACGTATTCCTCGAAATATTTCGTCAGCCTGCCAGTTTTACTGAACCCGTCGGGGTCGTCCGGTGCGAACTCCATCCCAACCAGCCCGTTGGTCCAATTCGGTGTGTTGAGGGAAAAAGAATCCCATCTTTGCGAACGCCAGGATTCGCCGATGCGGCCGCGTTCCAAAACCTGATGATGGATGTCTGCCCGGGTGAGGAGATAGCTCACGGCAAGGCCGGCCTGCCCGGCGCCGACCACGACGACCTCGGTGGCTTCACTCACGGCGACACGCCGCTTCCCCTGGCGAGCCGCTGGATGATTAACACGTGCGTCACCACCAGAATCGGCGCAAAAAACGTGATGACGAACCACAGAAATCCGAGATTATATGTGTACAGCTGGTCGCCAAGGATGCGTACGACGGCGTGAAGAAGGTCTGCTATACCCACGATGCTGAAAATCCACGTCAGTAAAAAGCGGCCGGACCAGCGGAACCAGGGCATTCTCGGCGGATAGCGCCGAGAGTCGGGGGGCCACAAACCATCTGGCGATCAAAAAAATGATGACCAGCGTCAGCGACATCTGCAAGAGGAGAACGAGAAGTGGGTCCATGATCGTATCTTCCTTGATTATGTATGATGGTGGATGTTTGACTGCGGGATTTCACATTCAGCCGGAGACGGGGTTTCGTCCAACCGCACGCTCCCCGCAGAACCTCCGCGGTCCTTTCGCCGCTACTCAAGCCGGTCTCCAGCACCACGTCCAGGCCGGCCCGGTCCGCCCCCCCGCGATGATGAATTTCACCATTGCTCCCCCGGTTCAGGAGGCATCAGGGGTGAGAATTAGACGTTCGCGCGGCCTGCCTGAGCAGCGAGGTGAAGGCCCGTTTTCGAATATCCGATTTCGACCGGATCTTGATATGGCGCATCCTCTTACCGGTACCTTCCAGAATACTGTCGGGGTCCTTCAGAGTCGCACCGCTGGCGTAGAACTGGAGCGCGACGTACCCCCTGCCGGCCCGGATGGCACAGATGATACTGTCCGTCTCATAGACCGGAATGCCCCACTTGATGGTTTCAGAAACCGAAGGGAGGGCAGAACGAATGATCCTCCGCAGTTCCCTCGCCAGGGGTGAGACCTCACGGTTTAATGAGGAGAAATACCCACCTGCCCCGCTCCCGTAGTCGTCGCGTTTTTTCATCACCCTGATCCCTTTCTTTTCGTGATACGGTTCTCAGGACCTTCCCCGGTCCCCGAGGCGGTCCGCGATCGCCTGCGCGAAGTCCGGATACTGCGTCTTCAGTGCCTCCGTACCGGCCTCGTAGTCTTCGTAGGCGAAACCGGGGGACATCGTCGTCCCGAGCAGCGCCCATTCGCCACCGGCTTTCAGCCGCGATCCCTGCCACGTATCCCCGGCCACGACGTGTTGAAGCCGCATCGTTCGCGGATCGGGGCCGAGAATCGTGATTCTCCCCCCGCCCGCGGGCAGAAGTTCCAGCATCTCGACCGGGTCGCCGAGATAGAAGTGGAACACCTCGTCACCGGGCAGCCGATGCATCGCGGAGAAGGACTCGCCGGTGAGAAGATAGTAGATCGCGGTGCAACGCGATCGCCTCCCGGCGAACGGTCCTCCCGGTTCGAACCCCGCGTCGCTGCGATAGGTCTCCCGGAAATATCCTCCCTCTTCGGGATGCGGCTCCAGTCCCAGCAACCGGATGATTTCCGCGGATGCGGAACGCCGTTCAGTGTCCAATGGTCACATCCGAATATCGTTCGACCAGGTGCATCTCCCCCGACGGGAAGCGTACTGTTTGGTGGCGCTCTGCCGGGAGGCCCGAGGGCCCGATGTCGAGAGTTACCGACCCCGATGGGGTTCCGGCAACGATGAGATCGAACGACGGCGCAGAGTCGCGCCCGAAGGCGAGGGTGAACGATTCGGCGGCCACCCACTCCCTGACGCCGCCCCCTGCGTGGTCGGGCAGTGCGCTTTCTGACGAGCGGGCCAGGTTGTGCAGAATTCCCATGTGTGTGAGCCCGATCAGTGAGAGAAGAGATTTCGCGAGCATGTTCAACGCGTCAGTCATTCGGCCTGTTGATTCGTTTGGCCCCGGGACCTGTTCCGGAGCCCGGCCCGCACCAATGAAAGGACTCCCAGCCCCGCGATGCCGACGCTGATCGCCGACCAGAACGGACTGTATCCCACGTGGCGCGATTCCAGGAGGATTTTCGAGAGGTGAAACCCGTTGAAGAGAACCGCGAACGCGGGGGCCCCGATCAGGAGGAAAAGGCCTCCGGAAAAGGGTCGATAGATATCGTAAATCAACAGGGCCGTCGTGCCGAACAACCCCGTACTGACGAGGATGTTTTCGAGGAGGGCATTGCCGGGGCCTTCAGGGCTGAACAACGTCAGGATGCCGAGAAGGAAGACCGGGACGGCCAAAAGAATATTCAGGACGAGCTGTGCGTTCCGTAATCCGTCGTGAGGTTCGGTACGGTGATTGTCCATATCGATTCCCGCGATGTTGTTGATCCTGAGTAACAATATATAAGAAAGCAGAATTGGAAATCAAACCGGATCTGGTACGCCCGGTGCACGTCCGGTCCGCTATTCTTCAGCCAGTCAACCTGTCGGGGTATCGTCCCCGGATATTGTTTCAGAATTATCGAGAATTTCGATCGCACGGGCGGCGTCGGTTTCTTCGACCAGGAGTTTAATCCCACCCATCGCGTTCGACAAATGGGGGAGCAGACTCGCCATCGTATCGTCGTGAATCCTCGATTCAATACCTTCGTCGGCAAGTTTCGCCGAATCGAGATGGGCAAGGTGGGAATTGCCATACGTGCGGATGATGATCAGAGACGCCATCGACTACTCCCTGTCTGTTTTCGCGGGGTTGCTTTCACCCGCGCTGTCTTCACGGATGCGGCTCGTTGTGGCGATAAAACGAGGTCACGCGAGCAACCACATCACGATGATCGCATAGAACAGTCCGGTTGCCACTACTTCCAGCAGCACATATTGTCTGTAGATCCGGACGTATTCCGCGGAAACTGCCTCACCGGACATCGGGGCCAGTTTCAGGAATTTCGGCTCAACGACGTTGTCGATGACCGGGCCGATGATCAGTATCGCCGCGACCAATGCCACCTTTACCGCAAGGATCGTGGTAAACGGGTAACCGAGAATGATCCAGCCAATACCCGAGATCACAAGCAGGATAATCCCAAGGATAATGAGCCGGGTAATGGGCCTGACGACCGTGATAAATGCCTGGATAGACGCGGGATTTTCCCCGCTCCGGAAAAGCAGCGTGATTTTGGCGGTCGCGCAACCGACACCCAATGCCAGTCCGATCAGGTGAATTACGGGTAAGAGGGATGTCAGCAGGTCCATGCAATTATTCCTCCGTGATCCTGTGGGGATGCCGGATGACGCAAAAGGTCATCCGTGTGAGTAGGGCATCCGGCGAACGTGTTCAATCCACCCTTCCGCGGATCGCCCATGCCCGTGCGACAAGTGAAGGCGGTTTACCCTGGTCCCGCCCCAGTGCTTTTTCGAGATTATCTGCCAGGATCGCGCGGCGTTCTGAGTCGAGTGATGCGATATACGTAGGAGCGGGTCCGGTCCCTCCCAGCAATGGTTTCCAATAATCCCCGAAATCCGCAAACCGCGTGGTAATCTCGATGGCTTCACACCGTACATCGCCAAGTCCGCACGTCCGGAATAACGCTGAGAGTGCGGAAGGCTGGCAGATCGGGAATCGTTTGCCTTCGTCCAGGTCGCCGGCGGCCGGGTCCAGTGTCACGACCGTATCCCAGAATAGACGCAGGAACTCCATCTTGCCGGAGTAGTCCCACACACACGCGGAGACCACACCCCGCTTTGCCGTGAGCGATCGCATTTCCCCCACCGCGGCCTCCGGATCAGGGAAAAAATTCAACGCAAACAGGGAGGTTACACTGTCATAACCGCCCCCGCGGTGCGGGAGGGAACCTGTCCCCGCCCTGACAAAGGAGAGCCTGGCATCTTCGGAGTGGTTTTGGGCGAACTGAATGAACGGTTCGGACGGGTCACAACCTAAAACCGATCCCGGAGCGGCATGGTGACAAATCGCGGTCGAAAGGGACCCGGTACCGCATCCGACGTCCAGCCAGTGTGAACCCGCGGGAATTTGCAGCCAGGAAATAAAGCTTGGTGCGAGCTGGCGGCTCCACCTGCCCATGAATCCCTCGTAGGCGGATCCGGCCTTCCACTCGTCGCGAATTTCCATCATCGGTCCCTTTTCGATTCGTTGCCCATCGGTGGAACCCGCCGGCGCGGCGGCCGGTCAGGCGGCACCTCCTTAAAGTTATGCAACATTTGGGACGAGAACAATCTTACCGACCACCCCACCCCTCCCGAGCAGCTCCTGCGCCTCCCTTGCTTCCGCGAGCGGAAATCGGCGTGCGATGATCGGTTTGATTTTCCCCTGCCGGAGGAGGTCCAGCAGGGTGACCAGGTCCTGCCTGAATACAGCCGGTTTCATC
>QJVY01000154.1 GCA_003235555.1 Ignavibacteria bacterium | reverse complement strand
CCGGATGTAGTCGATCTCCAGCCGAAACCCGCCCGCCTGCCCGCCCGAGATCAGGAACCCGAAGCTGACGACTCCCGCGGGATCCAGAGCGGGCACTCCCGGCACCTCCTTTCCCCGGCGCACGGGGCGGAAATCCTCGAGAGAAAACCGTACGACCTCCCACCTGCCTCCGGTCGGACTGAACACTGACTGGTAGGCGATCCCGTTGATATCCCCCCCGACCCCGAGGTTCACCTTGTACAGCTTCCCGTCTCCGCGAACCCGCAGCTCGACGCCGCCGCACCCTCGCAGCGTGCCCTCCGGGACGGGAGCGCGGACTGATGCGAATCCTCCCCCCCGTTCGAGCGAGACGGTGCCGCTGAAAACCGCGACGCTCTCCTCCCCCGCTGCAAATTCCGACCCCGACATCCCTCCCATGACCACGTCGTCGACTGCGGTCCAGCGGGTGATTTCCTCCGGCGATGTAAAATCAAAGAGCACCGGTATTGAGCCTCCAGATCGAGTAATTCAGGATTGCCGCGAACGTCACCCAGAACAGGTACGGCACCATCAGCCATGCGGCGGCCGGGGAGATATCCCTGAACGCGACGATGGTCCCGACGATCAGGATCCAGAGGAGGGTGATTTCGATGAACGCCGGCAGGATGGCCCTCGCCCCGAAAAAGATTAATGACCATGCGGCATTGAGGGCCAGCTGTGTGAAAAACAACACCAGCGCACGTGTGTACCCCTCCGAGCCGGGGCCCTTCTGCCAGACAAGGTAGAGGGCTATCCCCATCATCACATAGAGGACGATCCAGACCGGCCCGAACACCCAACCCGGCGGATTGAACGAGGGCTTCTGGAGTGTCACGTACCAGGTCCGCACCGAGCGGGCGGTAAAGATCGCGCCGATTACTCCGGCGGATTCACAGAGGAGGATGCAGCCGATGAGTTTGAGGATGTTGCCCATAAGGTTTCTCCCTAATACCGCGCCATCGTGGGATCGATACGATCGGCCCACGCGTTGATGCCGCCTTTCAGGTTCCGGAGTTTCGTAAATCCCTTCTGTCGCAGCGTTTCGATCGCCCGGGCACTCCGGATCCCTGTTTTGCAATAGACCACGATCTCCCTCGACCGATCCAGTTCCGCGATCCGCGCCGGAAGCTCGCCCGGGGGAATGAGATGCCCCCCAAGGTTGCAGATCCCGTATTCCTGCGGCTCCCGGACATCGAGGATGAAAATGTCCTCCCCCCGGTCGAGCCTTTCCTTGAGTTCCTCGACAGTGATCTCCTCCCCGCCACCCTCCTGGTCTCCAAGCGCCCGGACGCCGCAAAAATCTTCATAGTCGATCAGCGTCCGGATCGTCGGGTTGTGACCGCAGACCGGGCAGTCGGGATTTCTATTGAGCGTCAGCTCCCGGAACTTCGTCCCGAGGGCGTCAAACAACAGCAGCTTCCCGGTGAGGGTGTCGCCCTGCCCGATGATCAGCTTGATCGCCTCGAGCGCCTGGAGGGAGCCGATGATTCCGGGGAGGACGCCCAGGACTCCACCCTCGGCGCAGCTCTGGACCAGGCCGGGAGGGGGCGGAGCCGGATAGAGACACCTGTAACATGGCCCGCCGACTGTTGGATTAAAAACGCTCACCTGTCCCTCGAAGCGGAACACGCTCCCGTAGACATTCGGCTTCCCGAGGATAACGCAGGCGTCATTCAGTAAATATCGAGTCGGGAAGTTGTCCGAGCCGTCAATAATTACGTCGTAAGGGGAGAGTATTTCGAGGGCGTTGCCGGAGTCCAGGCGTAACTTCATCCGTTGAACATTTACGTGTGGATTGATTCCGCCGATGGTCTCACGGGCAGAGTCCGTTTTCGGCCTGCCGATGTCGGCCGTCTTATGAAGCAGCTGCCGCTGGAGGTTCGTCAGCTCCACGACGTCCGGGTCCGCGATACCGAGAGTCCCAACCCCCGCTGCGGCCAGGTACATCGCTGCAGGGGAACCCAGTCCCCCGCCGCCGACGATCAGCACCGACGCGGCCTTGAGGGCCTTCTGGCCACCCGGCCCGACTTCCGGCAGCAGGAGATGCCGGCTGTAGCGGGCAACCTCCTCCCGGGAGAGTTCCCTCTCCGCCGGGGACGGCTTCATCATGTCCTTCAAGGGTGGTTTCCGCGGGGTGGAATATGCATCCTCATCCTCCGGCGATCGCGCCGATCACCATGAACGGCTCCCGCCCCGAGGCGATCTCCTCCGGGAGCGGGTCCTCCGGCGATGCCAGCGAAACATCCTCGCCGCAGACGAAGAACCTTAAAAAAGGTCGCCGTTCCTTCGTGTCGTGGTCGCGTATCGTTCCCCTGAGCATCGGATACGCGGCCTCGAGGGCGTCCAGGACCGAGGAACGCGTTACCGGTCCGTCAACGCTGACGCTCACCTCCGGGCCGGTCCCTGTGAGGTTTCGAAGATGGTATGGGAGGGCCACTCTGATCACGGCAGCACCTGGACCTCCACCGACAGGACGGACGGAAGGTCCCGTACGATCGCCTCCCACCTATCGCCGGAGTCCGCCGAGGCATACACCTGGCCGCCGGTAGTACCGAAATAGATTCCGCAGTCGTCGAGTGTATCGACGGCCATCGCATCGCGGAGGATGTCCACGTAGCAATCCTTCTGCGGCAGGCCATTCGTGAGCGCCTCCCACTCGTTCCCGCCCTTGCGGCTCCGGTAGACGCGGAGTTTGCCCTCCGGCGGGTAGTGTTCGGAGTCGCTCTTGATCGGCACCACGTAGATGGTCTCGGGCTCGTGGGCGTGCACGTCCACGACGAAACCGAAATCGGAGGGCAGGTTCCCGCTCACCTCGTGCCAGATCTCCCCCGCGTTGTCGCTGCGCATGACGTCCCAGTGTTTCTGCATGAACAACACATCGGGTCGGGAGGGGTGCATCGCGATCCTGTGGACGCAGTGCCCGATCTCCGCCGTCGGGTCGGGGATGTACTGAGACTTCAGGCCCTTGTTGATCGGCTTCCAGCTGCCGCCGCCGTCGTCTGTCCGGAAGGCGCCCGCGGCCGAGATCGCGCCGTACATCCTTTTGGGGTTCTTCGGGTCGATGAGGATGGTATGCAAACCCATCCCGCCCGCTCCGGGCATCCATTGCGACCCCGTGCCGTGCCCGCGCAGGCCTGCGAGTTCATGCCAGCTCCGTCCACCGTCGGTTGTCCGGAAGAGCGCGGCGTCCTCGACACCCGCGAAGACGGTGTCGGGGTCGGTCGGGGACGGCTCCAGGTGCCAGACGCGCTTGAACTCCCAGGGATGCTGTGTTCCGTCGTACCACTGGTGGGTGGTGAGGGGTTTGCCCGTTTTCGGAGAGGTGTCGTAGACGAACCGGTTGCTTTCGCCCATCGGCATGCCGTCGGGTGTAGTGGTGGGCTCCCCCGGCTTCAGTCCCGGCTGGGACCACGTCCTGCCGCCGTCGTCTGAACGCTGGATGATCTGCCCGAACCAGCCGCTCGTCTGGGACACGTAGATGCGGTTCGGATCGACCGGGGATCCTTTCAGGTGATAGATCTCCCACCCCCCGAAATGCGGCCCTGCGACGTTCCATTTTTTACGTCCGGTGTCGGATGTGAGGATGAACGCCCCCTTCCGGGTACCCACAAGAACGCGAACCCCTTTCATGATCGATTCTCCTTCATGATGCATGGGACACTTCTCTGCCGGCCCTGTCATGGGCGGGATGGGACCGACCAGCTGCCCGCCGACGGTAGTGCTGAAATATACTAAATGGAGATATATTCCACAGGGACGGGTTAAAAAAAAGACGGCCCGCAGGGGGCCGTCCTCGAAAACCGCGGATACCGGGCCTCCGTCCGGTTATGTCCCCTCGTTATACGCCTCGTTGTAGGCCTTCTGTTCGGGGGTGAGCTTGTCGATCCGCATACCGTTCGTCGCCAGTTTGACCCCGGCGATTTCCTGGTCCTGCTCGACGGGGATGTCGTGTACCCC
>QJVY01000202.1 GCA_003235555.1 Ignavibacteria bacterium | reverse complement strand
AAGCTGGCCATCATCCAGGAACGACAGATTCTCGATCGTTTCTAATCCCATGACCTTAATCGCAAAGGAGCCTACAATGAAACGCATATTCGCTGTATTGATTATTGCCGTGCTGGCCCTCGGGACGACGAATGAGGCCATGGCAGGACCGGGGAACAGAACGGGGACGGGCGGTTCGGCCCAGCTGCTCATTCCGGTCGGCGCGAGGGACCTCGCGATGGGCGGGTCGACCATCTCGACGACGAGCGGGATCGAATCGCTGTTCTGGAATCCCGCGGGCGTGGCGAAGGCCGTGAGTTCGGCCAACGTCATCTTCTCGCACATGTCGTACATCGCTGACATCGGCGTCGAGTACGGTGCTGTTTCGGGAAAGTTCGGCGACCTCGGGACGCTCGCCCTGAGCATCAAGTCGCTCTCCGTCGGAGAAATACCCGTGACCACCACGGACAATCCCGACGGGACGGGGCAGAATTACAGCCCGCAGTTCTTTACCGCGGGCCTGACCTACTCGAGGATGCTCAGCGACCGGATTTCAGTCGGTGTCACGACGAACATCATTTCGGAGCGCATTTCGGACGTGAGTGCAAACGGGGTGGCGTTCAACGTCGGCGTCATTTATGACAACCTCGCCGACATGGCCGGCCTCAGTCTCGGCGTCGTGGTCAAGAACATCGGGCCACAGATGAGATTTGACGGGCCGGCGCTCTACCAGATCGGCGACGTCGACGGGCAGAACAGGCCGCCCCAGTACCTCAAGATCGATACCGCCCCGTACGAACTTCCTGCGTCGATTGAAATCGGGATGGGGTACAGGTCCGTAATGAGTGAAAATGCGGACATCCTGTTCTCGGGCACGTTCCAGAGCAACAACTTTTCCGAGGACGAATACCGGCTCGGGGCGGAGGCTTCGATCAACAAGATGTTTTTCATCCGTGGAGGGTACTCCTTCGCGCCCGATACCCCGGACAATTCGGAATACATTTACGGGGTCTCAGTCGGAGGCGGCATCCAGTACAACCTCGGGGACGCCGATATCTCCGTGGATTACGCATTCAGGGACACCCAGTTCTTCTCGGGGAATCACATCATTGCGGTGCGTCTCGGGTTCTAGGGGCCTGAAAACCCTCCTGTGCGTCCTGATAGTCGCCACCCTCCAAAGGGGTGGCGATTATCGTTTATTGGCGGCACCGACTGCGGACACACTGCTGCAGAACGCACGGTTCGAGGGTGCCACCGGTTTCTCGGTCAGCCCATCCGGCGTCTGTTACGTACTACTGGGGGAGAGCGACGAGCTGCTGAGGGTTTCCGATGGCGAATCCCCCGGTCGTAGAATCGGCGGATACGGCTGGGGCGGTGATGGTTTCGACGGACCCACAGATTTGTCCGTCCCCAACGATCTTGAAATCTACGTTTCAGATTACGGAAATGACAGGATCGTAAAACTGGACCGCTCTCTCGGGGTCAGTTCGGTTTTTGAAACCACTGACGAAAAGAGTACCTTCAGGTTCCCGCTCAGCATCTGTGTCACGGGGAAGGGCGATATACTCGTGGTGGACGGTGAATTCGGACGGATCGTCGAGATCGACCGGGACAGCAGGGTGTCACGGATATTCGGCGCGAGGGGGTCCGGTCCGGGGTCCCTCGACACTCCCGTCAGGGTGAGGACGGACGGAGATTCCCTGATTGCCGTACAGGATCGTTCCGGCCTGGTCTTCTTCGATATGTTCGGGAACCATCTCGGCCGACTATCCCGCACGCTGACCGGCGAGTTTGATTCGTTCTGCTGGGGTGGAGGATTATTGGCGCTCCTGGATTCGGACTCGGTCAGGTTCTTGAACACGAGCGGTGACACACAGGGCGTAATTCCGATTCCCCGCGGACTACTCGGGGAGGTCGTGGATATGGCCGTTGTCAGGGAGGACCTGTACCTCCTGACACAAACGAGGATCGTGAAACTCGACGGCGCAGTATCGGCTGTCCGCATGAAGGGGTGGAGACCCGATTGATACCCAGGTCCGTCCGGAGTAACTTTAATCAAACAACACAACGGAGTCAACATGGCAGGAAAAAGTCTCAATAAAGTCATCCTCATCGGAAACCTCGGAAAGGATCCGGAGGTAAGTTATACACCATCGGGAATCGCCGTGGCGAAATTCTCCATGGCCACGAGTGAAAAGTGGAAGGATGCGGAGGGAAATTTCCAGGAGCGGACCGAGTGGCACAACATCGTCGCCTGGAGAAAGCTTGCGGAAATCTGCGGCCAGTACCTCAAAAAAGGGAGCAAAGCCTACATCGAAGGAAAGCTGCAGACACGGTCCTGGGATGACAAGAACACGGGGGTAAAGAAATACATGACCGAGATCGTGGCCGACAACCTCATCATGCTGGATTCGCGGGGCCAGGGGGCGGAGGTGTCCGCTGGTACCACCCCCGTTGGCCAGGAGGACGGCGCCTCGGATTCCGATCTCCCGTTCTAGGGAGGTCCCGTGCCTCGGGGTTTCGGGATGAATGCACGGCCTCTTCGCCGTCTCCGATGATATGAGCGTCCGCCGCCTCTCCATTTGGTTTGCCGCGATCTGTTGCACACTTATTGCCGCGGGGGGGTGCGGGGATTCACCGGTCCTACGGGGCCCTGTCGTCGGACGGAACGGCATGGTCGTCTCGGGTCACCCTCTCGCGTCGGAAATAGGCGTTGAAATCCTGAAACGTGGTGGCAATGCCGTCGACGCCGCGGTCGCGGTGGGCTTCGCCCTCGCCGTTGTCTACCCCGAGGCCGGTAACATCGGCGGCGGGGGTTTCATGCTCATCCGAAAACCGGACGGTTCCTCTTTCTGCGTCGATTTCAGGGAAGTAGCTCCCCGCGCGTCCACATCCGGTATGTATATCGGAAGAGAGGGGGAAAGTGTCGATGGTCCCCTCGGTGCCGGCGTACCCGGGACGGTCGACGGATTTCTGACAGCCCTCCGCGAATTCGGGACAACCAGACTGTCCGACCTCATTCAACCTTCGATCGATCTTGCCTTCGGGGGGTTCGTGATCGACAGCAGTCTCGCTTCCTATCTCGTCGAATACGGTCAGACCCTATCCCGGTACCCTTCCACCAAAAAAATATTCTTCGGCGGGAACGAACCCAAACGCGCGGGGGAATTACTCGTCCAGGAGGACCTCGGATACACCCTCGAACGGATCCGGGATGGTGGCAGGGAGGGGTTTTATGCAGGGGTCACTGCCTCGAGAATCGTATCCACCATGGACGGGAGCGGTCTGATCGACACGACGGATCTGGCGTCATACAGATCCGTGATCAGACCCACACTGAAGGGGACCTACCGGGGTTATGAAATCGTCCTCCCCGGACTGCCCAGCTCGGGTGGGATCTGCCTTCTCAAGGCGTTCCAGCTTCTCCAACCGTACAACCTTCATGGTGAAGGTTACCATTCAGAGAAGGCCGTCCATCTCATGGCCGAATCGATGAAAAGGGCCTTCAGCATGCGTGCGGCCTGGCTGGGGGACCCTGAGTTCGCGGACATACCCGTCGATCGTCTGCTCGCGCCAGACGAAGGCGTCGCAGGGGATTTCTCCATGAACGAAGATGTTGCCGTACCCTCAGATTCACTTGCCGGGTATCCGGGCCGGTTCCGCGAAGGGAACGAGACCACGCACTATTCCGTCATCGACAGGGACGGGATGGCGGTCGCAGTCACATACACGATTAACGACCTCTTCGGGAGCAAGGTGGTCGTGGACGGTGCAGGATTTTTCCTGAATGACGAAATGGATGATTTTGTCACCGTGCCCGGATCCGCAAATATGTACGGACTCGTCGGTGGTGAGGAAAACATGGTGGAACCGGGGAAACGCCCGCTCAGTTCTATGACCCCGACGATTCTGGTGAAGGGCGGCAATCCGGTACTCATCCTCGGGGCACGGGGAGGCTCGAAGATCATCTCCGCCGTATTCCAGACGATCGTCAACCTCGTCGATTTTGGAATGGCGCCGGCGGAGGCTATCTCCGGACCCCGCTTCCATCACCAGTGGAAACCCGACACCCTTCAGTTCGAAAAGGGTGCACTCACACCGGCAGTCATCGCCGGCCTTACTGCACGGGGTCATCATCTGCAGGAAATTGCGACGCCGATTGGGAAAATCGAGGCGATTTTCATCGACCCGCAGAGCGGGTGGTATATCGGTGTTCCGGATCCCCGCGAAGGAGGTGTTCCGGTCGGTTTCTAGGGCTAAAAATAGACCCATGCGGATTTCTTTTCCTGGTGAACTCAGATTTCTCAAGTGCCATGTCATGTTTTTTCAAGATAAGGTAACCAGTGTTAAATCGCTGATATACAACCAGATATAGGTGTTGGTTGATGTATTTACGCCCGACTTGGTATCCGGCTGACGCTCTGTACTCCTGAGCACATGGACCGGGACATTCCAAACCAGCCTCTACGCTGAAACCGGTTTCTCGACCGGACTATCATTCAAGATCGCATTCCCCATATCCCTGCGTCAGGTAACCCGGCTGACTGCGTAAAGGGCGTTTTCAGTTGCGTCAGATTGAATTTATGAGTATAATTTGGTGTTTACCGCTGCCATAACGTAATTTTGGCCTGATATTCAAGGACACTCTTTCGGAGATCCGGACGATGCACATGATGCGCACGATATTTCTTCTCCTTCTGGCCGCCCTGGCGGTGTTATCCAGGCTGATTCCACACCCGGTGAATTTCACACCGATCGCCGCCTTGGCGCTGTTCGGAGGAGTGTATTTCGAGAAGAAATACGCTTTTATTCTTCCCCTTGCCGTCCTGGTCGTGAGCGACTGGATCATCGGTTTTTACGCGGGGATCTGGTGGGTTTACGGGAGTTTCGTGCTCATAGGTCTTCTCGGGCTCTGGTTGAAAAACCATAAAAGCATCGGAATGACGGCGGCGGCAACGATCAGCGGATCCGCGGTATTCTTCGTCGTGACGAATTTCGGGTTCTGGCTCGAGAGCGGAATGTACCCGCCGACCTTTTCCGGCCTCGTCAGCTGTTACATCGCGGCAATCCCGTTCGTCAGGAACACCCTTGCGGGAGACGCAGTCTACGTGACCCTCCTTTTCGGCCTGACCGAACTCGCAGTCCGTCGCATCCCCGTCCTCGGCTACCCTGGAGGGAATTCTGCCCGGTAGGTCCGCCCGCGGAGCGCACCCATGAACGCAAAACTCGTTCTCGAAAACGGGCTTGTGTTCAGGGGGACCTCGTTCGGCGCCGAGGCCGAAATCACCGGGGAGGTCGTGTTCAACACGAGCATCACCGGATACCAGGAAATCCTGTCGGACCCTTCCTACTGTGGTCAGATCGTGACCATGACCAACCCCCTCATCGGAAACACCGGCGTCAATGATGACGACCGCGAATCCGGCCGCCCCAGGGTCGCAGCCTTCGTCGTCCGGGAATATTTCGATTTTTACAGCAACCACAGGGCACGCGGGAGTCTCGGAGACTGGCTCAGGGAGGCGGGTATCCCGGCGATCCAGGGGATCGACACGCGGATGCTGACACGGACGATTCGCCAGACCGGGGCGATGAAGGCTATCCTCTCGGTCGGCGATGTGGACGATGCGGAATTACTGTTGCGGGCGAGAAATTCCCCCGGAATGGAAGGTCTCGATCTTACCCGGGAGGTCACCTGCAAAGAACCGTACGCGTGGGACGACCTCGACGCGACTCCCTACGCTCTGCCGGCGGTCGACGTCGATCCCACACAGACCTCCCAGCGGCACCATGTGGTTGTGTACGATTTCGGAGTCAAGTGGAATATTCTGCGGAGGCTTCGCGCACACGGATGCAGACTGACCGTCGTGCCTGCCGCGACGCCCGCATCCGAAGTTCTCCGGATGAATCCCGACGGTATTTTCCTTTCGAACGGTCCGGGAGATCCCGGTGCGGTGCAGTACGCGATACGCAGCATTGGGGAACTCCTGGGGAAAAAGCCGATCTTCGGCATCTGCCTCGGACACCAGCTCCTCGCGCTCGCCCTCGGCGGAAAGACCTACAAACTCAAGTTCGGGCACCGCGGGGGGAACCATCCCGTCAAGAATCTCCTGACGAATGAAATTGAGATTACCTCCCAGAACCACGGGTTCGCCGTGGACCCCGATTCCCTCGACCGTGCGCAGATCGAGATCACGCATGTCAACCTCAACGACGGGACCAACGAGGGCTTCAGACACCTGAATCTGCCGGTGTTCTCCGTCCAGTACCACCCGGAGGCCTCGCCGGGTCCTCACGACAGCGATTACCTCTTCAGAGAATTCCTGCGCCTGCTCCGGGAGCAGGCTGCGGTCCCCGCGTCCTGAATCGGGTGACGGCAGGAGCGGACATCACCATTTCCATCGCCCGGATCCCCGGTACCGGGGAAGACGTCCCGCTGCCCGCATACGCCACGCCCGGATCGTCGGGGATGGATCTCCGCGCGGTAGTCACCGAGCCCGTCGAGCTCCTCCCTGGGACCACCGTCATGCTCCCCTGTGGCTTCATGATCGCGATCCCCGTCGGATTCGAGGGACAGGTCCGGCCACGAAGCGGCCTGGCGGCCAGACACGGGGTGGGCATCCTCAACGCTCCCGGAACGATCGACTCCGATTACCGGGGGGAGGTAAAGGTGCTCCTCACGAATTTCGGAAGGGACCCCTTCGTCATCCGGAGGGGTGACCGGATAGCGCAGCTCGTCATCGCACCCGTCACCAGGGCCGTATGGTCCGTTTCGGATAAACTCGGCGACACCGAACGGGGACAGGGTGGTTTCGGTCACACCGGACGGTGAGGGAGGTGACCCCGGCGGGAACGCTCTTCCTCGTCGCAACCCCCATCGGAGAGTTCCGGGACATCACGATGAGGGCACTGAGAATCCTCCGGGAGGCCGATGTCGTCGCGTACGAGGAAAGGAGGGAGGGGGAACGGCTGCTCTCCCGCTGCGGCATCGGTGAGAAGATCGTCGAGGCCCTGAACGAACACGACGAGGAGGCGACGACAGCCCGTCTCATCGGACATCTCACGGACGGACGGAATGTCGCCCTGGTATCGGATGCGGGAACGCCGGTCCTCGCCGATCCGGGTTTTCTCCTCGTCCGGAAGGCCATCGAATCCGGCATCCGGATCGTTCCCCTTCCGGGGCCGTCGTCCATCATTCCCGCCCTGATCATCAGTGGTTTTTCCGTCGACCGGTTCGTCTTCTGCGGGTTCCTCTCACCGAAGTCCGACCGCCGAAAGGGGGAACTGCGGGCACTTCGCTCCGAAACGCGAACGATGATCCTCATGGACACCCCCTACCGCCTGGTTCCGCTCCTGAAGGACGTGGGAGAGATCCTGGGCGGCGACCGTAGGGTGGCGGTCGCCTTCAACCTCACACTCCCGGATGAAAACATCTTCAGGGGGAGCGCGGCGGAACTCGCGGCCGGATTCGGGACCGAGCGCCGCAGGGGTGAATTCGTCCTCGTGGTGGAGGGGCGTCATTCCGGGAGACGGACCGGCGGTGATTCCCCGCGGGACAATGAACCGCCGGGGTTGCATCCCCCCCTGTGAATTTCTATATTTTCCCCGGGAGGGACCGGTAAGGAAAATGGAAATACTCCAAAAACAATTCAGGGCGCCCGAAATCTTCGGTGATTTCTGGATCAACGCCGATCCCGTACCGATTTCCTCCCTCCAGGGATCGGTGATCCTGCTGGAGTTCTGGGATTTTACCTCCCAGGCATGGATTCGCAGTGCACCGTATGTCACCGAGTGGCACCGGCGGTACCGGGAGGAGGGTCTCATCGTCGTTGGCGTCCATACACCCCGTTTCCCGTTCGGCCGCGACCCCGCACTCGTCACGAAGGCCGTCGGCGCGTTCGGTCTCCGGTACCCGGTGGTGATGGACAACGATTTCCTTGTCTGGGGGGCGTACAGGGCGACAACGTGGCCGACAAAATATCTCATCGACAGGAATGGTTTCATCCGGTACCTGCACGGGGGAGAGGGTTCCTACCAGAATCTCGAACAGTCCATCCAGTCTCTGCTGCATGAAATCGGTTATCAGTTCGACCCTCTGCCTCTGATGGACCCGATCCGGGAAGAGGACAGGCCGGGCGCGTACTGCTTCAGGGCGACACCGGAAATCCTTCTCGGATGGCAGAGGGGAACGATCGGAAACGTCGAGGGCATCGCGCCGGAATCGACGATCCGCTACAGCGACCCCGGCGTGTACGTGGAGGGCCGGGTATACCTGGACGGGGACTGGAGTATACACCGGTCCCATATCAACATGGGCGCGGTCGAGGGCAAGACCGGCGGCCTCACGATCCTGTACCAGGGCAAAGAGGTGAACGCCGTGCTGGAACCTTCGGGAGAAAAAAATTTCCAGGTATTTGTCACGCAGGACGGAAAATCCCTCCACAAGGAAAATTCCGGGAAGGACGTGTTCACCGATGCGGAGGGGCGAACCTTTCTCCGGGTGAATGAGGCGGGGCTGTTCAACCTGGTGAAGAACCGTGAATACGGTGAGCACACCCTGACGTTGACGTCGCGGTCCAACGGATTGTCGGTGTTTTCGCTCTCCTTCGTCACCTGTGCCATCCCCGAAATGATCAGCTGACGGGGGGCGTTCGCCTCGTCCGGGACCGGACCTCAGGCCCCCTTCCATTCCCATTGTACCCCTCCGGTTTTTATTTTAGAGGAATCCCTGCTATCTTAAGAAATATGAGGAACTTTCTGGACATCCTTGCCACCAAAATCGTCGTTTTCGACGGGGCGATGGGTACGAGCATCCAGTCTCGAAATCCCGGCATCGACGATTTCGGCGGGGAATCCCTGGCCGGGTGTAACGAACACCTGGTCCTGAGCCGTCCGGAGATGATCCGGGAGATCCACCGTGAATTTCTGGAGGCCGGTGCCGACGTCATCGAAACCGACACGTTCGGTGCCACCTCCGTCGTCCTCGCCGAATACGGACTGGAACAGAGCGTCCACGAGATCAACCTCGCCGCCGCCCGCCTGGCCCGGGAAGTGGCCGGAGAGTATTCCACCGCCGCCCGTCCCAGGTTCGTCGCGGGCTCCATGGGACCCACCACGAAGCTGCCGACACTGGGACATATCGGTTTCGACGAGCTCGAGCGGTCCTACGCTGAACAGGCGCGTGGGCTCGCCGAAGGGGGAGTCGATCTGCTGATCATCGAAACGTGCCAGGACCCCCTGCAGGCGAAGGCCGCGCTGGCGGCAGTGTATGGATATTTCTCCGAATCCGGCCGACGACTTCCGGTGATCGTCTCGGTCACGGTGGAACGGAACGGGACCATGCTCCTCGGCACCGAGATCGGGGCAGCCCTGACGGCGCTCGAACCGTTCGGTGCGGATATGATCGGGATGAACTGCGCCACCGGTCCGAAGGAAATGTCGGAGAGCATCAGGTATCTCTGCCACAACAGCCCGGTCCCCGTTTTCGTCATGCCGAACGCCGGGATACCCGAAAACGTGGGGGGACTGGCGAAATACCACCTGAGTCCCGACGAAATGGTCCGGTACATGCGGCATTTCGTCTCGGATCTCGGCGTCGCGGCCGTGGGGGGATGCTGCGGGACCACGCCCGAACATATCCGCGCCCTCGCCGGCGCCGTCGGGACCCTCACCCCCGGGAAACGGACGTGGAACTTCACCCCCGGCTGCTCGAGCCTCTACCAGCATGTATCCTACCGGATCGACCCGGCGCCGACCCTGATCGGCGAACGGACGAACGCCAACGGGAGCAGGAAATTCAGGGATCTCCTTGCCACCGAGGCGTGGGAAGGGATGACCGCGATGGGCAAGGAACAGGCGAGGGAGGGGGCCCACCTCCTCGACGTCTGCGTGGCCTATGTCGGCCGGGAGGAGACGCGCGACATGGTGGAGCTCGTTCCCCGGCTGAACACGCAGGTGACCCTTCCGTTGATGATCGATTCGACCGAACCTCCGGTCATCGAGGAAGCCCTCAAGAGAATCTCCGGGAAAGCCATCGTAAATTCGGTCAATTACGAGGACGGGGGAGGGCGGCTGGAACGCGTGCTTGGTCTCTGTCGTCGTTACGGCGCAGCCGTCGTTGCCCTCACGATTGACGAGGAGGGGATGGCGAAGACGGTCGAACGGAAGGTCGCGATCGCCGGGCGGATACTGAAAACCGCCACGAAACGGTTCGGGATGCACCCCCGGGACGTCATTTTCGACCCGCTGACGTTCACGCTCGGGTCGGGAGACGAGGAGTTCAGGAAGGCGGGGGTGCACACTCTCGAGGGGATCAGGCGCATCAAGGAGGAATTTCCGGAGGTGCAGACAAGCCTGGGGGTCAGCAACATTTCGTTCGGGCTTTCACCGGGAGCCAGGCACGTGCTGAACAGCGTTTTCCTTCACTACGCCATCGAGGCCGGCCTGGACATGGCGATCGTTCACGCCTCCAAAATATTGCCACTCTTCAAGATCTCGGACGAGGAGAGGGAAGTGTGCAGGAGGCTGATCTTCGACGAGCGCGCCGGGGGGGACGACCCCCTCGGCCGCCTCATGGCACTTTTTTCGGGGAAGGGCGGCCCCGAACGGTCCACGGTGAAGAAGGACGCCCCGGTCGGTGAACGGCTCAAGGCCCGGGTGATCGACGGGGACAAGATCGGAATCGAGGCCGATCTCGATGAGGCCCTGAAAGACACCCCGGCTCTCGACATCATCAACCGCATCCTTCTGGACGGAATGAAGGTCGTCGGCGAGCTCTTCGGAAGCGGACAGATGCAGCTCCCGTTCGTCCTGCAGTCGGCGGAGGTGATGAAAACCGCCGTGGCCTACCTGGAACCATTCATGGACAAAGCGGAGGACAGCTCGAAGGGGACCCTGGTCCTCGCCACCGTCAAGGGCGACGTCCATGATATCGGGAAAAACCTCGTCGACATCATCCTGACCAACAACGGCTACAGGGTCGTGAACCTGGGGATCCAGTGCGCGCTGGAAAAGATGCTCACGGCCTGGGAAGAGAACGGTGCGGATGCCATCGGCATGTCCGGTCTCCTGGTGAAGTCCACGCTGATCATGAAGGAAAACCTCGGGGTGCTGACAGAACGCGGGCTCTCTGTGCCGGTGATCCTCGGCGGAGCCGCCCTCACGAGGAGATACGTCGAGGAGGATCTCGACTCCGTCTATCCCTCCAGGGTTTTCTACGCGCGGGACGCATTCGACGGATTGAAACTGATGGAAAAAATCATGGCAGGCGATCTCCCGGGATCGGGGAAAGGGAAGGCCGGTGCGACACGGAAGAAAACGGCCCGGTCGGATCAGGAGGAGGAAGCGACGGGTTACGAGGCCAAGGTCCTCATGGCCCCGGCCGCTCCGTTCCCCCAATCAGGAAGCGGAAGCGCGGCGGTCGGGCCTGCGCCGGCGGATATTCCCCGGGCACCCTTCTACGGTTCAAAGGTCGTCACGGACATTCCCCTGGGGGAAGTCTACAGTTACATCAACGAAACCGCGCTCATCCGCGGACAGTGGCAGGTGAAGAAGGGCACACTCGGCGCCGACGAATACCGCGAACTCCTCGAATCCAGGGTCTACCCGGAGCTGACGCGGCTGCAACACCAGGCCGCGCAGGAGGGTCTGCTGGTTCCGAAGGTCGTGTACGGATACTTCCCCTGCAGGTCCGAAGGTGATGATCTCGTCCTGTACATCCCACGCCCGAACGACGACCCCTCCGCAACCTGGGAGAGTGGGGACAATCCGCCGTTGAAGGAAGCCCTCCGCTTCACCTTCCCCCGCCAGCGGAAAGACAGAAAAATCTCCATCGCCGATTATTTTTCATCCGTGCGCAATGGAACGCGCGAGGAATACGACGTTGTCGGGATGCATCTCGTCACCGTCGGTGAGCGGGCCTCGGAGCATTCCAGAAAACTCTTTGAAGCGGACCGGTACCAGGAATACCTGTACTTTCACGGGCTGAGCGTCGAAGCGGCGGAAGGCCTGGCCGAATACTGGCATAAACAGATGAGGGCGGAGCTGGGGATTGGGGGGAACGATGCCGGGGAGATTAAAAAGCTCTTCAGCCAGCAGTACAGGGGGTCAAGGTACAGCTTCGGATATCCGGCATGCCCCTCCCTGGAGGACCAGGAAAAGCTTTTCCGATTGCTGAGGCCGGAACGGATCGGGGTGACCCTGACGGAGGAATTCCAGCTCGTGCCGGAGCAGTCCACCTCCGCGATCATCGTGCACCATCCGGAGGCCCGGTATTTCACACTCTGAGGGTGATCCGGTGTTGGAATTTCCTTGGATTTTTTCTATAATGCATGAAGACGGTCGATATGACGGAATTTTCCCGCGGTGTGGAGGAATTCAACGCGGGACGGTACTTTGAGTGCCACGACATTCTGGAAGAGATCTGGGTAGGGACGGCCGGTCAAGAGAGACTGTTCCTCCAGGGTCTTATCCAGGTGTCGGTGGGTTTTTACCACTTCGGGAACGGCAACCCCAGCGGGGCGCTGAGTCAGTGGAAAAAGGGGACCGAAAAGCTGGCCGGGTTCGGTGACGAATTCGGCGGAGTCCGTCTGGCTCCTCTTATCGACGACGTGAAACAATGGTCCGCGGCCGCGGTCGGTCAGCTCGATGGAACCCGGGTGCGGACAGAAAAACTGAAATCCCCAAAACTGGAATATTCAACATACTAGTCATCGGAGAGAACAATGGCAACAATGATCACCGAGGAGTGCATCAACTGCGGCGCGTGTGAGCCGGAATGTCCGAATACCGCCATCTACGCCGGAGGGGTCAACTGGGAATTGAACGGCGCGTCAAATCCTGCGCTGTCGGCAGAATTTTATTACATCGTTCCTGAAAAGTGCACTGAATGCGTCGGGCATTTCGACCAGGAGCAGTGCGCCGCCGTCTGCCCGGTGGACTG
>QJVY01000231.1 GCA_003235555.1 Ignavibacteria bacterium | reverse complement strand
TGTCGTGCTTGGAGCCCAGTGGGACACCCAGCACGATCCCACCAGGTTCAGAGAAATGCTCGGGTGGATCTCTGAAACACCGACATTTCCCCCGCATCTCGGTGCACCGGAAACCCATAACACCCGGAGGGCCTCCGACCGTCCCGGGGGTCGGCGCTACGCCGCCTATGCCTGGGCCATCAGCAATTTCATCCCCGCCGTTCCGTATCTGCATTCAGGCCTTGAATTAGGAGAAACTCTGCCGACGAATACGGGGCTTGGCTTTACACCGGAAAATCTGAAGCGTATTCAACCAGACAACCTCGCACTTTTCAGTGCAGTGCAGTTTGATTGGGAGAGCGATCCGGAATTGCTGAACCGCCTCCGTAACATCGCGCGACTCCGGGAGAAATTCCGGAGATCGTGCGCGCCCCTCCCAGGGACCACATTCGAACTTCTCGATTCCGGTGATTCCTCCATCCTGGCCTTTCGCCGGGCCTCTCCCGGGGGAACTGACCGTTTTCTCGTCATCGGTAACGGCGATATGGACCGAAGGCTACGGTTCCGCGTCGCTGCAGGGGGGAGTCAGTCATCTTTCCGGGATGAGTTCACAGGCGGTGAGTTTTCAGCCGATCAGGGAGTCCTGGAGGGCGATATCGAACCCGGTCAGGTCCTCTTCTTCCCCGAAAACTTCGTACCGGCCTGACACATGTGCGGCAGATTCACCATAACGACAGACCGCGTGGAATTCATCCTGAAAAAGTTCCACGCCGTTCCGGCACCCGGCTTCGGGGGAATCACCCACCGCTACAATGCGGCGCCGGGGCAGTTCGTCCCGGCGATCATCGCGAAAGAGGACGGTGTCAGGTACCTCACAGAAGTCTTCTGGGGTTTCGTCCCGCCCTGGGGGGAGGAGAAGGGGGAGGGGGGGTACCAGATCAATATCCGGGATGATACGATCGCCAGGAACAAGTTCTTCCGTTCCCGGTTGCTGACGTCACGGTGCGTTCTCCTGGCGGACGGGTTCTACGAATGGCAGAAACCCCCGGGATACGAAAATGCCGGCAGGGGAAAGAGGCTCCCGAGGGGGGTGAGAAAGATCCCGCACCGGATCAGGATGAAAGACGAATCACACTTCCCGCTGGCTTCACTCTGGCGCACCGTGGAGATCAACGAGAAAAAAACCGTGACGGCGGGGATCATCACCACCTCGCCCAACGAGCTGGTCGCACCGATACACGACCGGATGCCTGTCATCCTCACCGAAGACGAACTCGAATCCTGGCTCGACCCCGCCGTGAACGATTTCGACCTTCTGCACGGGCTTCTGGACGGTTTTCCCGCGAAGGACATGACGTCATACATGGTTTCGGACGCCGTCAACAACAGCCGGAACGACACCCCCGACTGCATCGCCCCGGTCGAACAGGCCTGAACGCCCCGACGCTTTCGAATTCCTGCGCCTCCCGTTCGTTCCTATCCCGTACATCTCCGCGAGTTTCGCGCGGTCATACCCGAAGGGAGAGAGGAGCGTTTCCACCGCCTTCAAAAAAAACTCGCTGTATTTTTCGATGTCGTAGCCGTCCCAGTGCTGGTAGGTCATCATGCTTTTTGCCTTCTGGGGATCCCGCTTCCCGCTCTGGTCCACGATGATGTAGTCGATCGACTCACCCGCCTTCACCTTCACGCCGAATTTCGCCAGTTCCCTCACCACCATCGCGCTCAGGTTGTTGGTGGCGTATTCGTCCGCTTCCTTCTGGACGCGCCGGCGGAGCACCAGCTGCCTCGGGTCGACGCGGCCGCCGCGGAGCTCGTTCAGGTAGAACCCCGCCTCCCGGATCAGTTCGGGGGCGCGGGAGGAGATTTCCCCGACGTCCTTCATCTCCGACATGAGCTCCAGAAGCCGCTTCTGCATGTTTTTGATGAACCATGGGGTGTCTTTCCTCCGCACCTCGATTCCCCTGGTCTTCATCTCGCCGTGGCCGTACCATCCGGCGTATTTTCCGGAGGTGGGGATGCCCGGGTCGGTTTTCGACGAGGGAAAAAGGAGCCAGGTGTACATGCCCTCGAACGACACGGTGACGCCGACGGCCTGTTTGATCTTCTCGCAGAGCCGGAGGTACTCCCCCTCGGCTGCTCCCGGCTTTTTCAGCCAGAGGCAGTCGATGATTGCGTGTACCAGGTGAAAACCGTCGGCCTCGGCCAGTTCCTTCGCCGTCAGGAGCGCCTCGCGCGAGTAGGCGCTCACCGATTCGTGGGCCTCGATTCTTCCGAAGCGCGAGTTCTTGTACCCGAGGTAGCCGAAGCAGGTCACCAGCATCCACTTGAGGGCGTTCTGGCGCCGGTCGTACCTGCGGTATTCGGCGAGGGTGGGGGCGTTCTTGCGCCGCATCTTGTAATACGCCCGTTTCGCCAGGACCGGCCTGAGCGTCTCGGCGACGATCCCCCTCCGTTTTTCGCAGATCGAGTATCCCAGTTCGGGGACCTTCCGGTTGTCGCAGCAGGGGCAGTTGATCGTTTCGGGGCTGATGTTGTGCAGTTCCATCAGGCTCGGGTACATGCTCGCGAAATCCAGCTCGGCGACGTTCTCGTGGTACCCCATCTCCGGCATATACACGAGGCCCCCCCGGTCGCTTAATAATAATTCGTCGGCCGTCTTGAAATCCTCCCCCTCTTTTTTCTCGGCGGGGATGAGGATGTCGTTCCGGTAGGCGTAGCTCATCTGCATGCTGGCCAGGCCGGTCCCGATGGCGGCGCGGGACTGCTTCTGCATCGGGAGCTGGGTGAGGCGGGCCAGTTCGATCACCCCCTCGATGTCCGATTCCCCCATGATGAAACTGTTCTCGGCGTCCATGTGCCACCTCCCGGCCAGCATGAAGGCGGCGTCGCGGTGGATGATCTGGCCGTAGGTCCAGTGGGTTTGTTCCCGCGTCGTGAAGAACTCCTGCGTGCGGTCCCGATTCAACAGCAGGGGCACGCGGTGCCTCATCGACGCGTTCTGGATCGTCGGCAGGAGGGTGGCGTCCCCCCATGATGTAAGAATAATGTCGGGGTCGTAGTTGTACAGGTGCCAGTTGAACGACTCCAGCACGGACACGGCGTCCTCCCCCTCGAGCGAAAAGGCCGCGCCGTCGTAATTCACTTCGAGGTTCAGCGTCCTGAAAAATTTCGACGGGAAATCGGAGCCGCCGTTGGTGATGCGCATGATTCTCAGGTCAGGAAGGGCGTAGTCCCGCGCGTCGAAGCTGTCGCGGACCTCGATCCGCGTCAGGGTGCCGGTCCCGTCCACGGTGAAGCGGCAGCGCGCCAGGGGAAAGACCTGCCTGTCGTAGAGGTACATCTGGGGCACGGGGATGTTGCTGTTATAAAACGCGAAATGGGGGAAGAATTTCTGCAGCGCTGCCACCGTACGGTTGAACCGGAGGGGGTCGGTGACCCGGACCTCCTCCACCTCCCACCGGTTCCCGCTGAAGAGTTCCTGTTTTTCCGCCTTCCCGAGCGTTACCGGGAGTCTCCGGGCCAGGGAGGAAAGCCTCCGGGAGTCGCGCTCCTCCAGCCTCAAATAAAAAGCGGGGGAGAAGGGGTCGAAACAGCGGCGCGCCGATCCGTCGTCGTTCAGGATCCAGACGGCCATGCCGCCAGGGACGGGGTAGGCGTCGAAAAACCACCCGTCAATCGTTGTCATGGGCGTTGTCACGTTTGCCGCGACGGGAGGAGTCATGATCATCGGAGGTGCGGGAGGCCTCCCCATCACCGATCACCCGGACGTACTGGGCGGTTTCGAGGTAGCGGATCTTCTTGTACTGTTCCAGGAGCATGCTCATGAAGATCGTCTCGAGGGGGACCTCACTGGCGATGAAGGCGCCGGCCGCGAGGTGGACCTTCGGAGCGCGCCACATTTCATCGAAAAGTTCCTGGTCTTCCTTCCTCAGGGCCCGACGGAATTTGCTCCAGGTTTCCCTGTTCCTGTCGATGATCAGCGTGAAGGTGTCGTTGTTGCGTCCCATGGGAGG
>QJVY01000218.1 GCA_003235555.1 Ignavibacteria bacterium | reverse complement strand
AGACGGCGCTGCGGTAGACGTAGAGAATGCATCGGTCCTGGCCCATCCCCGCCATCATGTTGGACCGATCGAAGAGCCGTTGGGGGTCTTTCCCCTTCAGGTCGGAAACCTTCCGGATGCCGATCTTCACGAGGTCCGCGGCGGTCGCCGGGCCGACACCCGGGATGGTTTTCAGATTTTGTATGGATTCTTCCTTGGTCATGCAGGCAATATAAAAAACTCCGGCGGACCAGACAACGAAGCCGGCTGTCCGTGCACAACGGTCGGTCGGATCAGGGGGAATAGCGCATGCCCAGGGAGAGCGTGACGCCCCGCGTGAGTCCGTCGATATTGATCTCCCGCTTCAGGAGGGCGAAGGCCCCCGTCGCCGTGACGGAGATTTCGCCGGAAACCGCGGGATTATTTCCGGAATCCCCCGGAGAGGATCCCGAGTGAAATGAGGCAGACCGCCAGTATCACGGTACCGACCACCGGTGAGATGGCTTTCACCAGGAGGAGGATTGCGAGCAGGAGGGCGACCGCCAGGAGAAGTGTGGCGGCGGTTCTACGGTTCAAGGGTTCCTCCTTTTGCCGATCCGACGGGGTCCCGCCCGGGTGTAAGGATATGGATTGGTTCGCGCCGATGGTTCATGGTGCACTTTCTTCATTTCACACGCTGAAGAACGCATACACCCTGATGCAGACCCGGTGGAATGAAGCAAATTATTTCATTAATACAAGCTTTTTTGTCCCCCGGAATTCTCCCGCGAATATCCTGTAATAATAGACCCCGCCGGGGAGATCGTCCCCCCTGAGGGTCACCTCGTGTGGACCCGCATGCCGGTACCCGTCGACGGGTCTTGCCACCTCCTGCCCCAGGCTGTTGTAGAGTGTCAGGAGGACGTATACGCTTAGTGGCAGTTCGTAGCGGACAAACGTCACGGGGTTCCAGGGGTTGGGATAGTTCTGTGAGAGGAAATACCCTCCGGGGAGGTTTCGTGCTGTCACGTCCGTCGGCGTATCGGGGCAGAGCGGGAATTGCCCGTTGCCGGGCACGCTGGCGTTCTCCGCGTGGGGGATCCCCGAATCGGCCAGGACATGACCGTTGACGTCCGTGACCCGGAAACTGTACGGTCCCGGTCCCATCCCCGACGCGTCGACGAAATAATTGTACCGGAGCCTGGGGACCGGCGTGTAGACCCCTCCGTCGAGCACCTCGAGGCCGGCGACGGCATACCGGTGGTTGCGGATCTGCACCGCGGTCCACCACTGGTTGCTCCCCTCCTTGAAGTGGTACTCGATCGGGCCGGTCACCTCGCAGGGCACCACCTCCCACGAAATCGGTACGCGGCCCCGGGAAAGCTCGGCGATCATCGAAAAGGCGAGCGGGCTGAGGTCGATGTCCCCGGGCTGGCATTCGGGGCAACGGTCGACGATGCGGATGCGGATGGTCCCGTCCGGACCGGTGAGGCTGACGCACTCGCCGCACACCCAGGAATCACCGTAGTCAGAGTCGTTCATCGCGCCGACCATCAGGTCGTCGGGAGTGGGGTCGAAAGAGCAGTTGCCGGATCCGTCGGCAAAGGTGTAATAGGTCGCCTCGCCGGTGTGGATGACCGGTGCCGTCGGGCATTGCGCCCGGAGGGGTTCCCCCGGGGGAAGGAGGAGGCAGAAGACCAGGGCCGGGAGCAGGGGCTTAAATAAAGACATGTTCCCTCATCCACCGTTCCATCAGTGAACCGCGCACTTTCCTGCAAATCATGACCGAAAGATTGTTTTCGTACGGCATGGCGTACGGCGATCTGATCACCGCAACGTTTCCCGCTTCCCAGAATGTCTCCAGCAAATCCTCCCTGTCCAACCCGATGACGATCATCACCACGTCGTCGCGGATGTGTTCCCTGCTCCAGAACCAGTACGAATTGTGCCGGCTGATCGCCGGCGGGAGCCCGTACTCCCGTCCGTAGTAATCCACGGCACCGGCCTCGCCGTAGTTCCGGCCGTAGATCAGGCAGCGCTCTTTATCGGAGTCGGGCAGGGAGGCATAGACGCCGGCCACCGTTTCGGCCATCTCACGCCACCCGAACCGGTCGGCGTAGAACTGCGGAAGTTCGACAAGGTCCAGCCCCTCGTTCGATTCGGGTGTCTGCCCGAGTGCCGCCTGGTACCTGATGAACGTTTCGACGGGAAGGATGTCGATTGTCATCGGAATCAGCAGAAGTCCTGAGACGGCGACGATCGCGGCGTAGGGGATCTTCAGCCACCGGGCGGCGGCTCCGCCGCGGAACCATCGCTCGAGCTGAACGGCACCAGCCGGCAGGAGGGCGGTCGTGGCCGCGGCGAAATATTCCGGTTTGGTGTGGACGTTGGCGATCAATATGAGAAACACCGCGACCACCGCAATGCCGACCGGCCGGACCTCCCTTCGCCGGAGGAGGAGCCAGAACCCCGCGATCCATACCGGGGCGGCAAACGGGTTCATGATCAGGACGATACCCGGTAAAAAGGTCAGGGGATTCTGTGATGCGTATTTCTCGCCGGAGGCGTTCCGGATGAATTCGAGGTGGGCAAAGTCGTGCGTCAGGTTCCAGACGACGTAGGGAAGGAAGATCATGGCGGCCAGGATTCCGGCGATCCAGGGGGCTTTCGACCGCAACTCGGTACGATACGCCGTCAGGAGGGTACCCGCGAAGATTCCCGCCCCCAGCCAGAGCATACTGATTTTATTGAGCGCCCCGAGTCCGATCAGCAGCCCCAGCAGGTACCACGATGCGGGCTCGCGGGTGCGGAGAATTTTCAGTACCGTCAGGAATGCCATGGCCCAGAGAAGCACGTCGAAGGCATTCATGCTGAAAATGCTGAAAAAAGCCATAAAAATTGGCGCGAGCATGACTGAGAAACAGGCCAGGATCAGGGCGTACCTTCCTCCTCCCGTTCGGACGGCAATCGTCCCGACGATGTACGTCGTGACACCGCTGCAGATGGCAGGGAGGGTGCGGATCGAGAGGAGCGAATCGCCGAAGAGCCACTTCCAGGCGGTGAGCAGCCATATGGACAGTGGAGGGTGGTCGACGTACCCGATGTCCGGGTGCGCGGCGCAGGCGATGTAGTACAGCTCATCGCGGAAGATCCCGTATTCCGCGAGGGACGCGAAAGCGATGTGGGCGGCCGCGGTGACGACCGAAAACGCCATGAGGATCCTGAAGTCCACGGCACGATCGATCGTTCCGGATTGAATGCCGGGTCGAGGATCGTTCACAGGTATCGTAACCACCATTCGTTTCTCCGGGCCTTGACTTCCGCGTACCATCTGCATGCAAAATAGAGCAACACGATCACCACCGCCCACACCAGGTACAGCGTCCCCAGTCCCCAGGTATAGCCCTCAGGCGGCGGCGGATTGTCCATCGGATGGTTCGTGAACAACCACCAGCTCACCTCCCCCAGCCGGACCTTCGATACGATCAGCGCCAGCGCGTGGATGAGGGGAATATGCAGAACATAAAAGAAAAATGGAACCCTGCCGAATAGTGAAAGCGGCCCGGCGACCGCGCTCCCGGACCGTTCGAGAAGGGGTATAAGGGAAATGGTCGGGCCCAGTGTCATCAATAAAAATGCGAGGGACGCCGGATATTTGTTCGTCTTCAGGAACGAAAGAAGGGCGGGTAATCCCCCGTCCCCCTGAGGCGAGGTCCACGGCGCGGGATCCCCGTAGATGTTGAATCCCCTCAGCAGGAGGAACAACGCCACGGCCCCGAAGCCGATGGCAAGGCAGGACCGGTCCCTGCGCGCCGGGTCGGCCACAAGGAGACCTCCGAAGGCGTAGCCGGCGGCCATGACCCCGATCCACGGGATGACCGAATACAGCACGATCAGGTTCGGCCCGTCCGCCCCGAACGATACCGGTCCGGCGTAAAACCCGACGTACATGATCTTCCAGAGAGCGGACACGGGGTCGTTCCCCAGTGTCGGGATGAGGTTCCAGGAGTACTCGTCCAGCAGGTTGTGACCGAAGATGATCGCCAC
>QJVY01000011.1 GCA_003235555.1 Ignavibacteria bacterium | reverse complement strand
GTGCTGATCGAGGCGGAGATGCACGAACAGCGCGACGCGATCATGAACAGCCTCCAGAAGGGCCAGGTGCTCGAGGGCAACGTCAAGGCCATCACCGACTTCGGCGTCTTCATCGACCTCGGCGGTATCGACGGCCTCGTCCACATCACCGACCTCTCCTGGGGCAGGATCAACCATCCATCCGAGGTCGTGAAACTCGACCAGACGATCAGCGTTGCGGTCCTCGATTTCGACGAGGCCAAGAAACGCATCTCCCTCGGCCTGAAACAGCTCCAGCCGCACCCCTGGGAAAACATCGACACGAAATATCCGGTCGGCACCCGGGTCAACGGCAAGGTGGTGTCACTGGCGGACTACGGTGCGTTCATCGAAATCGAAAAGGGGATCGAGGGCCTCATCCACATCTCGGAGATGAGCTGGACGCAGCACATCAAGCACCCCTCACAGGTCGTCTCGATGGGGCAGATGATCGACGCCGTGATCCTGAGCCTCGACAAGGACAACAAGAAAATCTCCCTCGGCATGAAGCAGCTCGAGCCCGACCCGTGGCTCAGCCTCCTCGAAAAGTACCCGGTGGGTTCGAAACACAACGGGGTCGTGCGGAACCTCACGAACTTCGGCGTGTTCGTGGAACTCGAAGAGGGCGTGGACGGTCTCGTCCACATCTCCGACCTCTCCTGGACCAAGAAGATCAGGCATCCCGGGGAAGTCGTCAAGAAGGGAGAGCGGCTCGACGTGGTCATCCTCGGCATCGACGTCGACCAGCGGAGGATCTCGCTCGGGCACAAACAGGTCAACGACAACCCCTGGGATTCCTTCGAGGAGGTCTACAAACCCGGATCCGCGACCGAGGGGAAGATCGTCCGCATCATCGAAAAAGGGGTGATCGTCGAACTGCCCACGGGCGTCGACGGTTTCGTACCGGCATCGCAGCTCGCCCAGTCGCAGGTCAAGCATGTTGCGGACGCGTTCCACGTCGGCGACACGCTTCCGCTCCAGGTCATCGAGTTCGAGAAGGACAGCAAGAAGATCGTCCTCTCGGTCGTCGAGTACCTCAAGGGGAAGGACCAGGCGATCATCGACGAGTACGCCTCGAAACACCAGCTGTCGCCGGAGACGCTCAAGGACGTTGCGAACATCACCGGAAAGCCGGATGAGGGGAAGCCCGGTGAAATCGGGGACAAGCCCCCGACGTCGGACTTTCTGATCTGACCGTCACCGCAGGGAAAATCATGTCGAAGAGTTGTCCTCGCCGGCGACTCTTCGATTTTTTTTGGGACACAGCGCGCCTCCTGAATCCATGAAACGGGCATCATTCCACACCCTCGGCTGCAAGCTGAATTACACCGAGACCGTCACCCTCGGCCGGCAGTTCCGCGACCGCGGGTGGACGCTGGTGGACCGCGCGGAGCCCGCGGACGTGTTCGTCCTGAACACCTGCACGGTGACCGAACGAGCCGACAGGGAGTGCCGACAGATCATCCGGCGCGTCCTGCGGAATTCCCCCGAGACCTATGTCGTGGTGACCGGCTGCTACGCCCAGCTGAACCCCGACGAGATCGCGGCGATCGGCGGCGTGGACCTCGTGCTCGGCACGGCCGAAAAATTCTCCCTCTTCGAGCGTGCGGGATCGTTCGAGAAGCTCCCAGTCCCGCAGGTGTACGTCTCGTGCATCGATCCCGGCGCGGAATGCGAGGGCGCATGGTCCGATGATACCGCCGGACGGACCCGGGCGTACCTGAAGATCCAGGACGGGTGCGACTACTCCTGCACATTCTGCACCATCCCGCTGGCGAGGGGGGCCAGCCGGAGCCTCCCCGCTGCCGGCATCGTGGAAACCGCGCGGCGCCTGGGTGAAGAAGGGTACCGCGAGATCGTCCTCACCGGCGTCAACGTCGGCGACTACGGGCGGAAAGAGGGGTCCGACCTGCTGACGCTCCTGAGACGACTCGACGGTGTTTCCGCGGTCGAACGGTTCAGGGTAAGCTCCATCGAACCCAACCTCCTGTCCCCGGCCCTGGTGGAATTCATCCTCGGTTCGAAGAAATTCGTCAACCATTTCCACGTCCCGCTACAGAGCGGGTCGGACGAGGTCCTCGGCCTGATGAAGCGGCGGTACACCCGTGCCCGGTACGCGGAGGCCGTCGCGGCCATCCGGGCAGCCGACCCGTTCGCGGGGATCGGGGCGGACGTCATCACGGGGTTCCCGGGGGAGACGGAAGACCATTTCGCCGGGACCGTGGCCTTCATCGAGGACCTCCGGCTCTCGTACCTCCACGTCTTCACCTATTCCGAACGGGAAAACACCCCGGCGGCCGGATCGCGGAACCGCGTGGAGCCCCGCACTCGTTACCATCGTAGCGACCGGCTCCGGGCGCTGGGCCGGAGGATCAGGGAAGATTTTTACCGGACGATGCCCGGGCGGACCGAGGACGTCCTTTTCGAATCGACGGCTCCCGACGGGATCACCTCCGGATGGACACCCGGTTATGTCCGGGTCGGTGTCAGCGACGCCGGCCACCTCGTCGGACGCGTCGTCCCCGTCACGATCACCTCCGCCGCGCCCGATCTCTGCATGGGGGCTCCGGCGGTTGAAAGCGTTGCACTCACATAGCATCCAGGATCGGATTATGACCAGTGACAGATTCTTCCTCGCGGTTCTCTTGCTGCTCGCGCTTACCGCCCCGGCGGGTCCTCCCGCTGTCGCGCAGCAGCCGGCCGGCGGGATCCTCCCGCCGATGTTTCCCCTCGCCACGGGGGGTCCGGTGGCGGCCTATGCGGGCAGCGGCGGGACGGCGATCTTCCGGGAGGGTGAGGTGGGCGAAGAGGGAAGGAAAAACGTCGGGCTGGGGGTACTCTATTCGCTCCTCCTTCCGGGCATGGGCGAACTCTACGCGGGGGGGTACGGATCAGGAAAATATTTCACCGCGGCCGAGGGGGTCCTCTGGCTGACCCTGGGTGCGATCGATCTCCACGCCCGGTCCCTGCAGGACGACGCCCGAAGTTTCGCGGCGCAGCACGCGGGTTTCGACCCGTCGGGAAAGGACGATTCGTATTTCATCAATGTGGGGAATTTTACAGACGTCTGGAGCTATAACGAAGCGGTGCTGCGCGACCGTGACGCCTATAAACTCTACGACCCGTACTCCTCCGATTTCTGGCAGTGGGACTCCGGCGCGAACCAGGAACTCTACCGGGACCAGCGGGTGGCCAGCGACCAGATGTTCAACAACACGCGGTTCGTGTTCGCGGCAATCGCCGTGAACCACGTCCTGAGCGCGATCAACGCCGCCAGGCTGATCGTTTCGGGAAACCGGGCGCTCTCTCCCGGGGAACCCCTTGAACTCGGAGCGAGCGTACTCGGCGGGATCGCCCATCCCCACGGGATCGCGCTCTCCGTGACCCGGCGTTTCTGACCGGCGAACCGGCCCCGATGCGGGCGGAACCCCTGCGAACGCGGAACATCCGCGCCGTCATTGAATATGACGGCACGGAGTATTCCGGCTGGCAACGGCAGTCCGGCGATCCGACGGTCCAGGAGGCGGTCGAACGCGCACTCGGTGAACTCCTCCGGGAAAAAGTGTCCGTGAACGGCGCCGGGAGGACGGATGCCGGCGTGCACGCGCGGGGGCAGGTGGCGAACTTCCGCACCACATCGCCGCTGGAGTGCGGCCAGATCGCGCGCGGACTCAATGCCCTCCTGAAGCACGATATCGCGGTTCTCCGGTGCGACGAGGTGTCCGAATCCTTCCACGCCCGTTTCAGCGCCGTCGCGAGGCGGTACACCTACACGATCTCCACCGTCCCCACGGCCCTCGACCGCCGCCGCGTCTGGCATGTCAGGTACCCGCTCGATCCGGTTCCGATGCGGGAGGCCGCGGATGCGATACGGGGCCGGCACGATTTCTCTTCGTTCTGCAGGGCGGCGTCGGACGTACGCCATCATCTCTGCGAGGTCCGGGAGGCATCCTGGACGGCGGGGGCGGGGCGCCTCACCTTCTCGATCACCGCCGACCGTTTCCTCCACGGGATGGTGAGGTCGCTCGTGGGCACCATGGTGGACGTCGGCCGGGGATTCATCTCTGCCGGGGATTTCCGTGTCGTCCTTGAGGGCCGGAACCGGACTCTCGCCGGTCCCGCCGCACCGCCTGCAGGCCTCGTCCTTGAAGAAGTCTGTTACTGACGCCCCCTTCCGGATTTTGCGATATTCACACAATCTCGTACATTTAAGGTAGTGGATATCTCGAAGTGGCAATTTCAGGAGGAATCGTCGTGACGATGGGCTTTGCGGAGGTCATCGGCAACCTTCTCTTCCTCCTCCTGCTGGTCCTGGCGAACGGGTTTTTCGTCGCCGCTGAGTTTGCCATCGTCAAGGTCCGTTCGACGCAGATCGCCCAGCACCTCAAATCGGGGCACCGGGGGGCGGGGCTGGCCAAGCATATCGTCGACCACCTCGATGCGTACCTCTCCGCCACACAGCTCGGGATCACGTTAGCCAGCCTGGCCCTCGGCTGGGCCGGGGAACCGATCCTCGCCTCGATGCTCGAAGAACCTCTGGCCCTCCTCGGGGTCACCGATCCGGGGCTGGTCCATGCCATCGCCTTCAGCACCAGCTTCGCCCTGCTGACGTTCATGCACATCGTCATCGGCGAGCTCGCTCCGAAGTCCCTCGCGATCCGCTACCCGGAGTCCACGACCTTCTTCGTCTCCCTGCCGCTCCAGCTCTTCTACCGCGTCTTCAGGCCGGCGATCTACGTGTTGAACGGTGCGGCGAACCTCTTCCTCCGCGCGGTCGGAATTCCGCCGGCCTCCACCAAGGAACTGCTGCACTCCCCGGAGGAACTGGAGATGATCGTCAGGGAGGGGGCCCGCAGCGGCCTCATCAACGAGACCGAAAAAGAACTCATCACGAGCATCTTCGAGTTCTCCGAGACCGTCGCAAAGGAGATCATGGTGCCGCGTCCCGACATGGTTGCCATCGACCACACCATCACGAGGGAGGAACTGATCCGCGTCGTGACGGAGGAGGGATACTCCCGCATGCCGGTCTACCGGGAGAGCGTCGACAACGTCCTCGGCATCATCCACACGAAGGACCTCATCAGCCTCATTGAACACCGCGATCTCATCGTCCTCGACGACATCATCCGGCCGGCGTATTTCCTCCCCGGCACCCTGAAAATCAGCAAGCTGCTGAGGGACCTCCAGCAGCGGAAGATCACGATGGCGATCGTCGTCGACGAGTTCGGGGGGACCCTCGGCCTCGTGACCATCGAGGACATCCTCGAGGAGATCGTCGGCGAAATTCACGACGAATACGACGAGGTCATGAAGGAGTTCGAACAGGTGGCCCAGAATGCGACGCTGGTCGACGGCCGGGTACAGATCAAGGACTTCAACGAGAAGTTCAGGGAGAAATTCGGGACGGAGATTCCCGAGGACGGGGAGTACGACACCGTCGGTGGTTTCCTCTTCCAGGTGAGCGGCCGGATTCCGGAGAACCACGAGGTGATCCAGTACGGCAACCTGCAGTTCACCGTCACGAAAAAAGGGCAGAGGCGTATCCGTCAGGTCAAAGTCCGGAAGCTCTCCGAGGATTCCGAGGCGGGCAGGCAGGAGCAACCCTCACCATGAAAAACCAGAACGCCGTCCTCCTGTTCGCACGGACGCCGGAGATACCGCGCTCGGCCGCCGACGCGCCGTTCGCCGCGCTCCCCTGGGACGACCTCGACGCGATTTTTCACGCCGCGCTCGGCGACATCGTCAACCGCGCCGTGGAAGTCCCCGACGCGGACGTCCTCGTCTACCGTGACGAACGGTACCTTCCCGGGTCCAGGTTTTCCCGACCGCACGATTCGGTCAGGATCATCGACATGCCACCGGGTGATTTCTCCGCCGTCGCGGGCCTGGCAATCGAACACGCATTCCTCGAATATTACCACCGGGTCGTGGTGGTCCTCGATAACAACCCGCTGATCGGCGCAGAGATGATCTCGCGCGCGATCGACCTCCTGGGTACCGACGACGACGCTGTCGTCGTCGCTCCCGCCCCGGGGGGGCGGGCCGGGCTGCTCGCGCTGAAGGCGAACCATCCTTCACTGTTCAGGGGGGACGGTCACCACGGGGTCGGCACGGGCGGAATCCTCGCAAAGCTCTGTGAACTTGACGTGCACCTCTATCCGACCGATCCGTTGTTCCTGGTCGAATCGCCGGAGGCGATCGACCTGCTCCGCCGCCGCATCTCCGCGATGGAACCGTCCGGCCCCGACTACCCCCGCCTGACCAGCGCCGTCTTCCGTTCTCTCGAGAAAAAATACCGGCTGAAAAAGGCGGAAGCATGACCGTCGGCGTCTTCGGAGGCACCTTCAACCCCCCCCACTGCGGCCACCTCATCGTCGCCGAGAGCGTGAGGGACACGCTCCGCCTCGACAGCGTCCTCTTCATCCCGGCCGCGCAGTCCCCGCACAAGGGGGTGCAGTCGCTCGCCCCCGCCCGGGACCGCCTCGAGATGACCAGGCTCGCCGTGGCGGGGAACAGCGGTTTCGAGGTGTCGGACCTGGAGATGCAGAGGGGAGGGACGTCCTACACCGTGGACACGCTCAGGGAGGTTGCGCTCCTGCGTCCCGGGTCGAAGTTGAAACTCCTGATCGGGGCCGACAACCTTTTCGATTTCGGGGGATGGAAATCTCCCGCGGATATCCTCGAGCTGGCCGACCTCGTGGTGCTGACCCGGCCGGGGTTCGACCCCCCCCCGCAGCGGTCGGGACTTCTGGAGCGCGCCTCGGTCGTGACGGTCCCACAGGTCGGCATCAGCGGCACCGATGTCCGGCGGAGGGTGAAGTTCAACAAATCGATCCGCTACATGGTCCCGGCCCCGGTGGAGGAGTATATCCGCCGTCACGCCCTCTACAGATGACCTTGTTCTTCCCCGGGAAGTTTTTTACATTAAAACAATCACCTGGCAGTTTATTCCGGAGTATGACGATGCGTTTTCAGACTGTACGTGTGCTATCACCATCCCTGTTCCTCCGTCTCCTCGGGGCAACCCTTCTCCTCTCCCCGCTCGTGTTTCCGACGGCCGGGTCCGGCGCGACCGGCGCGGGGAACGCCCGTGCCCGGGTGTCCGCGCACCCTCCCGGGGTCTCTCCCAAGACACCGGAGAACAGTCTCTATCTGCCCGACAGGGTGATCGTCAAGTTTGCGGGAGACCCGTCCACGACGGCCCCGTCCGCACCGTCCGGTCTGTCCCGGATCCTGAATTCGACGCTCCAGGTCCGCCGAAGCGAACGGATGTTTCCCTCCGGCGCGGGAAAGCAGACAGCCGCCACAGCCGAACTCTCACGGTTCTACGTCCTCCGGTACGAGGCCCCGGTCGACCCGTTCGTCGCCGCCGCCGAGATCTCGTCGATTCCCGGGGTGGAGTACGCCGAACCCTGGTTCATCTATCCCCTCTCGGACGTGGGCTCGTACGTCCCCAACGATTCGACTTTCAACCTTCAGTGGTATATCCGGACCGTTTATGCCGACAGTGCCTGGGACGTTTCGATGGGGGATTCGAACGTCGTGATCGGATTCATCGACACCGGCGTCCAGTCCGACCACCCGGACCTGCAGGCGAACATGTGGATCAACCCCGGCGAGGACGGACCGGACGGAATGGGCGGGAACAAACGCAACAACGGTATCGACGACGACGGAAACGGTCAGATCGACGACTGGCAGGGATGGGACTTCGGCGGCGCCGATTACCTCGAGCCGGCCGGAGACAACCTTCCGGTCCCCACGGCGGCCAACAACGCCCACGGGACCCACGTCGCGGGAATCGCCTGCGGTGTCCCCGACAACAACAGGGGCATCGCCGGGGCGGGGTTCCACACGAGGATCCTGCCGGTAAAGGTCACCGCCGACAACGACACGCGCGGTCCTGGCGGTTCACCGTACATCATCGCGGGATATCAGGGCGTCGTCTATGCCGCGGAGACGGGCGCGGACGTCATCAGCATGAGCTGGGGAGGGTCCGGCTATTCGCAGACCGAGCAGGATATCATCAACTTTGCCGCGTCCCTCGGCGCGGTGATCGTGGCGGCGGCGGGAAACACCGGTTCGGCCGCGGAACTGCAGTACCCGGCCAGTTACGACAACGTGGTGTCCGTGGCGGCAACCCAGCAAAACGCGGACCTCAAGACGACCTATTCGTCCTACAATGAACGGGTGGACGTCTGCGCTCCCGGGGGTCAGGGGTCCGGCTCCTCGCTGATCTGGAGCACCTATTATCCGAGCACCTACGCGTACAACTCGGGGACGTCGATGTCGACGCCACTGGTCGCCGGCGTGGCGGCGCTCGTCCGGGCTCAGTTCCCGTCGTACACGGCCGCCCAGGTTGCCGAACAGGTCAGGGTGACCTGTGACGATATCTACACCGCCAACCTAACCTACAGGTACAAGCTGGGCAAGGGGAGGGTGAACGCTTACCGCGCCCTCACCGAAAACTGGCCGTCGGTCCGGATGACGAGCTTTTACGCAAAGGACTCCGCCGGGGGCAACAACAACGGGGTCTTCGAGGTGAACGAGGACGTCGACATCTACATGGACTTCACGAATTATCTCATTCCGACATCATCGGGGACGACGATCACGCTGACATCGACGGACCCCTCGGTGACCGTGACGGCCGGCGGCTTCCTGCCCGGGGCCATCCCGACGCTCGGGAGCGTGAACAATTTCGCTACTCCTTTCAGGATCCGCGTTCAACCCGGTATCCCCCCCCTGAAGATCGTGACGTTCACCATCGATATCACAGACGGCTCATACGCCGACCGTCAGCAGTTCACGATGCTCTTCAACCCGACATTTGCTACCCATACCGTTAACAACGTCTTGACGACGCTGACGAACAATGGTAGGATCGGATTTCAAAATTTTCCAGACAACACGCAGGGAGTGGGATTCGTTTTCAACAACGACAACCAGCTCTTCGAGGGAGGGCTCCTGATGGGGACATCGGCCACGAAGCTGGTGAATGTCATCAGAAATGCCGGCGGGACGCAGGACGCTGATTTTTCCTCCACGCTGACGTACAACATGGGGGGCCCCGGGGCGGTGGCGGACGAGGAGGGCAGCACATATTTCACCGATTCAACGGCCCCGGTGACGAACAGGCTGGGCGTCAGGGTGATGATGAACTCCTACGCCTACGCCTCGGCCCCGGATGACGATTACGTCATCACGATGTACGACATCAGGAACGTTTCCGGAGCGACCCTCGCCAATTTCTACGCGGGTCTCTTTATGGACTGGGACGTTTATTCGAATTCGTTGACGAACCCCCCGTCGTATTTCGAGAACAACAAGACGAATTTCGACGCTGCGCGCGGGCTGGCCTACGCCTGGTACGACACTGCGGGACCGACGGTCTACTGCGGTGTTGTCGCCCTGGAGGGTGCGGCGTCGTTCCGTGCGCTCTTCAATTCATTCTCCCTGGATCTCTCGCGGGCGGCCAAGTGGGCGTGGCTCGCCGGCGGGATCGTCGGGGACACTACGCTGGGCGACGTCCATTCGGTCGTTTCCTCCGGGCCGTTCACGATCGACACCGGCGCCACACGGCGCGTCGGTTTCGCCCTCGTCGCGGGGAACAGCCTGGCGGATCTGCAGGCCAACGCCGACGCAGCCATCGCCAAATGGACGCAGATCAAGACGCTCACCGATGTTCCGACCGGTCCGGGCGACGGGCTCCCCGAATCGTTCATCCTGGGGCAGAACTACCCGAACCCCTTCAATCCCACGACGACGATCACTTACGGACTCCCCGAACGGGGGGTGGTGCGTCTGTCGATCTGGTCGGTGCTGGGGGAAAAGATCCGCACGCTGATCGAAAGCGAGGAACGGGGAGCGGGCTACCACCGGACGGTCTGGGACGGGACCGACGACGACGGACGGAACGCCGCAAGCGGTGTGTACTTCTACCGGATGGAGTACGCGGGGCCGGGACAGGCCGTCACCGGCCGGTCGTTGAAACTGATACTGCTGAGATAGGAGGGGGAGGGGAGGCCTGGTTCAGTATCCCGTCGCGGCGTGCATGATGAGTGCGCCGAGGAAAATTCCGACCCAGAAGAAATATCCCACCATGATCCAGCGGATCGGGGGAATCGCCTGGAGCTTGCTCTGATCGGCTTCTCTTCCCTCGACGCTCTCGAGGGATTCCGTCGATGCCGGAAGTCTGGTAGGTTTCAAGGCCATAGAAATGCGATGCCAGTATGAGATAGAGAATATTGAACACCCCGGTGCCGAGTTGGGCCGGGATTTTTTTTTGTCTGATGTGCGGTCGATCGTGGATGACCGGTAGTCGGTCGATCGACTATAAACGATGTGCCTCTTAGTATGATCATAACATTATTTTCGGTGAAAAGAAACAGGCGACCGGCGGGAAAATGATCTTTCTTTTTCCGGAAACCGATAAGAGCAACGGAGGAATCAGCTTGCGACCCCCCGCTGAAGCACGGCGTGAGATCGTCGTGCCTGACGATTGAAATGTATATCTCCAAACGCGTTCTCCGGGGATCGTGAGCCCGGGACCTGCCGTTGTAACTCATAGACCCGCTTGATCTTACGGTTGCAACCACGCATATTCCACTCGTTTCCTGTTTTATTCATTTTCTCTTCAGTTCGGTCTCCGCCGCTACCCCGCCCGGGTCCCTTGTTTAAAAGCGCATGTATTTCCATATTACTTCCCTCGGTGGATAACTCCGATCATACCGTCCCCCACTGGTCCGGGGGTGCCGGACAGTTCCGGTCCCGGCCTCTTCCCCCGACCGGCGGCCGGCGCCCGGGGACTTCATGAGGTTGCCCTCACTCCGGGAGCTGCTGCACGCATCCGGCAGGACGTTTCTGCGCTTCCCGGCCGTCATCCTCAATTCTCTGCTGGGGACCGTCGTCGCACTCGTTCTCATCGAGCACGGGGGACCACCACAGCCGACGGTGCTCTATAAAATCCTCTTCGCGGCGCTCCTGGGAATGCCCCTGTTCACCGCCCTGACGCTCATTTCGGAAACGAAGAAGTGGGGGAGGACGGTGTTTTCCGGGGTGCTCGCCGCCGCGGCGGTCCTCCTCGCCGTGTATGCCCTGACGGTCCCGAGGGATCTCCCCGCGGGTCCGGAGTATCACCTTGCACGCCTCCTCCTGCTGGCCGTGGGGCTTCATCTCTTCGCAGCGGTTGCGCCCTTTGCCGGGAAAGGGGGACTGAACGCGTTCTGGCACTTCAACATCTCCGTCTGCGTGAAAGCCGTCACCGCCTTCCTTTTTTCGATGGTCCTCTACGCGGGACTCTCCATCGCCGTTGCCGCGCTCGACAATCTGTTCGGGATCTACGTTCCGGAGAAACGGTATTTCGAATTGTGGGTCTTCATCGTCGGGATCGTGACGACATGGATATTCCTCGCGGGCGTGCCGGAAGACCTCGAAGCTCTGGACGCCCTGACGGGGTTCCACAGGGTACTCAGGACGTTCGTGCAATTCATTCTCTTCCCGATCCTCCTCGTCTATCTCACCATCCTCTATGCCTACATGGTGAAGATCGTGGTCGAATGGTCGTGGCCGAGGGGATGGGTGAGCGGACTCATTCTCGGTTACGCGGCGGCGGGTCTGCTGCTGATGATCCTCGTTCACCCGCTCCGGGATCGCGGGGAATACTCCTGGATCCGAACCGCGTGGCGGTGGTTCTTCGTCAGCGTCATCCCGATGGTGGTGATGCTGGTCCTTGCCATGTGGAGGAGGGTATCGGAATACGGGATCACCGAGGAAAGGTACCTCGGAATGATCCTGGGGTTCTGGCTCGCGGGCATCGTCCTCTATTTCCTGATCGGGAAGAACAAGAACATCAGGGCGATCCCCGCCTCACTCTGCCTCCTCGCCGTGTTCTCGTCGTTCGGGCCATGGGGAGCATTCGGGGTGTCGGAGACAAGCCAGGTCGGGAGGCTGAGGCTGCTCCTCGAAAAAAATTCGATGTTCGCGGACGGAATGGTGGTGGCTCCCCGCGACACCGTTCCGCTCGCCGACAGGTCTCAGATCAGCTCCATCATCCGGTATCTGTACTCCGTCCATGGTTATGACCGTATCAGGCCCTGGTTCAGCGAGGACCTGGACAGGGCACCGGACGGTGGCGGGAAAAAAATGAAAAACCCCCGGGACGTTGCGGCCCTGCTGGGGATCGAATTCGCGGCGGGCGGGGTGAATGTCAGGATGGGGACCGTGACGTTTATCGCCGATCCGGCGAGCGTCGCCGACATCGGCCGGTACGACAGGATGATCGGCCCCCGCTACATCGGCGGGACGGAGATGACGGGGAGTTTCCCCTCCGCCGGGGCGGCCTACCGGGTCAGCCCCGGGCTCGACACGCTTACTGTCACCCTTTCCGCCGGGGCGGGGGTGGAGGATTCGGTGACTGTCGGGCTGATGCCCCTTGCCAGAAAACTTCTTGCCGAACACGGATTCGGGGAGCACGTCGAAATTCCGGTCGAAGAGATGTCCCTTGAAGCCGGCGATCCGGGGATGGTGGTGAAAATTTCACTCCGCCGGCTCCGGCTCCGGCGGGAGGAGTCTGACGTGACCATCCTCGGCTATGACGTCGGTATTTTGTATTCCCTCCGCGAGAGACCATAATCTGCTCCCTTCCGGGCGCCCGGACCGGGTGATTAATCCTACCAAGGGGAACCCAACCCGTTTGTCGCAAGTGCCATCACTACAAAAAATAAAAATACGGCTCCACCGAGAGTGGCTCCAATGATAGTTTTCGTTAAAGAAAAATAATCTACATTAATTTCTTCTATTTCATCGAAGGGAATCATTCCTGCATAAATTATTTTCTCATTCCGGTCTTCAACCCGACCCAAACACCAGTATCCCACACCATCTTTTGGTGTAATATGATAAGCGTTGGTCTGGTTAAATTGAATATAGGTCGAATCCGATATCCAGTACACCAATTCACTATCAGTAGAACCATCCCGCATTTTAGGGACAGCAAGCAGGGAGTCGAATTCCGAGACGGATATCTGAGCAGACATTTCTCTTGAGGAGTTCCCTCGAACGTTATGTTGCTCACCGATAACGAAGATAAAGTCTGAAGGCTCGGAAATGGTGGTATGATAATAGGGTTCCGCAAATATTACGCGCCCGTCCTTTAAAAC
>QJVY01000115.1 GCA_003235555.1 Ignavibacteria bacterium | reverse complement strand
GCGCTGAAGTTCCTCCCCGAGAGGGTAAAGCAGAGCGACACCGAGAAGGCACGCTTCCTGCAGGAGGCGAAGGCCGCCGCGGCGCTGAACCACCCGAACATCTGCACGATCCACGGGGTCGAGGAGGGCGGCGCGTCGATCTTCATGGTCATGGAATACATCGAGGGGGGGACGCTGCGCGAGAAGATTCCGTACGCGAACCCCGACGACGCGGTCACGATCGCGGTCCAGATCGGGGAGGCGCTCAGGGAGGCGCACTCGAAGGGCATCGTCCACCGGGACATCAAGGCCGACAACGTGATGCTGACCTCCAGAGGGGAGGCGAAGGTGATGGATTTTGGCCTCGCGAAGCTGAAGGGTTCGCTGAAGCTCACGAAGACCTCCAGCACGGTGGGGACGCTGGGATATATGGCGCCGGAACAAATCCAGGGCGGCGAGGTGGACCACCGGAGCGACATCTTTTCGTTCGGCGTGCTGCTGTTTGAAATGCTGACCGGGAAGCTGCCCTTCCGCGGGGAACACGAGGCGGCGATGGTGTACTCGATCGTCAACGAAGAGCCGCAGGACATCGGCACGCTGCTACCGGGCCTTTCGCCGATCGTCGTGAACTTCATCCAGCGGTGCCTGGAGAAAGACCCCGCGGACCGCTACCAGACCATGCAGGACGCGGTGAGCGAACTCCGCCGATCGCAGAAGAAGACCTCGCGCGTCAGCCGCACGCATCCGGTCGACAGGCCCGGAGCAGCCCCCGCGGGGTCACACCCGGCGGAGGCTCCCGTTCCCGGCCCGGCGGTGACCACGCCGGGGTCACGGGGTCGGGGCCTCCTCTATGGCTCCATTGCCGCGGGGATCGTCGTCATCGCCGCGGCGGTGTTCATGCTGACGCGGTCGTCCGTCCCCGAACTGAACCCGGCGATGACCTTCAGAACGATCCAGATGCCCTTCACGGTGTTCCAGTATCCCGGCCTCTCCGGAGACGGCAAGTACATTGTTTTCCCTGCCGCGGACGCCGAAGGGAAATGGGACCTCTACTGGATGCACAACGCCGGGGGTGACGCACGCCGGGTGACGTTCGATTCCGCCCCTGCGCCGCCGAACAGGTGGCTGGGTGCCGACATCTCACCGGACGGCAGCCAGATCCTTTACACCCGGACTCCGAAAACCGGCTGGATCCCCGAGCTCTGCGTCGTCTCTTCGAACGGCGGGGTCGGCAGGAAAATCCTTGACACAGCGATTGCCGCCTACTGGAATCCCGACGGCTCGCGGATCGGGTACTTTGGCCAGGTCGATCAAAACCACCGTGGGGTGTTCAGCATCAAACCCGACGGCACCGACAAGCGGGTCGAGTTCGTCGACACGGCCTTCAACGGGGGGAATTTTTCGTTCTCCTGGTCCCCTGACGGTCATTCCATCGCGTGGATCCGGAATTTTTCGGACAGGACCTCGGAGCTGATCACGGTGGACCTCCGGACCCACGAAGAGAAACAGCTCACGCACGACGGGAAGAATCTCGACGAGGTCTACTGGACGTCGCGCGGCATGATCGTCTTCTCGTCCTCGAAATCCGGAAACACGAACATCTGGGCCGTCCCGGAAGACGGCGGGGAGGAAGTCCAGATCACGAAGGGCGCCGGTCCCGACCTGGGGGTGAACGTCTCCAACGACGGGAACATACTCCTCTATTACCAGAACCAGAACATCGGGAACATCTGGACCTCAAACGGGGAGGGGACGAACCTCCGCCAGCTCACCTCCGACGACCAGAACATCACGAGTCTCTGCGTCTCGCCCGACGGCCGGATGATCGCCTACTCCATGGCCAGCGAACAGGGCTTCGTCTCGACACAGAGCCACCTCTACATGATGGACAGGGACGGCGGCGGCCGCCGCCAGCTGACCTTCGGAAACGAGGTCGCGGATTATCCGCTCTTCTCTCCGGACGGAAAGCACATCGGCTTTCGCGGACACCGACCGCTCGAACCCGACGACTCGACACGGATCTACGTGCTCGATATCGGCGGCGGTTCGGCGCCGCGGGCGCTCTGTTTCGGCCGGGACCTGCGGTGGATCGATGAGGACGAGATCATGGTCTGGGATCCGCCGCGGTCCTTCCGCGTGAAGATCGCGGGAGGAGCGCCTGTACAGATCCTGCAGGACAGTCTCGTTGCGCTCCCCCTCAGGGACGGCAGGTACACGGTCGTAAGTCGCATCGGCGCCGGACCAAACATGTCGATCCTCGACGGAAAAACGGGGAAGAGCCGGCTGTTCAGCGACGCGCCCGGGTACTTCATGGTTCTGCCGGCATACCAGGTTGCCTACCATCTCACACCCGGGGGCGTCGTGCAACGATTCGCACTCCCGGAGGGCTCGTCGAAGGACCTCCCGGGCAGCTTTCCCGGCCTCACCAACACAAGACTTCTGGACGTGACCGCCGACGGCAGGCAAATCGTCTTCATCAACCGGCAATCCCGCGGCAAGCTCGTCATGATCGACAATCTCTTCGAATAGGACGAATACACATGATCGGATCCACCATTGCGAATTATCACATCCTCGAGAAACTCGGCGAGGGGGGGATGGGCGTCGTCTATAAGGCCCGCGACACCAAACTCAACCGGGACGTCGCGCTCAAATTCCTTCCCCCGCACCTCGCGGCCTCTGAAAACGACAAGGCACGATTCATCCAGGAGGCGCAGTCGGCCGCGGCCCTGAACCACCCGAACGTCTGCTCGGTGATCGACATCCAGGATCACGACACCCCCGACGGGAAGCAGATGTTCATGGTGATGGAGTTCGTGGACGGACAGACCCTGCGGAGCCGGATGGCCGGCCCGGGCGGCAGCGCGCCCGTCTCGGCGAAACAGGCGGTTGAGATCGGCATCCAGATCGCCGACGGCCTCGCCGCCGCGCATGAAAAGGGGATCGTCCACCGGGACATCAAGCCGGAAAACATCATGATCCGGAAGGACGGTATCGTGCAGGTGATGGACTTCGGCCTGGCGAAACTCCGCGGGACCGCGACGCGGCTCACGAAACAGGGGAGCACCGTCGGGACCGCCGGGTACATGTCGCCCGAGCAGATCCAGGGGCTCGACGTGGACCACCGCTCGGACATCTTTTCCCTCGGCGTCGTGCTGTACGAACTCTTCACCGGCCAGCTTCCCTTCAGGGGCGTGCACGAGACGGCGCTCGCCTATGAAATCGTCAACGTGGACCCGCCCCCGATGTCGGCGGTGCGGACAGACATCGAACCGGGGCTCGACGCCATCATCCTGGATTGTATGGAGAAGGACCCGCGCGAACGCTGCCAGTCGGTTGCCGAAGTGGGGCGCGACCTGCGACGCATCAAGCGCGAGTCGAGCCGGCAGAGGGTAAGCCGCATCACCGCAGCGAGGCCGGCGTACACCGGTCCGGCACAGATGCCGGGCAGCGGGTCCGCACAGATGGACGCACAGAGTTCCGGTATGCTCGATGCCCGTGCATCGGGTATGGTGGCGGTGCCCGGATCCGGAGAGATGGCAGCCCCGGGTTCCGGGACCATGCCTGCCGCGCCCGCGGCCAGGCGGACTACGCTTCCCTGGATCCTCGCGGGAGTGCTGCTGTTGTCGACCGTCGCGGCCATCGCATGGCATTATCTCTCCACGCCCGGTACATCCGGGAAACAGGTTGCACGTTCGCTGATCCTTCCCCCCGACAAAGCCGAATTCAGCATGACGGTCGGGGGGCACCTGACGATCTCACCGGACGGGGCCACGGTCGCCTTCGTCGCGATCGATTCCACCGGGACCAGCCGCCTGTATGCCCGGCCGCTCAACGCGCTCGAAGCCATTCCGCTTCAGGGCACTGAGAATGCGGAGTATCCCTTCTGGTCGGCGGACAGCCGGACGATCGCGTATTTCTCGGGGGGAAAACTCAAGAAGATCGACGCGCGGGGAGGCCCGACGCTGACCATCTGCGACGCGCCGGCGGGCCGGGGGGGTACGTGGAACCGGGAGGGAGTGATCGTCTTCACGCCGGGTGCTTTCGATCCGCTCTTCAGGGTGGCGGCGGCGGGCGGCCAGCCGGTGCAGCTGACGACGCTCGACAGCACGAGGAACGAACTCAGCCACCGTTG
>QJVY01000034.1 GCA_003235555.1 Ignavibacteria bacterium | reverse complement strand
GCGTCACGATCGGCCGGTCGTTTCCGGCCCTGTCTTCCATCCAGAGTTCCGGAGTACCCGATTTTTCCGTGACATAGGCCATCAGGGAGCCGTCGGCCGAGAGTGTCGCCGAGTATTCACTGACGGAGGTCGCGGTGAAGGGCCGCAGGGGCGAACCGTCGAAGGGAAGCTCCACGATGTCGTGGTTGGTCGTACTGACCCAAACGATGAGACGTTTCCCGTCCGGAGAGAGTGATGAGATTCCCTGTTGAAACGGGGAGGTGGTAAGTCGCCGGACGGTCTCATCCTCCGTGTCCGCGATCCACACATCGCCCTGGTCGTTGAGGAGGATGCGGCGCGAGTCGGGCAGCCACTCGAAAAAGGGCGGAGACAGGAAATTCCTGCTCTCAAAGACCCTTTTCGGGTGTGCGTCCGGTCCGTCCGGCCACGGCAGGATCCAGAATTCCACCCTTCGCGGGCCGTATATTGTCAGCCCGATTTTCGAGCCGTCCGGAGAAAAACTGATCCAGTCGGGGCTGAAGCTGCCGGCATACTTGAACGGATCGGGCAGGTACCTGCGGGGGCTCTCTCCACCGGTGGAGGAAATAAACACGGTGGATGAATCCCCGAACGTGGAGTCGACGTTTTTCGCGAACGCCCAGAATGCCACCTGCTTGTCGTCCGGGGCCACGCCTGCGTAAAACGTCCTGGTCGGCATGACTTCCTTCGGGGATCCCCCGGCGAGGCCGACGTTCCGGAATCTTCCGTCGGAGATGAAATAGAGTGAATTGCCATCGGGAGCCCATTGCAGGTTACGCAGATCGTCCAGGGTCGCCAGGAGGGTGGATCGCGGGTTCCCGATGGTCCGGAGACGCAGCTGTGACGAGCCCTGGTAAGCCCTGACGTAGGCAATCGATTTGCCATCCGGAGACCAGCGGGCGGAAAAATTAATCCCGTCGGTTTCGAACGGCGTGTACCGGTATGACGCAAGGTCCGGGGCTTTCCCGGACGATGTCATGAGGAACGCTACAGCGCCGATCGCGGCAATGGAGACAACCAACAGGGCGATCGCTGCGGTTTTCCACCGGCCCAGCGTTTTCCGGGCCTCTTCTTTTGCCGATCCACCCGCCGGGACGGCCGCCTGCACCCTGGAGGCGATCCGAGACCTGGAGGATTCCCGCTTGAGCCGCTTCAGGTTCCTCGCCAGCTCCGCCGCCGACTGGCAGCGGTCCTGCGGGTCCTTTTCCAGGCATTCGAGGATCAGGCGCTCCAGTTCCGGGTCGATGTCCGGTTTTAGCGGCGAGATGGGGGGCGCCTCGACATTGACGATTTCATAAATAATGGCGGTCTCGTGGACGCCCTTGAACGGCGACTGCCCTGCGAAGAGTTCGTAGAGGATTACCCCCAGGGAAAAGATGTCGGTCCTGTGGTCGGTGTCCTGACCCTGCACCTGTTCCGGGGACATGTACCCCACCGTCCCGACGGTCGAGCCCGCCCGCGTGAGGCGCGACGCGCCCTGGAGCTTTGCCAGGCCGAAGTCCATGATCTGTGCGCGGCCGTCTTTGCGGATCATGATGTTCTCGGGTTTCATGTCCCGGTGGACGATGCCTTTTTCATGGGCGGCGGCGAGCCCTTCGGCGGCCTGCGCGGCGATGTCGAGCGCCTGCTTCGCGGTCAGTGAGGCCTTCTTCTCCTGCAGCGACTGGCCGTCGACGAACTCCATCGCGATGAAATGTTTGCCGTCGGCCTCCTCGATGCCGTACACCGTGCAGATGTTCGGATGGTTGAGCGCGGCGGCCGCTTTCGCCTCCTGGACAAAACGGCCCATCTCCCCCGACGCGGCCTCGACCGATTCGGGGAGGAACTTCAACGCCACATCCCGGTCGAGCTTGGTGTCGCGGGCCTTGTACACCACACCCATCCCGCCTTCGCCGAGTTTTTCAAGAACGTGGTAGTGTGATATGGTCTGTCCGATCATGGTTATGTCACCGATGAGAGAATTTCTTTGAACCGGGGATCGTCACGGATGTTGTTGAGGTCGGGGTCCTTCTCCATCCATTCCCTGTGGTTGAATCCGAGTTCGACAGCCTTTTTCAGGTGAGCGATCGCTTTATCCTTCTCCCCCTCGTTCGAGTACATGCAGGCGGTGTTGTACCAGGTACCCACATTCCCGGGTTCGAGCTTGAGGGCATGCTTGATCACACCTTCACCCCTTTCCCTCTCACCGAGCCGATAGAGAGCCGTCCCGGCCATGTAGTGGGCCCGCGCATCCTCCGGATCGATTTCCACCCTGCGCAACCCGTTCTCGACCACCAGTCGGAGCAGTTCCCAGTATCGTTTCTTATCGTTCAGGGCACTGTGGACAGCCGTCGCGATGGCCGGGGCCTGGTAATCCTCGGGACGGATTTTCATCGCTTCGTCGAACAATTTAGCCGCCTTGGCGAACTCTCCCCGCGAGAAGCAGGTCCGTCCATAGTAATAATATGCGTCGTACAACCGGGAATTCCGGCTGATGGCCAGCTCGAATTCCCGGTCCGATTCTTCATAATTTTTCCGCAGCGACAGGGCGTATCCGAGTGCGGCATGGGCTTCGGCCATGTCCGGGTTCAATTCCACCGCCCTCCGGCTCGCCTTCTCGGCCTCCGCCAGGTTCGCTTCTGTCCCCTCCCAGTAGAGATACCTCATGGAATAGGCGTCGGCCAGTCCGCACCAGGAGAGCGCGTAATTCGGATCGATCCCGATGGACTTCCTGAAATTTTCGATCGCCTCCTCGTATTTATTGCCGAAACGGGCGAAGTGTTTCCGCCCCCGGAGGTAATATTCGTATGCCTCGATCTCCGGGGTCTGCGCGACGGCGATTGCCTCTTTCTCCTTCCCCGTGAGGACCAGCCTGAGGGCTTCGACGATGCTCGCGGTAATCTCGTCCTGGATCTCGAACACGTCCTTCATTTCCCGGTCGAAACGTTCCGACCAGAGGTGGTATCCGTCCGAGACGTTGATGAGCTGCGCGGTGATCCGCAGGCGGTTGCCCGATTTCTGGATGCTCCCCTCGAGTATCGTCTCGACGTTGAGTTTTGTGCCGATCTCCCGGATGTCCATCTGCCTGCCCTTGAAGGCGAATGCGGAGGTCCGAGCCGTCACCCTGAGGCTCTTGATTTTGGTCAGGGCGTTGATCAGTTCCTCGGCGAGACCTTCGCAGAGGTAATCCTGGTCCTTCTGCGGACTCATGTCGCCGAACGCGAGAACCGCGATGGACGTGGTGGTGGACTTCTTTGCCATCCCCCCGGTGGCGATCTTTTTCAGGTCCGAGAGCATCTCGTCCATCGAGCCGTAGCGTTGTTCGGGGTTCTTCTGGAGGGCCCGTTCGATGACATTCTGAAGCCCCGCTGGAATGTCCGCGCGCAATTTCGGGAGGGAACCGGGCGCTTCGTTGAGAATCGAGTACATGATGGCCGCCTCGTGCTCGCCGCGGAAGGGGTACATGCCGGTCAACATTTCAAACAGCACGACGCCGAAGGAAAAGATGTCCGAACGCGCGTCGGTCTCTCCACCCTGGATCTGTTCGGGTGCCATGTACGAGATCGTTCCGACCGTGGTCGAGGTCTTCGTCAGCTTGACCGAGCCGCGAAGTTTGGCAAGCCCGAAATCCATGACCTTCGCGCGGCCTGCGGACGTCAGCATGATGTTGTCTGACTTGATGTCCCTGTGCACGATCCCCTTCGAGTGCGCTTCCCGGAGGGCTTCACCCGCCTGGATCGCGATGCCGAGGGCGTCATCGATATCCTTGATCGGGAGTTTTCCGCGGAGGGTTCCCCCTTCGATATGTTCCATGACGATGAACATCAACCCGTCGTGTTCCTCGATGCCGTGGATGGTGCAGACGCTCGGGTGATTCAGGTGCGCGGCGGCCTTCGCCTCCTGGAGGAACCTGCCCCGTTCGGCGTCCGACATTTCGGTGGCCGACGGCATGAATTTCAGCGCGACGTCGCGCTCGAGCTTTCGCGGGCCTTGTAGACCACACCCATCCCCCCTTCGCCGAGTTTTTCGAGGATCTTGTAATGTGATATCGTCTGTCCGATCACTGGCCGGCTCCCAATTCAGAAAAAACTTTGTTGATTCTCGGGTCCGCACGGAGCGGATCGTAATACGGGTCCACGATGATCTGCTCGGCGACGTCCGGACGGCGCTCGGCCACCGCCTGGTCGAGGTACCGGAACGCGGCGTCCAGGTCCCCGATCCCCGTATACGCGGCCACCAGGTCCATCGGGTTGCGGCCGGATCGTCGTACGTCATCGCGGATCACGGCGATCACGCTGTCTGCCTCTGCCGTCCGGCCGAGAGCGTGGTAGGCGGCCGTAATCTCCGGAGTGCCCGCGACGCGGAGCTCCGCAATGGCTTCGGCATACATTCCTTTTTTGAGAAACGCGAGTCCTATTTCCTCGTTGGCAAGCGTGAACCCGGGAGCGATCTCGAGGGAGCGGCGGTACTGCGCGATCGCCCCGTCGTAGTCTCTGTCGTAGTACATCAGGTCGCCGTAATTCACGTTGATGATCGGCGAGAGCGGATCCAGCTCGATCGCCCGCTGGATGAGGGTTCTCCCCTCCTTGACCCGCCCCCTCTCGGCCAGGTAATGCCCGAGCCACTGGTAGGCGGTTGCGTAATTGGGCGACAGGCGGATTGCCTCCCGGAGACTGGCTTCTGCCCCTTTCCAGTCCCAGTCGAACCACCATTGGACCGCCGCCATCGATGCGTGCGCCTCCCCGAGGGCGGGGTCGAGCTCGAGGGCCTTCCGGGCGGCCCGGCGCGCAGGTGGCGCCGCCGCCGCCGGCGACCAGGCGCCGTACCAGGGAAGGAGCGAGTAACAATCCGCCATGCCGCTGTACGCGAGGGCGTAACCGGAATCCAGGCCGATGGCCTCCTCGAAATAGCCGATCGCCTTCAACAAATCCTCACCCTTCCGCCGGTTCCAGTGAAAGCGTCCCAACAGGTAGAGGTTGTACGCCTCGTAGTTTTCCGTCGGCCTCGACTCGAACTTTCCCTTTTCGTCGGGCGTCAGCTGCCCCTTGAGGGCGACGGCGATGTTTCTGGCGATCTCCCCCTGGATCGCGATCACCTGGGTCAGCTCCCTGTCGTAGGTCTCCGTCCAGAGGGGTTCGTCGCTGGCCACGTCGATGAGCTGCGCCACGACCTTGACGTGGTCACCCGAGCGCCGCACGCTCCCTTCGAGGGCGGCCGGGACTCCGAGCTCCCCGCCGATCACGCGCATGGTTTTCTTCGTCCCCTTGTACTGCATGACGGACGTCCGGGAGATGACCTTGAGACCGCCGAGCTTCGACAGTGCTGCGATGATGTCCTCTGTGACGCCGT
>QJVY01000267.1 GCA_003235555.1 Ignavibacteria bacterium | reverse complement strand
CCGGTAACCTCTCGTATTTCCCGAATACCGACGGAATCAGGTACTTCGTACGGCAGGTCCTGCCCCTGATCCGGCGCGAGATTCCGGGCGTGAAATTGTATATTGTGGGGAAGGATCCTCCGGGAAATGTGCGGAAGCTCGCCTCGGAAAACATCACCGTGACCGGGTTCGTGCCGGATATCCGGGCCGAGTATCTCGCCAGCACGGTCGCCGTCGCCCCGGTCCGGTTCGGGGCCGGAACGTTGAACAAGGTGCTCGAGCCGCTGGCGCTCGGGATCCCGGTCGTTTCAACGCCGATCGGGGTGGAGGGTCTTCCCCTTGAACCCGGGAGGCACCTGATGCTCGCGGATTCACCGGCGGATTTCGCGGCGGCCGTCGTCGCCGTCCTGAGGGACCCGGAACTCCGGCGGCGGCTGTCCGTGCAGGGCAGGGACGCGGTGAGGTCGGAATACGGCTGGAACGTGATAGCAGGCACCCTTGAAAATATTTATAAAGATCTTCTTGTGGGATAGATCGTGAAACTCTCTTCCAGGGTGGTCGCCTTTCTGGTGGATATCGTGACCGTCAACATGGCGTGGACGATCTACTACCTGTTCAGGGTGAAGAGCGGCCTCCTCGTCTACCTCGTGGAACCGGATTACCTTCTCCCGATGGCGGCGATCTGCGTCTACTGGGTCGTGATTTTTTTCCTCTTCGGTCTGTACGGCTCGTGGTATCCGAAGTCCCGGTTCGACGAGATCGCAACCACCTTCCGGGCGACACTGGTCGGCGTCCTGGTGCTCTTCTTCGCGATCTTCTTCGACGACCACGGGGTCGGGGGCCCCACATACGCCCGGCTCCTCATCTTCGTGTACTGGCTGCTGATTTTCGGGTTCGTCGGAGGGGGCCGGATCCTGCTCCATACGATGCACAGACGCCTCCTCGTCGCGGGCATCGGAACGAGGAACACGATCATCGTCGGGATCGAGTCGAGGGCGTCGAAACTCTACGAGCAGATCCAGCACTATCCCGCCCTGGGATACGATGTGGTCGGCTTTGTCCCGATGTCACCGGACACCGGAGGGGAATTTTCACGGGGCGTCCCCGTCGTCGGGGACGTGGGGACACTCCCCGACATCATCCGGAACCTCGGAATACGCGACGTGTTGATCGCCCTCGACTCCACCGACCACGACCGCCTGCTCTCGGTCATCGCGGCGTGCAATGGCCAGGACGTCAGCATGAAAATCATCCCGGACCTCTACGACATCATCAGCGGCCAGGCGCGGACGAACCAGATCTACGGTTTTCCGCTGATCGAGATCTCCACCCAGCTGATGCAGCCGTGGGAGAAGGTCGTCAAAAGGACGATGGATATCGCGCTCTCATTCGTCATTCTGGCTGTGGGTTTTCCCTTCTGGGCGCTCGTGGCGATCGCGATCAAGCTCGATTCCCGGGGGCCCGTTTTTTACCTGCAGGACCGCGTCGGGAAGGACGAAAAGCATTTCCGGGTCATCAAGTTCAGATCGATGCACGAGGGGGCCGAAAAGACATCCGGACCGGTCTGGGCCAACAAGGAGGATCCCCGCGTGACCCGTGTCGGGCGCCTGATGCGGCGCCTCCGCATCGACGAAGTTCCCCAGTTCATCAACGTCCTCGACGGCGACATGAGTCTCATCGGCCCGAGGCCCGAGCGGCCGTTTTTCGTCGAACAGCTCTCGAAGGAAATCCCCCTCTACAAGCGGAGGCTGAAGGTCAGACCCGGCATCACCGGCTGGGCGCAGGTGAAACATAAATACGACGAGAGCGTCGACGACGTACGGAAAAAAGTGGAGTACGATCTCTATTATATAGAAAACATGTCGCTCAGGATGGATTTCAAGATTTTCCTCAACACCATCGCGGTGGTCCTCATGGGGAAGGGGCATTGATGCGGTCCATCGGTGAACGCCGCCGCGCCGCGTCTCTCCCGGCCCGGGCCGCGATGGTCGTACTCTGTACGGCCTTCCTCGGTCCGGCGGCCACCCGGGGGTTCGCCCAGGTGGAGAACGTGCCCGTCTCGAACCAGGTATATGAATTCCTCGACCGGCTGGGTGTCCGGGGAATCCTGCCGCTGTTCAGCAATACGATGATTCCCCTCCCGAGATCGAGGGTCGCCGAACTCCTCGCCCTGGCGGCGGAGAACCGGACCGACCTGTCGGAAGCGGAAGCGGGGTACCTCGAAAAATTCGAGAGGGAGTTCGCGCACGAGATCGCACGGGAGGATGAACCCGCCGCGTCGACGGGGCTCCTCAACACGTTGTTCACCCCCGCGGCCTCGGTCGGGGATGTGTTCTCCGAAAAGGAAAAGTATCTCTACTACTACACCGACAGCACGGCGTCCCTCTACCTGGAATTTCTCGGTTCCCTGGAACACAGGCGGGGGGAGGGTGACACGTACGGACCGGCCCACGCGACGTTCGAGACGCACGGGTTCCGGGCGCGGGGCACCGTCGGGAACCGGGTGGGATATTTCGCGCAGGTGACCAATGGGACGCTCTTCGGGGACCGGAATTTCGCCCTCTCCGATCCACGCCTGCGCTCCAACGTCAAGTTCAACGATCTCAACTCCCCTTACTTCGATTTCGCCGAAGCCCACCTCCGCGCCGACCTCTCCTGGTTCAACGTGGAGTTCGGCAGGGAATACTTCCGCGTCGGCACGGGGTACTCCGACAGGCTGATCTTCAGCGACAACGCGCCGGCCACGGATTTTCTCAGGATCGATGCGCGGTACGGGGCTGTGCGGTACATGTTCGTCCACGGGTCGATCCTCACGGGGTATGAAGGATTCGGTCCGCTCGCCCAGAAATATTACGCCCTGCACCGCCTCGAATTTTCCGCGCTCGGTTTCCTGAACGCCGGGTTCTCCGAAATGGCGGTGTACGTCCGGGCGTCCCCGGAGTTCGCATACCTCAACCCGTTTCTGTTTTTGAAGTCCGCCGAACACTCGCTCCGGGACAGGGATAATACGCTGCTGGCGCTGGACGTGGAGCTGTATCCGGCGGCCGGGGTGAAGGTCTACGGCGCGATGCTGGTCGACGACGTGGATTTTTCCAAAATCGGCACGGGGTGGTGGGGGAACGAATTCGGATGGCAGGGGGGGATCTTCCTGGCCAACGTTGCCGGGGTCCGGGATGTGGACTTCCTCGCCGAGTATACCCGGCTGGAACCGTACGTCTATTCGAACCGGATCGAGGGGAACGAGTACAGTCACGACGGGTTCGGGCTGGCCCATCACCTCGGACCCAATTCCGACGAGTGGCTCATCAATCTGATCTTCAGACCCTCCCCGCTTTTCCGGGGGATCCTCGGCTACCGGAGGACCCGCCACGGGGATAACTACTTCGACGCGGGCGGCGCCTTCGTCAACGTGGGAGGGAGTATTATGTCCGGCCACCGTACACCGGATTCCCCGACCGCCCCGTTCCTGGCCGGCCGACGTGTCGAAACGGACGGGATCGAGGCGGCGGTGCGCTATGAACCGGTCACCAACCTGCTCATCACGGGCTCGTACCGGTTCAGCGGTTCGACGTTCGGCATGGGGGGCGGTGAAGCGTCGGACCACCTGTTCGGAATACGGACGCTCCTGGAATTTTAAGCCGACCGCCGTCACGATACCCGGCGGCGCGCGGCACTGTGAAACAACCGCGAACCATTACATGGAAAAGACTCTCGTAGTCACCCCGACCTATAACGAGGCGGAGAACATCGAAAAATTCATCGGGCAGGTGCTCAGTCGCGACCCGTCGGTGGAGATGCTCATCGTGGACGACAACTCCCCCGACGGCACGGCAACGATCGTGGAACGGCTGATGGAACGCGAGCCGCGCATCCACATCCTGAAACGGCCCGGTAAGATGGGCCTCGGCACCGCGTATGTGGACGGGTTCGGATACGCGCTGAAGAACGGTTACGATTTCATTTTTGAGATGGACGCCGATTTTTCGCACAACCCGGATGAAATCCCGAGGTTCCTCGCGCGGGCGCGGGAGTGCGACCTGGTCATCGGTTCACGGTACACGGGCGGGGTCCGGGTGGTGAACTGGCCGATCCGGCGGCTGATCCTGAGTTACGCGGCGAACGTCTACACCCGCATCGTGACGGGGATGCCGCTGAAGGACGCCACCGGCGGGTTCAAGTGTTTCCGGCGGAAGGTCCTCGAGGCGATCGACCTCACGAGAGTCACCTCGAACGGGTACGCCTTCCAGATCGAGATGAATTTCAAGGCATGGTGCAAGGGGTTCCGGCTCTGCGAGCACCCCATCATCTTCAACGACAGGCATTCGGGTGAGTCGAAAATGTCGAGGAAAATCGTGTACGAGGCGGTCTTCATGGTCTGGAAGCTGAAGTTCAGGAAACTCACCGGGAGTCTCTGACGACGGACCATGGACCTGTCGGTCATCATCGTCAATTATAACGTCCGGGACTTCCTCGAGAACGCCCTCACCTCGGTGAGGCAGGCGGTGAAGGGGATCGAGGCCGAGGTCATCGTGGTCGATAACGCCTCGGATGACGGGAGCGTCGAAATGGTCGGGAAGAAATTCCCCGAGGTGCGCACCATCGCCAACGACACGAACCTGGGGTTCGCGGCGGCAAACAATATCGCCCTGCGCGTGTCCTCGGGCCGCTATATCCTCCTGCTCAACCCCGACACGGTGGTCCAGGAGGACACCTTCCAGACCATCGTCGGTTTCATGGACGCCCATCCGGACGCGGGCATGGCCGGGTGCCGTATCCTCAATCCCGACGGGAGCCTTCAGCCGGCCTGCCGCAGGAGTTTCCCGACACCGTGGGTCGCGTTCACGAAGATTTCCGGCCTCAGCGCCCTCTACCCGGAATCCAGGATTTTCGGCAGGTACAACCTGGGTTACCTCGACCCGGACGTCAGCTGCGAGGTGGACGCGATCAGCGGTTCCTTCATGACCATCAGGCGGGAAACCTACGAACAGGTCGGGGGGCTCGACGAGGAGTATTTCATGTACGGAGAGGACCTGGACTGGTGTTACCGGGTAAAGCAGGCCGGCTGGAAGGTGTACTACGTAAGCGGGACCCGTATCATCCATTACAAGGGGGAGAGCGTCCGACGGAGCGAGATCGACGAGGTGCGGCACTTCCACAGGGCGATGCGGGTGTTCGTCGCGAAAAACACCCGGCGCGGCGTTCTCGCGGGATTGATCCTGCACGCCGGCATCACGGTCCGACAGTGGATCGCCTTCGCCTCGAAAAGCGCCCGCCCCGCCCGCGCCGCAATCCTGGACCTGCTGTTGATGGCGGCGGCATGGCTTTCGGCCGAATACCTCTGGTTCGGGGAGATTTTCCGTTTCCCCGCATACGCGTACCCGGCGTCGTTTCTCGTCCCGTGGGCGGTCGTGGCGTCCGCGATGTATTCCATGGGGGCCTATACCGTCCGGAAACATTCACTGGCGACGGTCGCCGGCGCGGTGGCGGCGGGGTACGTGTTCATTTCCGCCCTCACGTTTTTTTTCAAGGATTACGCCTTCAGCAGGATGGTCGTGGTGATCTCCGGCTCCCTCAACGTCGTCCTGCTCACCGGCTGGCGGGTCGCGGCGAGGAAATTGTTCGGGTCTGGACAGTTCGCCCGGAGGGGTATTTTCGGCCGCCCGTCTCTGATCGTCGGCGCCGACGAATCAGGGCGGGAGGTCGCCCGGAGGCTGCGCGCGAACCCGCAGGGCGGGTATGATGTCGTCGGCTTCATCGACACCACCAGCAGGCGCATCGGGGAGAAGTATGACGGGGTTGAAATTCTCGGAAGTATTGACAATATTGGGAAAGTCATCCTTCAGGAGAAGGTGTCGGAAGTGATTTTTTCGACGGACGTCCTCTCGTACAAGGATATCCTGTCCGTCATCGCGAAAACGAAGCACCGGTCGGTGAATTTTCGCCTGGTCCCGAACAGTCTCGAGGTCATCATCGGGAAAACCCACATCGACCGGCTGAACGACCTTCCCTTCGTGCAGATCGAATACGGGCTGAACCGTCTTTCGAACAGGTTTTTCAAGCGGCTGCTGGACATCGTCGGGGGATGCATCCTGTACGTGACTCTGTATCCCTTCGCGCGGTCGTCCGCGGGCAACCGTCTCCGGATCGCGGATTTGCCCGCGGTTCTGCGGGGCCGGATGAGTCTCGTCGGTCCCACCGGCAGCGGGGACGGTGAGGCGTCGCCGGCGGGGAGGGACGCCTACCTCGGAAAACGGGGGCTGACGAGCCTCGCGGACCTGAACACCAGGGACGAACTCACGGCTGACGAGCGCGAACGGTACGACGTCTATTATGCGAAAAACCAGTCGATAGTCCTGGACCTTGAGATACTCATGAAGTCGATCAGAACAGGGAAATAACCCGGCGATGGCCAGGACCGTACTTGAATTCGAAAAGCCGATCGTCGAGCTCGAGCAGAAAGTCGAGGAGATGCGGAAATACGCCGACTCCCTCGATATCGCCGACGAGATCCGCATCATGGAGGAAAAGGTGCAGTCGCTACGGAAGAGCGTCTTCGGGAACCTGACGCGGTGGCAGAAAGTCCAGCTCGCCAGGCATCCCGACCGCCCGTACACCCTCGATTACATCGAGATGATGACCACGGATTTCGTCGAGCTCCACGGGGACCGTGCCTTCAGCGACGACAGGGCGATCGTGGGCGGCCTCGCGCGCCTCGACAACATCCCCGTGATGATCATCGGGCACCAGAAGGGACGCGACACGAAATCCAATGTCTACCGGAACTTCGGCATGCCGAACCCCGAGGGATACCGGAAGGCCCTGAGGCTGATGAACCTGGCCGCGAAATTCAACCGCCCGGTGATCACGATGCTCGACACGCCCGGGGCTTTCCCCGGACTCGAGGCCGAGGAGCGGGGCCAGGCGCAGGCGATCGCCCGGAACCTCTTCGAAATGTCCCGCCTCCCGGTGCCGATCATCGTCGTGATCATCGGCGAGGGCGCGTCGGGCGGCGCGCTGGGAATCGGCGTCGGCAACCGCGTGTTGATGCTCGAGAACACCTGGTACAGCGTGATTTCCCCCGAGTCCTGCTCCAGTATACTCTGGCGGAGCTGGGACTTCAAGGAACAGGCCGCCGAGGCCCTCAAGCTCACGGCCCCGGACCTCCTTCACGAGGGGATCATCGACCGCATCGTCCCCGAGCCCCTCGGGGGGGCGCACCGGAACCCGGCGCAGGCCGCGGAGATCCTCAAGGACATCCTCGTCGGCGAGTTGAAAAAACTCCAGAAGATCAAACCGGACAAGCTCATCGACATGAGGGTCGAGAAATTCTGCAAGATGGGCGAGTGGGAGAAGTAAGTCCCGGTGATCAGCGCCTCGACCGAGATCCGCGTGCGTTACGCCGACACCGACCAGATGCGCATGGTCTACTATTCCCGGTATTTCGAATACTTCGAACAGGGAAGGTCCGACCTCCTGCGTGACGCCGGGCTTCCGTACTCCCGGATCGAGTCGCTCGGCTTCTTCCTCCCCGTCGCGGAGGCGTACGCGCGCTACATCAAACCCGCCCGGTTCGACGACCTTCTGACGATCACGACGATGCTCCGCGAACCCCCGCAGGCGCGTGTCCGGATCGACTACGAGGTGCACCACCGGGCCTCCGGCGACCTCCTGGTCACCGGCCATACCTGCCATAGCTTCATCGACGCCGCCACCGGGAGGGTCAGGCGGCCCCCGCCGGTTTTTTCCGAAGCCATCAAAACAGCCTTTTCCAACAGCCGGTAATCACGTCATGCTCTCAAAGGAACTCCTCGAAATCCTCTGCTGTCCGAAGTGCCACGGTGACCTCGACTACGACAGCGAGAAGAATACGCTCACCTGCAAAGCGTGCAGGAAAGTGTACCCGGTGAAAGACGACATCCCCATCATGATGATCGACGATGAGCCTCCCGCCTCCTGAGAGGCGCGGGACGGACGTCGCCGGGGACGAAATCAGCGTCATCATCGGGCGCGCGCTCGCGGAGGACATCGGCCCGGGCGACATCACCACCGAATTCACGACGACCGGAGCCGGGACAGGGGAAGGGAGGGTGACCTCGAAGGAGCCGGGGATCATCGCGGGACTCACCGTCGCGGAGGGAGTCTTCCGTGCGGTGGACCCCATGACCGCTGTGGAGTGTTCTCTCACGGACGGGGGGAGCGTTTCCCCCGGCGACGTGGTCCTGACCGTCACGGGGCGCGCGGCGTCGATCCTGAAAGCCGAAAGAACGGCGTTGAATTTTCTGCAGCGTATGAGCGGGATCGCAACGCTCACGGGAAAATTCGTCCGGGAGGTGGAGGGAACCAGGGCGCGGATCACCGATACCCGGAAAACCGCCCCCGGCCTCCGGCTCACGGACAAGATGGCCGTCGTCGCCGGTGGCGGGGTCAACCACCGGTTCGGACTCTACGACATGGTCCTCATCAAGGACAACCATATCGCGGCGGCGGGGGGGATCGCGGCCGCGGTGTCCGGATGCGTGCGGGGATTGGGGGACCGGTCCCCGGCCGGGGATGCGCCCGTGATAGAGGTCGAGACCAGGAACCTCCGGGAGGTGGAGGAGGCCGTGGCATGCGAGGGGGTTTCGCGGATCATGCTGGACAACTTCCAGGTCGGTGACATGCTCCGCGCCGTTGACCTGATCGCCGGACGCGTGGAAGTCGAGGCATCCGGAAACGTATCGCTCGCGACGGTACGGAGGATCGCGGAAACGGGCGTGGATTTCATCTCGGTGGGCGCCTTGACGCATTCGGCCGCGGCCCTCGACCTCGCCCTGGTTTATTCCGGCGGGAAAAGCGCCCTGCTTCCCCGGTAGACAGACCCGCCATGCTTCAGCAGATCAAGCGGCTGGGAACCGATACGGCCATCTACGGAATCGGTACGATCGCCGGAAGATTCCTGAATTTCATCCTCGTTCCCTTTTACACCAACGTCCTCCTGCCAGCGGAGTACGGTATCGTCGCCTACCTCTATTCCCTCATCGCTTTTACCAATATCCTCTACTGGTATGGGATGGAGGCGGCCTATTTCAGGTTCGCGACAGATACCGGACCGCCGGATGCCGCCGGTGCGGGCGGAACGGGGACCGTCACGCCGTCGGGGACATTTTTCAGTACGCCCTTCATCTCGATGATCGGGACGTCGCTCCTGTTCTCCCTTTCGCTGTTCGCGTTCCGTGGGATGATCTCCTCCTGGATCGGTGTCCCGCCGGAAAAGGACGTGCTCATCGCGTATACCGCCGGCATCTTGTTTTTGGACGCAGTCGTCGTCATCCCCTTCGCGTTCCTCCGGCTCGCGCGCATGGCCAAGATGTTCGCCTGGGTGAAATTCCTGGGGATCCTGACGAACGTGCTGCTGAATATCGTCCTCCTGCTGAAGTACCGTACGGGAGTGGAGGGGATCTTCATCAGCGGTTTGATCGCGTCGGCGGTGACACTCCTGATGCTCCTGCCCGTGATCGCCGGGGAGTTCCGTCCGCGCTTCGACGGAAAGATGCTCCGCGCGATGCTGCGGTTCTGCCTTCCCACGGTCCCTGCGGGCCTCGCCCTGATGGCGCTGCAGGTGGTCGACCGGCCCATCCTCCGGGCGCTGACCGACGACGCCACCGTCGGCATCTACCAGGCCAACTACCGGCTGGGGATTTTCATGATGATCGCCGTGTCGGTCTACGATTACGCCTGGCGTCCGTTCTTTTTCTCGCAGGCGTCCAAACCTGACGCCCAAAAAATGTTCGCCAGGGTGATGACCTATGTCGTCCTGGCCCTCTCGGTGGTATTCTTCGTGTTTACGTTCTTCCTCCCGGACCTCATCAGGCTGCAGATCGGCGGGCACCACTTCATCCACCCGAAGTACTGGGAGGGGCTGGGGATCGTCCCGGTCGTAATGATGGGATACCTGTTTCTGGGGATCTCGACAAACCTTTCCGCGGGAATCTACATCCGGAAGAAAACCCGCTACCTCCCCATGATCAACATGACCGGCGCCGCTGCGAACGTCGCCCTGAACTTCCTGCTGATACCAGAATTCGGGATCGCGGGCGCGGCCTGGGCCACGCTCCTCGCCTACGTCTCGATGACGGTCGTCCTCTATTTCGTCGTCGACAGGGTGTATCCCGTGGAGTATGAGAAAGACCGGCTCTGGAAGATCTTCGATGTTGCGGCCCTGATCCTGGTGGCCTACCACTTCCTTCCGCTCGAATCCGCGTGGGCGCTCCCGGCAAAGCTGCTGCTGTTTCTCCTGTACCCTCTGGCGCTCTACTCCCTCGGGGTGTTCAGGGTGGGAGAGATCGCGGCGGTGAAGGCGCTCTTCCGGCCCCGGGGCAACTGACGCTGAAAATTCGTAAATTGACCGCATGACAGAAAAAAATCTTGTACAAACCGGCGGGGAGGTGCGTTTCGACCCGGACAAACCGCTCCAGGTGGGAGGACAGGCGGTCATCGAAGGGGTGATGATGCGCGCCCCGGGGAGGATCGCGACCGCCGTCCGGCGCGCGGGCGGGGAAATCGTCGTGAAATGGAAAGCGTACACGTCGCTGGCTGAGAAGCACGCGTTTTTCAAGCTGCCCGTCGTCAGGGGTGCCGTGGGCCTTGTGGAAATGATGTTCATCGGGATCGAGACGCTGAACTTTTCGGCGGAAGTGGCGATGCACGACATCGAACAGAAGGAGAAACCGCCCGGGAACGGCTCTTCCGGGAAACAGGAACCTGCGGCGAAGTCCGGAACCGCGATGAAACCCGGGAATCCGAAATCGAACTGGAAAATTGCCCTGACCGTCGTGTTCTCCCTCACCGTCGGGATCGCGGTGTTCTTCCTCACGCCGCTTATCGTGGCAACCCAGTTTTTCACCGTCGACCAGGAGGCGTTCGCGTTCAACGTCGTCGCCGGCGTCATCCGGATTGCGCTCCTTCTCGGGTACCTCTCCGCCATCTCCCTGATGAAGGACGTCCGGAGGCTCTTTCGCTACCACGGCGCCGAACACAAGGCGGTGTTCACCTTCGAATCGGGGGGCGAGCTGACACCCGTGTCCGCGATGGGATACACGAGGTTCCATCCGCGGTGCGGGACGAGTTTCATTCTCATCGTCATGGTGAGCGCGATCCTGCTGTTCGCGGTCCTGGACACGATCCTGATCGGGATGCTCGGCACGATCACCCTGCCCGTCCGTCTCCTGACGCATATTCCCTTCATCCCGCTGGTCGGCGGCGTGGCATACGAGTTCATCCGGTGGTCCGCCAAACGCAGCGCGACCCCTCTGGGGAAGGCCCTCGTGGCGCCCGGGCTCTGGCTGCAGCGGATTACGACGAAGGAACCCGAAGACGGCATGCTGGAAGTGGCGATCGTGGCGCTGAAGTGTGCCCTCGGGGCCACCCCCCCGGATGGCGTACGCGTCATCGAGCATGTATCGGAACTAACCCCCGCGATACCCGCCGAGCATGTTTGACCGGCTGGACAGGACACTCGCGCGATACGAAGAGATCGTCGGCCTGCTGTCCGATCCGGCCGTCATCGGTGACCAGCAACGGTACCGGGCCCTGGGAAAGGAACAGCGGGAGCTTACCCCCATCGTGGAGGCGTACCGGCAGTACCGGAAACTGCGCGCCGAAGCGGAGAACCTGGAACACCTTGTCCACGGTCAGTCCGACCCTGAGCTGCGGCAGATGGCCGAAACCGAACTCCCCGACGCGCAGGCGAAGCTGGAAAAACTCACCGAAGAACTGAAAATACTCCTGGTCCCCAGGGACCCCAACGACTCGAAGGACTGCATCGTCGAAATCCGCGCCGGGACCGGTGGCGAGGAAGCGGCGCTCTTCGCATCCGATTTATTGAGAATGTATTCGCGGTATGCCGAGGCGAGCGGGTGGAAGATTGAAATGATCGACTGGAACGAGACCGGCAAGGGCGGCTTCCGGGAGGTGATTTTCTCACTGCGCGGCGAGGGGGCCTACGGCAGGCTCAAATTCGAAAGCGGGGTCCACCGCGTGCAGCGCGTACCCGAGACCGAGGCGCAGGGCAGGGTCCACACATCCGCGGCGACAGTCGCCGTGCTGCCGGAGGTCGACGAAGTTGATTCCGATGTCGTGATCAATCCCGCCGACCTCGAGTTCACGACCTACCGGGCCGGCGGCAAGGGGGGGCAGAACGTCAATAAGGTCGAGACCGCCGTACGGATCACGCACAAACCGAGCGGGATCGTGGTTGCCTGCCAGCAGGAACGCTCGCAGTTTCAGAACCGCGAGCGGGCGATGAAGATGCTCCGGGCGAAACTCTACGACCAGAAGGTGGCCGAACAGAACACCCAGATCAGCGAACAGCGGAGATCGATGGTCAAGAGCGGGGACCGGAGCGACAAGATCCGCACCTACAACTTTCCGCAGAACCGGGTGACAGATCACAGGATCGGCGTGACCCTCTACAACCTCTCCGAAATCATCGACGGGAGCCTCGACGAACTCGTCGAACAGCTGACCCTGGCCGACCGGACCGAGAGACTGCAGTCGACGGACTGACCGCCCCGGGACCCGGGGACCCGTCAAATCCGCGTGAACCTAGTTTTTCCTCTTCTCCAGGAAAAATTTTCTCAGAAGGGCAGTGCTCTCCTCGGCGCCCACTCCGCCGGTCGTGTGGACGCGGTGGTTCAGCCTCGTATCGTTCGTGATGGTATAGAGCGTCGAGCAGGCGCCCGCCTTCGGATCGTATGAACCGAAGACGAGCAGGGGGAGGCGCGCGAGGACGATTGCACCGGCGCACATCGGGCACGGTTCCAGCGTGACGTACATGGTGCACCCCTCGAGCCATTTTTGCTGAATGTGGGCGGCGGCCGCCGTGAGAGCGATCATCTCGGCGTGGGCGGTGGGGTCCTGCAGCATCTCGGTTTGATTGGAACCCTTCCCGATCACGAGCCCGTCTTTCACCACGACGGCGCCGACCGGAACTTCACCCCGGGTGTAGGCTGATTCCGCCTCCCGCATCGCAAGCCCCATCCAGTATGTGTGATCTCTCCTCTCTTCCATGGCAATCATCCTGTCAATTATACGCATTCCCTGTCGGGAGGACAACTGAAGATCCTCCCCGCAGATTGTGAATCCTCCCTGGTATCCGAATATCCCGCCTCCCCGTGTAGATGCCGTCGGCTGGCCGGGCGCCGACGCGGGTTCATCACCCGAACCCGTTCCTGGAAAATGCACTACGGGCTCGTCGGATCGTGTTGCACGTCACCCTGTGATTGCTCCATCGGTGAAAAATTCATATATCTGACCTGTTTTAGGGGAGGTGAAAAGGTACGATCTGATTTACTTTGTTTTAGTTATGGTGATTAGTTAATTTTCGCCCGAAAATAACGACACTAAATTCATATAGAATATCAAATACGCAC
>QJVY01000029.1 GCA_003235555.1 Ignavibacteria bacterium | reverse complement strand
GCGTGAACGTTTTCTTCAAAGAGGGTCCCGCCGAAATCGTCCGCGCCGAAATGGAGCGCGATCTGGCCGGTCTTCTTCCCCTCGGAGAACCACGACGCCTGGATGTGGTCGAAGTTGTCGAGGTACATCCTCGACACCGCAAGCACCTGCAGATAGCGCACCGGCGTGGCGTAGTGGGGGATGATCTTTTCGAGAGGCGTGTTCCCCGGCTTGAAGCTCCACGGCACAAATGATGTAAACCCTCCGGTTTCATCCTGTAACTGTCGGATTCTCTCGAGGTGCTCGATGATCTCCTCGAGGTGCTCGATGATCTCCTCGTCCGTTTCCAGGTGGCCGTACATCATCGTGGCCGTCGAGCGGTAGCCGAGCTTATGAGCCTCGCGCATCACCATCAGCCAGTCGTCGGAGGTGCCTTTAAGGCTGCTGATTTTCTTTTTGACACGGTCGTTGAGGATCTCGGCACCGCCGCCGGGGATCGTCCGCAGGCCGGCGTCCCACAACTGTTTCAGGACCTCCGGGATCGTGAGGCCCGCGACCTCCGCCATACCGATGATTTCAGACGTCGAGAAGAAATGCGGGTGGACCTCGGGCACTTCGGCCACCGTTCGGCGCACCAGGTCCAGGTAATAGTCGAAGGGAATAGCAGGGTTCACTCCCCCCTGCAGGAGGACCGTCGTCACGCCCGCCTCCGCGGACTTTTTGAATTCCCCGATCATGTGATCGACCGAATACGTATACTCGCCCTCCTGTCCCGGGTGGCGGTAGAAGGCGCAGAAGATGCAGTCGATGTTGCAGATGTTCGTATAGTTTGGATTGGTGTCCACCACGAACGTCACCCTCGGTTCGGGGTTTTTCTTCAGGCGTATCCCGTTGGCAAGATCTCCCAGCTCGAGAAGTTCCCCGTGTTGTAGCAGTGCCGTCCCCTCTTCGGGAGTGAGGCGGCCGCCGCCGCGGACCTTTTCGTAGACGGACGAAAGCTGTATCATATCACCACTCCCGGGTTCACCTCGGCCGCAAGTTTCCTGAACTCCCTCATCGCTTCCTTCTCCCTGTCGCCGAGGGTGTAATTGAATCCTTCCAGGTATTCCTCCACGTATTCCGGGTGGAGTCGGAGCGTTCTGCCGTGCAGTTCACCGATGGCACGGTACCGTCCCTCGGTGTTCGCCAAAGATTCACGTATCGCGGCTTCCAACGCTGACCGCATCTCCGGCCCGGCATTTTTCGCCACCGCCCAGACCGCGAAGACAAAGGGCATCTTTTTCCATTCGTACCACTCGGCGGCGAGGTCGTAGACGATTTCGTACCCCTCGAGACCGTGACGGTTGTGATAGAGCGCCTGGTCGCCGATCAGGAGCACGGCGTCGTATCCCGTGTAATCGTTCACGCCGGCGTGGAGTCTCCTGAACTCCGCCTTCACGTGGTATTTGTTCGCCAGCAGTAGACGCAGGAGCTGTATCGAGGTGGCCGTCTCGTCCGTGACGCCGATGATCCTGCCGTCGAGGTCGGCCCAGCCATGATTTGAAAAGAGCATCACGCTCTTGACCTGGTCGCGCGTGGCAATGCACCAGTCGAGGAGGTCGAGCGACGCTTCGTTCCGGTAATAGTCCATCAGCGAATAGAGCCCGGCCGCGAGCTGGTTGTCTGCCGCCAGTATCCCCATGCGGCGGGGCACGATCGGCAGGATCCTGAACGGCCCTTTCTCGAAGTCGTGGTAGAAGGGCAGCGAATTCAGATACGGGATCTTCCCGATGACCCTGTCCGAATGGACCTTCAGGGGATTGTAATAGACATCCCGTTCCACGGGAATCTTCCCGGCGTCTTTGATGATTCGGATGATCTGGTCCTTGGCGAGTTTCATCGGGCTGATCGCACCGGCGTCGTGCGCGATCCTTTCCTCGCCCACGGTGCCGTCCATGTCGTCCGCGCCGAAATTTAGCGCGACCGAGGCGACCTCCTCGGTAAGCATCACCCAGTAGGCCTTGATGTGCGGGAAGTTGTCGAGCATCAGCCTCGACACGGCGATTGTCTTCAGGTCGTCGATCGCCGAGGTGAACTGGTTGCGTGGCTTGATGCCGGTGTCGCCCGGCTGGAACGCCAGCGGGATGAACGTCAAAAATCCGCCCGTCTCGTCCTGTGCCTCACGCAGCTGTACCATGTGGTCGAGCCGTTCCTCGAGCGTTTCGATGTGACCGTATAACAGAGTACTGTTGGTCGGGATCCCCATCCTGTGCGCGGCCTTGTGGACGCCGAACCATCCCTTCGCGCCGATCTTCTGGTTGAAGAGTCGCCGCCGGACACGTTCCGAGAAGACTTCCGCACCGCCGCCGGGCATCGTCTTCAACCCCGCGTCTTTCAATTGCCGGAGGACCTCCTCGACCGGCATCCTGAATTTCTTGTGGAAAAAATCGATCTCGATCGCCGTGAAGGCCTTGACGTCGGTGGCAGGGTAGCGGGAGTGGATGGTCCGGACGATGTCGAGGTATCGCTCCCAGGGCCAGTCGGCGGGCATTCCCCCGGTGATGTGCACTTCGGTGATCTCGGGGGTCAGTTTCGAGACGATCTCATCTGTGGTCATCTCGTAGGCCGACGCGTCGCCTTTTTTCACGGCGAAGTCGCAGAACTTGCACGAGAGGACGCAGATGTTGGTGTGCTCGATTTTCTGGTTCAGCACGAAGTAGACGGCGTCGCCGCTTTTCTGCTGCTGGGCGAAGTTCGCCATCTTGCCGAGAGATATCAGATCGGGCGTGGCGTAGAGCGCCAGGCCGTCTGCCATCGAAAGGCGTTCGCCTTTCTGGATCTTCTCCCAGATCGGAACGAGTGATGTATCGCGGAAGTTAAATGTCATATTCGATGATCATGTTCGGCCATTGTCCACGGTGCCGGACCGGAGAGACCCGTCGGCGAACGGCGGTCTCACTTCCAGATTCTCTCCCATTTTTCGTCCACCCGCCTGACGATTTCATCGTCCATCACGAGCGGTTTGGGGTATCCCTGCTTCCAGGTGGCGTCGATCCCCATCGCGCCCCCGTATACCGGCGAGATGCCGATCATGCGGTTTTCCGTGAAAATGACGTCCCTTTCGCAGTCGAATCTCGTGAAGACACCCCAAATATAACTCTCCCGGGCGTGAATATCCACGTCATCGCTGACGACGGCGATCACGGGCACGTTTGAAAACCGCGGGTCCCTCACGAGCGTTTCGACGATCTCCCTACCGGCGTCGGGGACCTTCACCAGGAGCAGCGTCTCCCGGTGGAGCGCGGCGTCGGTGATGCGCCGGTCCGAAGCGCGCGCGTCGCGGAGGACCGATCCGGCGAACGAAGCGCCGCGTTGACGGGCCGGAGCGGTCCTCCCCGGTTTCCGCGTCGCGTCGATGATCATTTTACTCCCGAGGTTCATCGTGTAGCTCGTGAAGTCGAGCGTGTCGAGGGGGACCTTGGGTATCATCACGAAATCGAAGTGCGGGTCGAAGTGGTCGCGGATTTCAGTGAGCACGGCGTCCCAGTCGCGGGGGTCGACGCCCGCCGAGACGGTGACGATGCACTTTGTGAGCGACAGCTGGTCGGTGCCCATGATCCCGAGCGCCGTTTTGAGCGCCTCTTTCTGATAACGCTGTTCGACGGCGACCACGAGCAAATTATGAAAGCCCGCCTCGTAGTACGCCCAGAGGCCGGCGACCTCCTTGTGCAGGAGTTTGATCAGGGGCCCCAGGATCTGCTGAGTCGCGTCGCCGAGGAACTTGTCCTCCATCGGCGGTTTGCCGACGACGATAGCCGGGTAGACGGGATTGTCGCGGTGCGTGATCGCGTTGAGTTTAAAGACCGGAAACTCCGCCGCGGCAGAGTAATGCCCGAAGTGGTCGCCGAAGGGCCCTTCGAGCCTTCGTTCCCGTGCGGGGACGGTGCCCTCCAGGATGAACTCCGCAGAGGCGGGTACCTGGATGCCGACGCTCCTGCCGCGCGTGTATTCCACCCGGCGGTTCGCGAGGAACCCGGCGAACATCGCTTCGTCGATACCCTCGGGGAGGGCGGCGATCGTGGCGAAGAGAAGCGTTGGGTCGGTGCCGAGGGCGACGGCCACTTCCAGGTCGCGCCCCGCTTTGTCGGCTTTATGGTAATGGAATCCGCCCCCCTTCTGTATCTGCCAGTGCATCCCGGTTGTGCGTTCGTCGAACACCTGCATGCGGTAAATCCCGATGTTCCTTTTACCGCTCTCGGGGTCGAATGTGTGCACCTGCCCGTACGTGATGAACTTCCCGCCGTCCCCCGGCCAGCATTTCTGTACGGGCAGGAGTTGCAAACCGGGTTCGATCACCTTCTGCTGGCTCACCGCGCCGCGGACGGTCTTCGGGCGGCCCTTCATCGCGCGCCGGACCATCGGCCAGTGTTCACGAATTTTTCCGACATCGGGGGGGAAGATCCCATCGGCGAAACGGACGAGTTCGGCGCCCAGGCGGTCCGGGTCCTCGCCGAGGGCGATCCGGATCCGTTCGGTATTCGAAAAGTGGTTGACGACGAGGGGAAACTTCGAACCGCGGGGGCGTTCGATGAGGAGGGCGGGCCTGCCCTCCTTCAGCGCTCGCGTCGAAACCTCGGTGAGTTCGAGGTCGGGGTCGATTTCGACGCTGGTGCGGTGAAGCTCTCCGGCGTGTTCGAGTTGAAGAAGAAACTCCCTGAGGGCCACCCTCCTACTCCAGCTCCTCTCCGCGCCACCCCTTCGCAGGTCCCGCGCCCAGGACGTGCAGCACACGGTCCACGAACCCGCCGATATATTCACCGACGGTGTCGGGCTTATAATAGAGGGGAGGAGAGACCGGCATCACGACGACCCCCTCCCGCGAGAGCCTGGCGCACTGCTCGAGAGTTATCGTGGAAAGAGGAGTCTCCCTGACGCAGATGACGAGTTTGTACCGTTCCTTCAACGCCACGGCGGCCGTCCGCGTGATGAGCGAGTCGCCGATCCCCGAGGCGATTTTTCCCAGCGTCGAAGTGGAACAGGGGAGGATGACGAACGCGTCGAACCTGTTCGTGCCGGAGGCGAGCGGCGCGGTGAGGTCGTCGTTGGCAAACTGTTTTTTGACATACGGCTGGAGGTCCTTTTCGGTGATTTTCAGCTCGTCCTTCAGCAGCGCCTTCCCCCACTTGCTGACGATCAAAAACTTGTCGCCGGGGCAGCGTTTCAGGAACTCCTGAGCGTAGACCGCGCCGGAGGAGCCCGTGATGCCAAGAACCGTCCTCATCCCGCCACCGTCCCGGTCATGACCATCCCGAAGACCACGAACCCGAGCCAGGCGTTGATCCTGAAAAATGCCAGCTCCACGTCAGCCGCCCGGTGCTGTTCGAACCAGAGGAGTACGCCCGTGAGAATCAGGAAAGGAGAAGCGGACCACGACCGCAGCGTGGTCAGGAAGAGCATGGCCAGGCAGCCGAAGGCGACCAGGTGGAAGGACGCGGACCACATGAGCGCCTTTTCCTTCCCGAACCGCGAGACGAACGATCGCAGGTTGAACTGCCGGTCGAACTCCTCGTCGAGCGTGGCGTAGATGATGTCGAACCCCGCCCCCCAGAAGACCGTAAACAAACACAGCCAGACCGCCGGCATGATGTTGTCGAACGACTGTGCGGCGGCGAAGTACCCTCCGAGCGGGGCCATCGACATCCCGATACCCACGCCGAAATGGGCCAGCGCGGTGAAACGTTTTAAAAAGGGATAGACGAAAAACACGATCAGCGGGATGGGCGAGAGCCACAGACAGAAGGTGGAGATCAGACCGGCCGACGCGAAGTAGACCGCGCACCCGGCGCCGAGCACGCCCAGGGCCTGGGCGAGAGTCATTTTACCGCTGGGGAGTTCGCGACCGGACGTGCGGGGGTTGCGCGAATCGATGTTCCGGTCGATGATCCGGTTCAGCGCGAACGCCGCGGTCCGTGCTCCCACGGCTGCCGTCATCACCAGCACGAGCAGAGGCAGCCCCGGCGTCCCGCTCATCCCCCCCGATTCACCGGTCCCGGGCATGCCGAGCATTACCCCCGAGTAAATCAACGGGAGTGTGAAGAGCGTGTGTTCGATCTTGACGAAGTTGAAATATTTTTTCACGGGAGAGGTTTTCCGCTCGATGGTTCCGAAAATATACCCAATAATGGCGATTCAAACAAGAAAGGGGAACTGTGACGGATTATTGACAATCGGGATCGTTAATCGTACATTCCCCCACAAACCTGATTCATATCATCGCACATCATCATACCGGAGGTACGACTTCGATGCGGACAACAATGTTCTTCGTCTTCCTGGCTGTATCTGCTGTTCTCCTCGGCGGGTGCAAGGACGACTCCACCCCGACCGCCCCTGGAGCGGGATCGACCACATATACGGGCGTCATGGCGGGAGGTGGCGTCAGCGGCTCGATCAGCATCAACATTCCCACGCCCAAACGCGCCTACCCCTCGGTGGCGGAAGAAGGTGACACCGTGGCGATCACCGGCACTCTCAAGATCAATGGCGGAGCGACCATCACCCTGACGGGGTACCACATCTATCTGACTGATGAAATCTACCTCTCCGGCGGCGGGTACTCCTTCTTCGGGTTCCTCGACGAAGGGAACATTTCCGGCACGTTCAACTCCCCGGGTGGAAGCGGTGTATTTTCCGCCGAAGCGGGCGGTTCCGGAACCGTCAAGACCTACTGTGGCACCTACCAGGACAACCCGCCGGGGACCGAATCAGGCTATTTCAACATGCTCATCAACGGGACGGAAATCGTCGTCATCGTCTCTCCCTCCAGTGGAGAAGGGACCTACTGGGCGCAGGGTACGCTGACCAACGGCACGGAGATCGCCATCTACGATCCGGAAAACCCCGGGTTCCCCGTTGCCACCGGAACCCTCAATACGTCGAACAACACCGTGAGCGGGACCTACATCGGCGTCCCGGGAGGAACATGGTCGGGAGCGCCCTGTAACTGATTTTCAGATCCCCTCCCTGGCCACGCATGGGGAGAACACTTGGGCGGCGGCGCATCGCGCGGCCGCCCTTTTTATTATCTCCGGCTGACGGCCGTCAAAACCTTGGATTTTTTCCCATATTTTACTATTATTTGGCTCTGTTTTCGATCTCTGCACCCCAATATCCGCACAACGAAAGGAAATTCACACATGTTTCTCCGATTTGGCCTGACCGCGGCGGTCCTCACTGCGCTGTTCATTATTTCCTGCGCCCCCAAGATGGGGGAATCCGTCGTTCTGGAGGTCGGTCCCGCGAAAGTGACGATTCAGGAATTTGAAGACTTCTACAGGAAGAACAGTCTCCAGTCCGACTCCGCTTACGATACCCCCGCCGAACGGGGGCGCTTCCTGGACCTGCTGACCCGCTACAAACTCAAACTGCAGGACGCCGCCGACAGGCACCTCGCGGACGACCCCGAGGTCAAACAGGAGCTGAAGGAATACCGGACGAGCCTGGCCACCACCTACCTCATCGAGAAGCAGGTCGCCGAACCGGGCATCAGGCTCCTCTACAACCGCCAGACCGAGGAGATCCGCGCGAAGCATATTCTCATCGCGGTCAAGCCCGAAGCCTCGCCCGAAGACACACTGAAGGCGTATCAGAAGGCGATGGGGATCATCGCAGAGCTCAAAGCGGGGGCCGGTTTCGATTCGATGGCGGTTGCCGTCAGCGAAGACCCCACCGCCAGGGTCAACCACGGGGACCTCTATTTCTTTTCCGGCGGCCAGATGGTTCTTCCCTTCGAGGATGCCGCGTACGCCATGAAGGTGGGGGAGGTTTCCTCCCGACCGGTGAGGACCTCATTCGGATACCACGTCATTAAAATCACCCAGCGGCAGCCGGTCCGCGGCATGATCAAGGTCCGGCACATCATGGCGCTGGCAAAGCAATCCGCGTCCGACACCGGCGACACGGTCGCGGCGCTCGCGAGGCTGCGGGGATGGCAGGACAGCCTGAAGGACGGCCGGGACTTCGGCGAGTTCGCGAAGGCGGTATCCGAGGATGCGGGGAGCGCTACGAACGGCGGGAGCCTCGGGTGGTTCGATCGCAAGAGGTACGTCCAGCCGTTCGACGAAGCGGCCTTCCTCCTCAAACCCGGCGAGGTGTCCCCGATCGTGAAGACCCCCTACGGGTATCACCTGATCAAGTGCGACAGCGTCCGTCCGATGCCTTCGTACGCAGAGAGGCGCGCCGAGCAGGGTGACCCCCTGAAGAAGCAGTACCAGCAGGTCAGGTTCAACGGCGATTACGCCGAGTTCATCCGGGGCCTCAAAAAGGAATACGCGTACTCGTTCAGCGAGGGCTCGTTCACGTCCCTGTTGAGCGTTCTCGACTCGAACACGACCACCCAGGACTCCGGCTGGGACGAAAATATCACCGCCGCCATCCGGCAGGCCCCGCTCATGCAGATCGGGGGCGCCACCTACACCGTCGACACCGTCCTCACGCTCCTCCTCGGCAGGCCGGAACTCCAGAACACGCTCCTGCGGAGGGGCGAACTCGAAACGCAGTTCAACCGCATCGCGGAAACCCTGCTTCTGGAGACGAAGGCGGCCGGCCTCGAAAAACGGTCTCCCGAGTTTGCGTCCCTCATGGCCGATTACCGGGACGGCATCATCCTCTACAAGGCTGAACAGCTGGAGGTGTGGAACAGGATCACCGTCACCGATTCGGCGCTGCAGGCGTACTACGACGTCCACAAAACGGACTTCATGTTCCCCGCCGAGGTGACCTTCGCCGAGATGAACTTCGACCGCGATACGCTCGCCTTCATGGTCTTCGACTCGCTCCTGCAGGGTGCGGATTTCTCGAAGCTCGCCGCCGTCTATAACTTCGACGACACCCTGAAGGCGAAGGGAGGGATGAATGTGTCGCAGCCGGAGGACCTCGACGAGGTGACGATGGCCGCCTCGGCCCTCAAGATCGGGGAAATTTCCGAGCCCCTCGACGTGGGCAACGGCCTCACCATGATCATCAAACTCATCGCGAAGACGCCCGCGCGGCAGAAATCCTTCGAGGAGGCCGGCGCCGAACTCTCAAACGCCTACCAGGACTACGAGGCGAAAAGGCTGGAGAACGCGTGGCTGGAGAGGATCAAGCTCAAGCATCCCGTGGTACAGCACAGGGAAGTCCTCGGGATCGGCCCGCCGGCGGCGTCCGAAAGCCGGCCGGATACGGCCAGATGACCCCATTCCGGGGCAGCGACGTCCTCAGGATGATCGCCATGGTCGCGGCGGAAGCGCTGATCGCGGCCGGTTGTTCGTCGCCCCCGGAAGGCACACCGATCGCTCGCGTGGGGGACAGCGTCCTGACGCTGGAGGCCGCGCGGGCGGACATGGACACCGCGTCGGCGGATTTCGAATACCGGCTCCGGCGGTACGTCGCCGGGTGGGTCAACTCCGAACTCCTCCACCAGGAGGCCCTCCGCCGGGGCATCGGCGAGAGCGTGGAATTCCGGAGGAAGGTCGATGCGGTCACGCGGCAGCTCGTGAACCAGGAACTCCTCGACCGGCTGGTGTACGACCGCGACACGGTCCTCCCGGCGGACACCTTGAGGGCCTACTTCGACAGACACCGCGACGAATTCACGCTCGCCGAAGACCATCTCAAGCTGCGCCTCATGACGTTTCGCGACCGCCAGGACGCCCGCAGGTTCGCCGCGGCCGTCACCGCGATGAAATCATGGCAGGCGGCCGCCGACTCCGTGGCCGCGGACGCCGGGGGAGCCTCCACCGTCGTCTCGTCGAGCCCCGAAGCGTGGTATACGAGCGCCACCCTCTACCCCCCGGAGCTCTGGAAAGTCGCCAGCCCGCTCGTCGCGGGCGAGGTGTCCTTTCCCTTCAAGACCGAAACGGGTTATACGGTGTTGCAGGTCGTCGCGCTCGCGCCGGCCGGGAAAACGGCGGAATTCGACCTCGCCGCCGGCGAAGTACGGGACCGCGTGCGGGTGGAGCGCAGCAGGGCCGGACTGGAGGCGCTCCTCGGAACTCTGCGGGAACAATACGATGTTGAAATGATGATGAATGACGCGACGCACATGGAAGGATCACCACAAAACGATGAGAACTGAACGATTCACCTCTCCGGCGCGGACCCTGGCGGCGGCAGCTCTCTTTGTTCTGCTGACGCCGGCATCCCGGGCGCAGGAGGTACTCGACAGGATCGTCGCCGTAGTCGGGAAGGAAGCGATCTTCCTCTCGGACCTGAAGGCGCAGGCGGAGTTCTATGCCGTCTCCAACCGCATCGACCCCCAGACCCCCGGACTGGATGAGCAGGTCCTCGGCGCGATGATCAACGAGAAACTCGTTCTCGCCGAGGCGATCCGGGATACGAACATCAACGTCACCGAGGAACAGGTCACCACGAGGCTCGACGAACTGATCGCACAGAGGATCGCCCATCCGCAGGTGGGGTCGCAGCAGAAACTGGAGGAACTGTACGGAATGCCGGTCAGCCGCATGAAACGGGAGTTCCGGGACGACATGAGGAAACAGCTCCTGACGCAGATGCTCCAGGAGACCAGGTTCGGGAACATCACCATCTCCCGCCGGGAGGTCGAGGAATTTTTCACGACGTACAGGGACAGTCTTCCGGAGGTCCCCGAGGAACTCGAGATCTACCACATCTTCCGCTTTCCGAGGGCGGGCACCGCGACGCGCGACGCCATCACCGCGAAGGCGCGGCTGGTGCTCGATTCCATCCGGGCCGGTGGCGACTTCGCCGATTTCGCCCGGCGGTATTCCGAGGACGCCGCGACCGCCGCCGACGGGGGCGACCTCGGTTTCTGGAAACGCGGGGAGTTCGTGCCGGATTTCGAGGAGATCGTCTTCTCGCTGAAGGAGGGGGAAATCTCCGACATCGTCGAGACGAGGAGGGGCTTTCACATCGTCAGGCTCGACGAACGGCGCGGCGACAAGGTCCGTGCCCGGCACATCCTCTTCAAGGCCGGCGCCGACACCGCTTCCTCCTCCGAGGCGGTCTCCTACCTGGAGGCCCTGCGGGACAGCGCGCTCGCGGGTACACCCTTCGCCGAGCTGGCGAAAAAGTATTCCGACGACAAGGAGTCCGGACCGCTCGGCGGGCTCGTGGGGCGGCTCACCGCGGATCAGTTCGATCCCGACCTCGTGAAGGTGACGTCGGGGATGAAGCCGGGGGAGATCAGCGAACCGGTCGAGCTGGTGACCGGTGCGGTGCGCGGGTTCCACATCGTCTACCTCAAGGACAGGATCCCCGCGCACGCGATGAACCTCGAACAGGACTGGAAACGCCTGGAGACCATGGCTCTTGGATACAAGAGGAACGTGGAGTATGAAAAGTGGATCGCCGAGCTGCGCTCCGAGCTCTACTGGGACGAACGATTATAAATGACGGTGACCCGACGTGACTGAAAAGACCAGAGGCAAAAACATCCCCGACACCGAGGCCGTCGCGGAACTCAAGAAGGATTTCGACCGGATTCGCTCCGAGGTGGGAAAGGTCATCGTGGGGCAGACGGAAGTCGTCGAGCACCTGCTGATCGGCATGCTGGCCCGCGGACACTGCCTCCTGGTGGGCGTGCCGGGCCTGGCAAAGACCCTATTGATCAAAACCCTTTCCAACGTCCTCGATCTGAGGTTCAGCCGGATCCAGTTCACCCCGGACCTCATGCCGAGCGACATTACGGGAACGGAAATCATCGAAGACGACCGGGCGACCGGGAGCAAGTCCTTCAAGTTCGTCAAGGGCCCGATCTTCGCGAACATCCTCCTGGCCGACGAGATCAACCGCACGCCGCCGAAGACCCAGGCGGCCCTCCTCGAGGCGATGCAGGAGCACCACGTGACCGCGGCCGGTGAGAAGTACGTCCTGGAGGAGCCCTTCTTCGTCCTGGCCACGCAGAACCCCATCGAACAGGAGGGGACCTATCCGCTCCCTGAGGCCCAGCTCGACCGGTTCATGTTCAACCTGTGGCTCGATTACCCGTCCGGCGAGGAGGAAGTGGAGATCGTGAAGGCCACGACGAGCATGCAGGTACCGCAGCTGGGGCACGTCCTGGGCCGGAAGGAAATACTGTCCTACCAGGACCTCGTCCGGCGGGTTCCCGTGGCTGACAACGTCATCTCCTACGCCGTGAACGTCGTCATGAAGACGAGACCCAGGCACCCCGCCGCTCCGGAGTTCATACGGAACTGGCTCAGCTGGGGCGCCGGGCCCCGCGCGTCGCAGTACCTCATCCTCGGGGCGAAGACCAGGGCCATCCTCGACGGCCGTTTCACCCCCGAGATCGAGGACGTCCGCGCTGTCGTCGGGCCGGTCCTGCGCCATCGCATCGTCCCCAACTTCAACGCCGAGGCCGACGGTGTCAGCGCAATCCAGATCGTCGAAAGACTCCTCCAGGCGGACTGACCCGGGCACCCGGGCACCGCATGCGGTTCAGGCCGTCGTGCGTTGTGGAGAGCCCCGGTCCGGACCTGCCGTGATGATCACGGTCGGCATCATGATGACCTTCCTGCAGATCTTCTCCCCGAACCCGTCACACGCCGGCACCCCCCCCGCGGCGACGCCGTCAGGGTCGGGCGTTATAAAAATGATGGTCCTCAAATGACGGTCGCCGAGATGTACTTCTCCCTGCTCGGCGGGGTCCTGCTCGCGGTGGTGCTTGCAGTCGCGGCGGCCCTCGCGGCGTTCCTCAGTTACCGCAGGACCGTTCCGCCCCTTCCGGGGGGACGCCGGGTCCTGCTGACGGCGCTACGGTCTGTGTCGCTGGTCGTGCTCGCGGTCCTCCTCGCCGAACCGGTGGTCCGTTTCGTCGAACGACAGACGGGGGAACCGGTCATCGCGGTGCTGCTCGATGACACGCAGAGCATGAGGATTTCGGGCGCGGACAGCCTCGGGGCCCTCGACGGCTTCCTCGAACGCGCCGTTCCGGCGGCTCCGCGGGGGGCCGCGGTCCGTTTCTACCCCTTTGGCGCGACCCTCCGCGGTCAGGTCCGTCCCGACGACGCCGGGCTCACCTACCCGGGGCAGTCCACGAATCTCTCGGGCGTTTTCAACGAAATAGCGAAAAGGGCGAGGGACGAAAACATCCGCGCGGTGGTGCTGGCATCGGACGGCAACTACAATGAGGGACGGAACCCGCTGAACGAAATCGACAGGCTCGCCCTGCCCGTCTTCACCGTGGGCGTCGGCGACACCATCCGCCGCAGGGACGTCCTGGTCGACCGCGTCTTCACCAACACCCTCGCCTACGCCGGCTCGAGCGTCCCGGTCGAAGTGTACATCCGCAGTTTCGGGTATGGTGACCGCCGCGTGGAGGTGACGCTCACCGAGGGGCGGGAGACCGTGGGGAGGAACACCGTCGTCCTCTCGTCCGGTAAAACCGAATACCCGGTGCGCTTCTCCGTTCCCGCGGGCGCGGAGGGCATGCACAAGTATGTCGTGTCGGTCGGAGGACTCCCGGGCGAGCTGACGCGCGAGAACAACCACCAGACCTTCTTCATCCGTGTCCTGAAAAGCAAGATCCGCGTCGTGCTGTTCGCCGGCGCCCCCTCCCCCGACGTCCCGGCCGTCCGCCAGGTGATTGCGGCGGATCCGCAACTCGAGATTCGTTCATTTGTCCAGAAGTCCGCGGGTTCGTTCATCGGTGGCCCGCCGACCGGCGGCGTGATCGACAGCGCGGACTGTCTCGTCTTCGTGGATTTTCCCTCGGCCCTGACATCGGACAGGACTGTCGCGG
>QJVY01000228.1 GCA_003235555.1 Ignavibacteria bacterium | reverse complement strand
AACTTGGTCTATTTCATCAACACCATCTTCTTCGTTTCTGTGAAATCCTCTTTTTAAATTGTAGAAAAATTGTTGAAAAGGCTTGACGATTTGCGGCCTTCTTTCTACAATAATCAGGGGGACGACAGGGAAAGAAGCGGTGAAATACCACCCGATGAAACAAAACGTGTGGGCCCTGCAGGACTTGAACCTGCGACCCGCTGATTATGAGTCAGCTGCTCTAACCAACTGAGCTAAGGGCCCGAATAGGCATTAATTTACTAGATATTTCAGGGGATTACAACCCGCGCGGTATGATCCCCGGGCCATCAGCATGGAAATCGAATGGTTGATGGTGTAGTATAAAGACCTGTTTTTTCGACAAATTGAGGTTTCACACTCCAAACCTCACCGGCGTCCGCCGCTTTTCCCAATAAAATTGCCTAAAATGGTGAAATTTCATTGACTCCCAGCGTACTTTTCCCTATATTTATTCATCCATGAGATGTTGCTATCAACCCGCAGTTCATACCCGTCTTCAGCGGTCAGACCTTTCCGGTCATTTTGGGAGATGATCTCGCTTCGCCATTCTCCTCGGCATCTCAGTTTCGTTCTCACTCTCGTCAACAACACATAAGGGCTTTCCATGGCTAGAACGAAATACTCGATGCATTTCTGTGTCTACTGCAACAAGGATACCCGGATGGAGATGATGAATGAGGCGCATGGTTCTGCCGACAAGCTCTGGCTCCGGTGCTCCCGGTGCCACCACATGTCGATGATGGAAACTGTGGCAAAATCCGACACCCCGGCGAAGGGGAAGGGAGATCCCGTGAACGCGACGAAGTACAACCCGCGGGAGTCTTTCGAGATCGGACAGTCGATTTTTCACAGCGAGTGGGATGACGTAGGCAAGGTCATCGGCAAGACGAAAACCTCCGACGGGAGCCCGGCGATCGTCGTGTCGTTCGAAAAACAGGGTCAGCGCAGGCTGATCGAAAATCTTAAATCAACCGAAACTGAAGAAACCACGGATGTACAACAGGTCTTATCGTAACAATTCGGGGGGAGGTGAATCGGATGGTCGGCATCGTCATTCACGAGAATGAGAACATCGACCGTGCGATCCGGCGTTTCAAGAAGAAATACGAACGCTCCGGGATCCTCAAGGAAGTGAAAAAGCGCGCGTATTTCACCAAACCCTCGGTCAAGAAACGGCTGAAAAAAATCAAGGCCGTGCGCAGGGCGCAGCGAACACTGATGGAAGAGGGGATGTAAGTTCCGCGTTTCAGCGACACCACATCCCGCACATTCGAGGGGCCGGTTTACCGGCCCTTTTTTTTATCCCCCGCCCTTCCCGATCAGTTTCCGGACCGATTCGTCCCGCCAGGCGCCGACGAGCAACAGGAGGGCGATGACCGCCCATCCTATGTTCGTGATCACCGAACCCATGCGGTAGCTCTGCGGGTCGAAGACGAACTCGACGACGTGCTCCCCGGCCGGCACCACAACCGACCGGAGGACCGCGTCGGTCCTGTGGATCGGCGTCTCCCTGCCGTCGACCGTGGCCGTCCATCCCGCCGGATAGTAGACCTCGCTCAACACGAGCAGCGCCCGGGACGAGGTAAACACGTCCATGGCGATCCTCCCCGATTGATACGTCGTCATCTCGATCGAGTTCGAGTCCGGTTTCGTGACCGGTTCGGCCGTCCCGCGCTCCAGGAGGATGGCCGTTTCCTGGGGTTTCCAGTCGGGGGAGTTCATCATCGCGTACATGGCGCTCTTGGATTCCGCCACGAAGACCGTATCGGCGAACCACGCCCGGCGGAGGGCCTTCGTGTAGTAATAGGTGATCAATCCCGTGGCGGGATCGGAGAACGTCTGCCTGAAGTCGAGCGGGGGCAGCGTCCCGTTGGTCACGACATACTTGGTGTTCATCATGCTGAGAACGTTCATGTTGACCGGCATTCCCTTTTGCGTGATGTGCATCAGCGCCGAATCGATCATTTCCTGGTAGATGCGCAGTTTCGCCGGGCTGTACCCGGTGACGGACTGGATCTGGCTGTTCATGAACGTGTTGTCCTTGAACAGGTTCTGTTCGAGCCCGAACGCCCTGAAGACGGTCGAATCCGACTGCAGGTGTTTCATCGTGGCGTCGGGCTCCAGGTTCGCCTCGAGGTCCGTTTTCGGGCTCGGGTTGATGAACATGCGGTCGATCATAACGAGGTCCACCACCAGGATCGCGACCATCCCCATCATCATGGTGGCCGCCTGGAGTTTGCGGCGGAGAAACAGCAGGACCAGCCCGAGGACCATGACCGTCATGACGCCGATCTTGATGACGTCCTTCCAGAGCAATCCGAACCGGATCTCGCGCACGACGGGAAGCTGTTGCGCAGAAAACTGCTCCCCCTCCTTGAGAAAGGAGGAGGAGGGGAACATTCCGAAAATCGTCTGTTTGCCGATCAGCGTGATCACCACGATCCCCCCGATCACGTAGATCCACGTCAGGATTTTTTTGTCCACGCCCGTTTCCCTGAGCCCCGCGTCCCCCCTCTTCCCCGTCCCGATGATCCACGAGATCCCCAGGACGCCCAGCAACCCCACCGTGAAGGGGATCAGGAACAGGATGAGGGAAGGCGCGCGGAACTTGTTGAAGTAGGGGAAATAGTGATAGAACAGGTCGTAGACCGGGGAGAGGTATTTCCCGAACGAGATGAAAAACACGAGGACGGAGAACGCGACGAGGAACCAGGCCAACCGGTTCCTGTTGTAGACGAGCGCGAAGATGGCGAGGATGAGCGGCACGATCCCGACGTACGGCGGATTGTCGGTGAAGGGCATCCACCCCCAGTACCCGGGAAAGACGATTTCCTGTCCCTGCCACGTCACCGGTACGCGGGAACCGAACCCGAACCACGAGGGGACGATATAATTGATCATCTCGGCCGGATGGAGGGACCAGTTCGTGGCCCATTCGTAGCTCGCCCCGCCCGAGACCCCCTCCTCCCCTCCCCCCCTCACGGAGAACTGCGCGTATTCCTTCGTCGGCAGGAGTTCGTAGGCGTAGATCGTCATCCCGAGCGCCACCGCGCACGCGAGGAGGACCCCGACGGTGAGGTAGCGTTTCGGCTCCTTCCGGACACCGGCGATGAACTCGTACAGAAAATACGAACCGACCAGCAGCATCGCGTAGAAGGCGATCTGCGGGTGCCGGTTCAGGAACATCGTTCCGATCGACACCGCCAACAGGCCGAAATTCAGGAGGGACCGCCGTTCCATCAAACGGTGGAACAACAGGAAGAGCAGCGGGATGTAGCTGAAGACCGCGAGCTTCGACCAGTGGAACGACTCCCCGAGCCCGATCGCGTAGGGGTTGAGCATGAAGACGAATGCGGCCAGGAGAGCGCCGAGGTGCGGGAATTTCAGGGACCTCACCAGCAGGTACATGAAGAGACCCGAGAGAAAGACGTGGAGGAGGAAATAGTGCGCGTCCGATCCCAGGAAGATCACCTTCGCCGCGAAAATCATCGCGTTCTCGGCGTAATTCACCGACCGCGGGAACAAGAGCGACGAAAAGATCGGCATTCCGCCGTAGATGTACGGCATCCAGAGGGCGTCGGTGCCCTCGACCTCCTTCAGGTGATCGAGCGAGCGGATCCAGCTGAAATGGGCGACCGTGTCGGCACCGCTCGTGGCGAGGTCGAGGTTGGAGAAGATCACCTGTGAGAACATGAAGAACACGACCGCGAGGAGCGCCGCGACGCAGACGAGGTCCTTCCTCCGGTCGGGGAGTCCGTCGAACCATCCGCGGCCCCGCGCCGCCGGTTCCCGGTTTCCCTGTTTTTTCGCCGTTCTCTTCTCTGCCATGGGGCAATCCTCTGACGTTATGTTTTTCGCCTGATGACTTCGCGGACAAGATACTCAACTTTTTCCAAAACCTCACCGACCGGGATCTCCCTGATTTTCGACGGCCCGGTCTGGACGATCAGGCCGGGATCGAATGACTTCAACGCCTGGTCCATGGCGAACTGGAACCTCGGATCGCCGGGGGGAAAATAGATGTGGGGGGGCGCGTATCCCAGAATCGCGACCAGCGGGGTCCCCGCGTCGACCGCGAGGTGCATCGGGGCCGTGTTCACGCTGAGAAAAACATCTGTCCTT
>QJVY01000142.1 GCA_003235555.1 Ignavibacteria bacterium | reverse complement strand
GATTTCACACTACCAGATCCTCGATAAACTCGGCGAGGGAGGGATGGGCGTTGTGTACCGCGCCCGCGACACGAAGCTCGACCGCGACGTGGCGCTGAAGTTCCTGCCGGCCCATCTCGCCGCATCAGAGCAGGACAAGGCGCGGTTCGTGCAGGAAGCGAAGGCGGCGGCGGCGCTGAACCACCCGAACGTCTGCTCGATCATCGACATCCAGGAGCACACACCCGAAGGCTCCGGCGATGCGCAGATGTTCATCGTGATGGAGTTCGTGGACGGCCAGACCCTGCGTGAGCGGATGACGGGACTTGGCGCCGCGATCTCGCTGAAGCAGGCGATCGACATCGGCACCCAGGTGGCGGACGGGCTCTCGGCGGCGCACGAAAAGGGGATCGTGCACCGGGACGTCAAGCCCGAGAACATCATGATCCGCCGCGACGGGATCGCGCAGATCATGGACTTCGGCCTCGCGAAGCTGAGGGCGAGCGGGAGCAAGATCACGCGGCTGACGAAGCAGGGCAGCACGGTGGGAACGGCGGGGTACATGAGCCCGGAACAGGTGCAGGGACAGGAGGCTGACCACCGTTCGGACATCTTCTCGCTCGGGGTGATGCTCTACGAACTCTTCACCGGGCAGCTGCCCTTCAAGGGCGTCCACGAAACCGCCCTCGCCTACGAGATCGTGAACGTGGACCCGGCCCCGATGGCGGTCGCCAGGCCGGACCTCGACCCGGCGCTCGACGCGATCGTCCTGGAATGCCTGGCGAAGGAAACGACGGAACGGTTCCAGTCGGTGGCCGAGGTGGCCAAGGAACTGCGGAGGTTCAAGCGGGAGTCGTCCCGCAGGACCGCGAGCCGCATCTCGGCCGTGAGGCCCCCGGGGCAGTACTCCGGGGTGATGACTGCGTCTTCCCCCGGCGTTCGAGCGGACGGCATGCCGGAATCCACCGGTATGGGTACAGGGAAAGGCGGCGCGATCCTGCCCTGGTCAATCGCCGCGGTGTGCCTCATTGCCGCCGCCCTCCTCGCCTGGCTGTACGGGACCCGACCGGTACCGCGGGCACAGGAGCTCCGACTCTATATCACCCCCCCTCCCGGTTTTGCTTTCGCAACGAACCGTGGAGCGGGAAACCAGGCGATTTCGCCGGATGGATCGATGATCGTCTTTGCCGGGATTGATTCCACTCTCAACAGAGTCCTGTACCTGCGGGGGCTCGATGATCCCACACCCCGCCGGTTGACGGGCACCGAGGGGGCGGGGCTCCCGTTCTGGTCTCCCGACAACCGGTGGATCGGTTTCGCCGCGGACGACGGCAAGCTCAAGAAGCTGGACATCTCGGGGGGTGCGCCGCTCACGATCTGTGACGCGACGGGGATGAGGGGCGCGAGCTGGAACGCGTCGGGCACCATCGTCTTCAACGGGGTGACGGCCAGCGCCCGGCTGTGGAGCGTCAGTGCCACCGGCGGCCAGCCGGTCCCCGCCACGACGGACAGTTCCCAACAGGACTATTCTGACCGATGGCCCTGCTTCCTGCCCGACGGGGACCACTTCCTCTTCACGTCCGCGTCAGGGACAGGGTCGGAGGAGGGGAACATCCTCGTCGGATCGCTCTCGTCGAACGAAGTACGTGAGATCACCCATGCCAGGTCCAATACGTGGTACGCCGACGGCCATCTCTTCTTCTGGCGGGAGGGAAGGATCCTGGCGCAACGGTTCGATCCCGACGCGCTCGAACTGGAAGGCGATCCCTTCGTCGTGGCGGAAGAGGTTCCCTGCAGCGAATCGTTGTTCAGGGCGGATTTCTCCGTGTCGAACGGCGGCACCATCGTCCATTCCGTCGGGACGCAGGAGTCGTCCGATGCCTCCCTCGCATGGCTCGACCGCGATGGCAAGAGGATTCCCGGTCCCGACATCGGAGGGAACATCCTCGACGTGAAATTCTCGCCCGACGGGACCCGGCTCGCTCTCACCCAGGTACCCGAAACCGGCTCCGGTTCCGACATCATGGTCTACGACCTGGCCCGAAACGTCAAGGGACGGCTGACGTTTGATCCGGGTCGCGAACGTTACCCGGTCTGGTCCAGGGACGGGAAGGATATTTACTATACATCCCTGCAGCAGGGTTCATCCCTGGGCATCTTCAGAAAGAGCGCCAACGGGGTCGGCTCCCCCGTCCGCATGGACTCATCAGAATCCCCGCACCGCCTGGTGACGATTTCCCCCGACGGCAGGTTCCTCTTCTACCGCAAGGCGAAAGCCGACCGGCTGGACGATCTCTACGCCCTTCCGCTCCGGGGCGGGGGGAAGGCCTTCCCGGTGGTCGCGAACGAGTTCGACAACGACGCGATGTCGATTTCACCTGACGGGCGATGGGTCGCCTACATGTCGAATGAAACCGGCCAATGGCAGGTATACGTCGTACCGTTTCCCCCGACGGGATCACGCTGGCAGATCTCCTCCGGGGAAATATCAGGATTCCCGCTCTGGAACCCCAACGGGAAAGAATTGTTTTTCCTCTCGGGGGGCAACGTCATGGCCGTCGATATCGGTTCCCGCGGCGACGTGCTCCTGCCCGGAACCCCGCGGACCCTCTTCCCCGAACCCATCAGGCTCTCCGGCCCGATGACCTATGATATCTCCCCCGACGGCAAGCGGTTCGTGACGATCTCGACCGCTGGCAGGGCGTCGCGGGGCAGTGACCTGATGGAAGTCGTGATGAACTGGAAAAGGCCGGCGGAATGAACGTGCACGGAAGTTGTGGCACCTGAGAGGGACGTGTCGTACTTTGAGCAGGTAACGGAATAACTTAAAGGTTGAAATGATCGGACAAACCATATCGCAGTATAAGATCCTCGAAAAACTCGGCGAAGGCGGGATGGGCGTTGTGTACAAGGCCCGCGACACGAAGCTCGACCGGGACGTCGCGCTGAAGTTCCTCCCGCCCCACCTGGCCGCCTCCGAACAGGACAAGGCCCGCTTCGTGCAGGAAGCCAAGGCGGCGGCGGCGCTGAACCATCCGAACGTCTGCTCTATTATAGATATCCAGGAGCACGACGCCCCCGGGGGGGACGGGAAACAGATGTTCATCGTCATGGAATACGTCGACGGGCAGACGCTGCGCGAACGGACCGCCGGCCTGCCCGCCGGGACGACCATGTCGCTGAAGCAGGCGATCGACATCGGCATCCAGGTGGCCGACGGGCTCGCGGCGGCGCACGAAAAGGGCATCGTCCACCGGGACATCAAGCCTGAGAACATCATGATCCGCCGGGACGGGATCGCGCAGGTGATGGACTTCGGCCTCGCAAAACTCCGGGCGAGCGGAAGCAAGATCACCCGGCTTACCAAACAGGGCAGCACGGTGGGGACCGCCGGCTACATGTCTCCCGAGCAGGTCACGGGGCAGGAGGCGGACCACCGATCGGACATTTTCTCCCTCGGCGTGCTGCTCTATGAACTCTTCACGGGCGAACTCCCCTTCAAGGGCGTCCACGAAACCGCGCTCGCCTATGAGATCGTCAACGTGGACCCGGCGCCGATGTCTGTCGTGCGGGCAGGGCTAGAACCGGCGCTCGACGCGATCGTCCTGGAATGCCTCGCGAAGGACCCCCCCGAGCGGTACCAGTGGGTGGCGGAGGTGGCGAAGGAGCTGCGCAGGTTCAAGCGCGAGTCTTCCAGGAAGAGCGTGAGCCGGATTACGGCCGTGAGGTCGGGCGCGCAGGTCCCCGCCGTCATGCCGACCGCGGGCTCCGGAACGTACCCGGCCGCGGGCACTGCTGAATATACGGCTCTCGCACCCGCAGCAGGTCCGGGCCGCCGGGCATTTGTTCCGTGGGCGGTCGCCGTGGTCTGCATCGCACTTGCCGGATTCTTCGCGTGGAGGGAGTTCTTCACGGTGGTACCGCCCCCGGACGAACTCCGGCTGAACATCATGCCCCCGCCGAAAGGAGTATTTACCAACTGGGGTGGGGGAAGTCTCGCCATCTCCCCCGACGGGAAACTGGTCGCGTTCGTGGCGACGGATTCCGGCGGAAAATCCTTTCTCTACGTTCGTCCCCTCCGTGAAGAGTCGGCCCGAAAACTGCCCGACACCGAAAACGCCTTTTATCCCTTCTGGTCGCCCGACAGCAGGACGATCGCCTTTTTCACGGGGGGGAAGATGAAAAAAATCGACG
>QJVY01000044.1 GCA_003235555.1 Ignavibacteria bacterium | reverse complement strand
CGAACTTCATCCCGCTGTACTCCGTATGGTAACCGGCGACGAGCTCCGATTCCGCCTCGGGGATATCGAAGGGGGTCCTGTTCGTCTCGGCCAGGGAGGCCACGAAATAAATGATGAAGGCCACGAAAATGAACGGAAACTTGGAGAAGATGAACCAGTTCCACGCGGGCCCCGCCTGCAGGATATTGATCTGCTGGAGGTCCAGCGTCCCCGTGAGCATGACGACCGACAGGAGCGCCAGGGCGGTGGGAATTTCGTAACTCACGATCTGCGCGGCGGCGCGCATGGCCCCGAAGAGCGACCACTTGTTGTTGGAGGACCATCCCGCCATCAGGATCCCCACCACCACGATCGACGACACGGCGATGATGTAGAACAGGCCGATGTTGATGTCGCTCCCGATGAATTCGCTCGAGAAGGGTATCGCGGCAAAGGCCGCGTAGGAACCGATGAAGACCACGAAGGGCGCCAGGAAGTGCAATTTCCTGTCGGCGGCGGCCGGGACGATGTCCTCCTTCTGGATGAGCTTCAGGATGTCGGCGATCGTCTGGGCCCAGCCGTGCCATCCCCCCACCCTCATCGGGCCGAGGCGGTCCTGCATGTGGGCCGAGACCTTCCGCTCCATCCAGACGGCGAAGAGCGCGTACGGGAGGACCCAGACGAAGAGCGGGAGCATCGCCATCACCACGTACACGAGGATGTCGCTTCCAAGGAAACTTTTCAGGAGTTCGACCATCGGTTACCTGTCCACCTCCCCCAGGACGATATCGACGCTACCCACGATCGCGACGATGTCGGCGATCATGTACCCGCGGCAGATTTCCGGGCAGACGCTGAGGTTCACGAACGCCGGGGAGCGGGCCTTCAGGCGGTACGGGCTGCCCGTCCCGTCGCTTACCAGGTAGAAACCGATCTCACCGCGCGGCGATTCCGACCTGACGTAGACGTCGCCCGCCGCCGGCCTGATCCTCCTGGGAACCGCGGACTTCACGTCCCCTTCCGGGATCCGGTCGATGGCCTGCTCGATGATGTTCAGGCTCTGTTCCATCTCGCGCATGCGCACCATGTAGCGGTCCCAGCAATCCCCAACGGTCCCCACTTCGCCGGTCCCGACGGGGACGTCCCACTCGAACTTGTCGTAGATCCCGTAGGGGTCGTCCTTCCGGAGGTCGAATTTCACGCCCGAGCCGCGGAGCATGGGTCCGGAGCAGGCGTATGATACCGCGACGTCGGCCGGAAGGATCCCGATGTTGGCCGTCCGTTTGATGAAAATCTCGTTGAAGGTCAGCAGGTCGTTGAACTCTTTGATGTTGGGCCGGAAGTACCTGCAGAATTCCTTCGTCTTCGTCACGAAATCTGGCGGGATGTCGTGCGACAGGCCGCCGATCCAGATATAGTTGTAGAGGAGGCGCGCGCCGCAGGTCATTTCAAACAGATCCAGGATCTTCTCCCGGTCGCGGAACATGAACAGAAACGGCGTGAAGGCCCCGACGTCCAGGCCGTAGGTCCCGAGGGCGAGGAGGTGCGACGCGATGCGCTGGAGTTCGGCCATGATGACGCGGATGTACTCGACCCGCTCCGGCACCTCGATGCCGAGCAGTTTTTCGCCCGCCAGCGCGTAGGCCCAGTCCATGTTCATCGACGCGAGGTAATCGAGGCGGTCGCAGTAGGGGATCACCTGCTGGTAGTTGGTCATCGCCTCGCTGTGCTTCTCGAAACAGCGATGGAGGTAACCGATGTGGGGAATGACGTCGACGACGATCTCGCCGTCCACCACCAGTTCGAGGCGCAGGACGCCGTGCGTCGAGGGGTGCTGGGGACCCATGTTGAGCACCATCTCCTCCCTGCGGATCTTCCTCCCGGTGGAGGTGGTCAGGGGGGTGTCGGCGGTACCTGTGGAATCGGCGGGCATGGGATCGGGGACCGGCGGAATCAGTAGGGAACTTTCATGCCGTTGTAAAACTCGGGGACTTTGAAGTCCTTCCTGAGCGGATGGCCGGGGTAGTCCTCCGGCAGGAGGATCCGGCGAAGGTCGGGGTGGTTTTCGAAAACGATGCCGTACATGTCCCAGGCCTCCCTCTCGTGCCAGTTCGCCGTCGGCCAGATATCCGAAACGGTCGAAAGCTTCGGGTCGGCCGCCGGAAGATCGGTTTTCAGCGCGAGCCGGTGCCGGTGTTCCATGGAATAGAGGTGGTAAACGACCCCGAGTGTTTCCTTTCCGTTGTCCACCCCGCTGAGGCACATGAGGAAATCGAACCGGAGAACCGTATCGTCGTTCAGAAGAGCGGCGATCTCGTGGATTTTTCCCGGGGCGACTTTCAGGAACGGCTCGGGGACCCCCTCGGATTTCGCCTCGACGACGGCGTCGCCGAACGCGTCCCGCAGCCTTTTGGTGATTTCGTCGAAGGTCATCTCAGGCGGATTTCTTCACGAGGGATTCGCGGCGGATTTTTTCCTGCAGTTTGATGATCCCCTCCATCAGCGCCTCCGGCCTCGGGGGGCAGCCGGGGACGTAGACGTCTACCGGGATGACCCTGTCGACGCCCTTGAGCACATGGTAGCCGTGTTCCCAGTAGGGACCGCCGCAGTTGGAACAGCTCCCCATCGACACGACGTACCGGGGTTCGGACATCTGGTCGTAGAGGCGTTTGATGCGGCTCGCCATCTTCAGGGTGACCGTACCGGCGACGATCATGACGTCCGACTGCCGGGGCGTGGCCCTGGGAATGACCCCGAACCGGTCGAAATCGTAATTCGACGCGGCGGCGGCCATCATCTCGATGGCGCAGCAGGCCAGTCCGAACTGCATCTGCCAGAGAGACGACAACCTCGCCCAGTTCAGGAGGTTCTCCATCGAGGTGATGATGACGTTCGAATTATTGAACTGGCGGTCGAGGAGGCCCATGGGGCGGTCAGCGGTTGTTCGTGAGAGTGGCGGTGCGGGCCCGTACCGAGGGGATGGTCGGGGCCGGGCGGTCCCAGTCGAGGTCGCCCTTCGCCCACACGTAGGCATACCCGACGAAGAGGATGAAGAGGAACACCAGCATTTCGACGAAGGCGAACATCCCGAGGTCCTTGTAGACGAGCGCCCAGGGGAAGAGAAACACCGTTTCGACGTCGAAAATGAGGAATATCAGCGCGACGACGTAGAAGCGGATATTGAACCTGACCCACGACGACCCGACGGGATCCTCGCCGCATTCGTACGATGTCAGCTTGCCCGCGTACCATCGTTTCGGCCTCACGACCCAGGCGGCCACCAGGCCGACCGCGACGAAGACGCCGGCGATCAGGAAGAAGATGAAAACGCGGCCGAAATCAGTGAGCATGACGAGCAGGGAGAAGGATTTAAAACGTTATTAACAGACGTTTTAGGAGTGCACGAATTCCTGATTGTGCGGCAGGAATATACGATAAATTGTCCGAATGTCAAAGCAGGAGGTGGGCCGTTCCCGCGCGCGCTGCGACCGGGGTGGTGTGGAAACGGGGGAAGAAACCGGCGGCGAAAAAAAATCTGCGACGAAAACGGGAAAATTCCACGCGGAAAAATTTATTTTCAAAAATGCATTGACATTCGATCCGTCGTGCCGTACATTACGGGTGAGCATCGGCTGGATCCACGGTTTCTAACTTCGCCTCCCAAGTTGGATTCCAACCCGGTCGGTGCTCATTTTTTATTTTCCGGACCGGATTCCCCGGATTTTCCCGCCGACCCCCGGGGATCCCCCTTCCCCCCCAGCCATTGAACATCGGCGATCTTCGCCGAAGCGTTGATTTTCCTCGCGGCCATGAACAGGGCGTCGGACAGCCGGTTCATGTACGTGATGACGACCGGCCGGACGCCCTCACCCCCCGACAACTCCACGATCAGGCGTTCCGCCCTCCTGCAGACGCTGCGCGCGGCGTGGGCGGAGGCCGCGGCGGGATGGCCCCCGGGGAGGATGAAATTCCGGAGCGGCTCCAGCCCGGCGTCCATCGAATCGATGGCGGCTTCCAGGCTTTCCACGTCCTCCTCGCCGACCGGAACGTAGGCGCCGCCGGCCGAAACGTCACCGGAAGCCAGTTCCGCGCCGATCCTGAAGAGGTCCGACTGGACCCGCCCCAGGAACGCGTCGGTGTCACCGCCGGGTGCGTGGGAACGGCAGAGCCCGACGAAGCTGTTCAGTTCGTCCACCGTGCCGTACGCCGCGATCCGGAGGGAGCCCTTGGACATCCGCTTCCCGCCGAAGAGCGATGTGCTCCCGTCGTCCCCGGTTTTCGTGTAGATTTTCCGCTGCGTCAACGGCGGGACCTTTTTTGTTTATAGAACCGCGGGAGTTCGTTGTAGAAATGCGCGACCGTGCGGATGCCGCCGAAGAAATTCCCCAGGTTCAGGAACTCGTCGGGCGCGTGGGCGTTCTCGTCCGGCAGGCCGAAACCGAGGAGGACGGTCTCGAGCCCGAGGATCTCCTTGAACTGCACGACGATCGGTATCGACCCCCCTTCCCGCTGATAGAGGACCTTCTTGCCGAACCCCTTCTCGAGCGCCCTGACCGCCGCGCGCACGCCGGGACTTTCCAGCGGCGTGATGGCCGCCTCGCCGCCGTGGATGTAGCTCACGTCGACCGTGCAGGATTTCGGGGCGATCTTCCGGATGTACGACGTAAAGAGCCTGGCGATGTCATCGGCCTTCTGGTCGGGGACCAGCCTCATCGAGATCTTCGCGGACGCTTTCGACGGCAGGACGGTTTTCGCGCCCTCTCCGGTGAAGCCCCCCCAGATCCCGTTGCACTCGAGCGTCGGCCGGGCCCAGAGGCGTTCCAGGGTGGTGAATCCGCTCTCGCCGTACAGTTCCTTCACCCCCAGTTCCCTGGCGTACTTCCGGTCGTTCCAGGGGAGCTTCCTGAACGACCGCCGTTCCTTCGCCGTCAGTTTCCTGACTTTTTTATAGAACCCGGGGACGGTGATGCGCCCCTTCTCGTCGTGCAGTTTTGCCACGATCTCGGCGAGGGCCTGGATGGGGTTGTGGACCGATCCCCCGAAAGAGCCCGAATGGAGGTCCTTGTTGGGGCCGGTGAGGTCGATCTGCATGTACGAAAGCCCCCGCAGGCCGTAGCAGAGAGAAGGCACTCCCCGGGCGAACATCGAGGTATCGGAGATGACGACGACGTCGGCCTTGAGGAGTTTCTTGTGTGATTTCACGAACGAGGCGAGGTGTTCGCTCCCGATCTCCTCCTCACCCTCGACGATCATTTTCAAATTGACCGGCAGGGCCCCCCGGTTTTTCAGGAAGGCCTCGATGCCTTTCAGGTGAATGAGCACCTGCCCCTTGTCGTCGGCGGTCCCCCGGGCGTAGATATTGCCCTTTCTGATCGTGGCCTTGAACGGCGGGGTCGTCCAGAGGTTCACCGGGTCTACCGGCTGGACGTCGTAGTGCCCGTACAGGAGTACCGTCGGGGCGCCCGGGGCGCCGAGCCATTCGGCGTAGACGATCGGGTGTCCCTTCGTCGGAAAGATCTTCACCCCCTTCATGCCGATCGCCTTCAGCTGGCCCGAGATCCAGCCGGCGCAGCGGCGGATGTCTTTTTTATGCGCGGGGTCGGTGCTGATGCTGGGAATGGCGATGAGTTCCTTCAGTTCCGAGAGGTAACGGTTCCTGTTTTTTTCACAATACCGGATGATGTCCTTCATGGCAAGACCTGGAGTGGGAAAAAATTTTCGTGGATTGGCACGAAATATAGCAAAGCCACCGGGGAGTTGCAAGGCACCGACGCGCCGCCGCGCGGCCCCTCAGGCCTCCCCTGCTTTGTGAATATCGCCGGATTGTGGTATCTTTGGGGAGAAATTTAACTCCGCCGATGCATTTCGTCATCCGTACATTCGAGATCGTTCTTCCCGTCCTTTACTTCGCAACCGTCTGGGTGTACGGCAAGGCGTTTTTCTCCGCCGACGTCCCCTCCACGCGCGCCCGCGACAAGGTCCTCTCCGCGACGATCATCACCCACCTCGTCTACGTGGTGCTCCGGACCGTTTTCCTCGAACATTTTCCCATCACCTCCTTCTATGAAATCCTCTCCCTCATCGCGCTGACCGTTTCACTGGTCTATTCCGCGATAGAGCTGCGGACGGGGAACAGGGAAACGGGTTATTTCATCCTGATGCTGCCCCTGTTCTTCCAGGTCATCTCCACGGTGTTCATCAAGGACTACCTCGAGGTCCCGCCGGAGCTGAGGGGAATGCTGCTGGGTTTCCACGTTTCGAGCGCCCTGTTCGGGTATGCCGCCATCACGATCTCGGCCGTCTACGGCCTGCTGTACCTGATGCTCTACCACGACCTCAAGTCCACCCAGTTCGGCGTGATCTACAAACGCCTCCCCAACCTGGAGACGCTCGAAAAAATGAGCATCACCGCGACGCTCATCGGAACGGTCCTCCTGACGGTCGCCATCACGCTCGGACTGGTCTGGCTCCCGCTGGCGATCGAGTCGTTTTCCTACGCCGACCCGAAACTGTTTGGCACAATTTCCGTCTGGGTGGTCTATGTCTTCGGACTCGTGGCCAGGCAGGCCGCCGGCTGGAAGGGGCGGAAGATGATGCTGGTCACGATCGCCGGTTTCGTCATCGCGGTGGTGTCCATCGCCGTCACGGCGATCCTCCCGTTCGGCTTCCACAAGTTCGGAACCTGACGGGATGACCGCGCAGGGACTGAGCCTGAACCTGACGGGCATCAACCACCGGACGGCGCCGCTGGACGTCCGGGAATCGATGTGGTTCTCCGCCGAGGAGCTCTCCGGAGCCCTGAGGCGCATCATGGAGACCCGTGCCGCCGAGTGCCTGCTGATCTCGACCTGCAACCGGACCGAGCTCTACTACGTGCCCCGCTCCCCCGTTGTCGGCGACCAGGGCCCGATCAGGGACGTCCTCTCGTCGCTGAAAAACCATCCGTCCCCGCCGCCGGAGGAACATTTCTACAACCTCGCCGGCCTCCAGCCCGTCAAACACCTCTTCAAGGTCGTCTCGGGCCTCGACTCGATGGTCCTCGGGGACGTGCAGATCACCGCGCAGGTGAAGGACGCCTACGCCGCCGCCCTCGACTGCGGGGCCACCGGGACGCTGACGAACCGCCTCTTCACCGCCGCGATGCACGTCGGGAAGCGGGTGAGGACCGAGACGCAGATCAACGAGGGGGCGATATCGGTCAGCTACCTCGCGGCCGAACTCGCCACGAAAATTTTCGCGGACCTCTCCAAGCGGACCGCCCTGCTGATCGGCATCGGGGAGACGGGGAAGCTCGCCGCGCGTCACCTCGCCTCCCGGAACCTGGGTAACATGGTCATCGCCAACCGGACGCTGTCGGTGGCGGAGAAAATCGCCCCGTTGTTCGGCGCCCGGACCGTCCCCTTCGAGGCGATGGGGGCGGAGATCGCGAACGCGGACATCATCATCACCGCCGTGCAGAGCAGCAGCCCCATCCTGACGAGGGAGCACGTGGCGGCCGCCATGAAACAGCGGGGAAGCCGGCCGTTGATCCTGATAGACCTCGGGGTCCCGCGGAACATCGATCCCGCGATCGGCGGCATGGACAGCGTCTTCCTCCACGACATCGATTCTCTCAACAGGATCATCGACAACAACCTCTCCCGGCGCAGGGGCGAGGTGCCGAAGGCGCAAAAGATCGTCCTCGAGGAGCTCAACGAGTTTTCGCGGTGGACCAGGTCGATGGAGCTCGGCCCGACGTTCCAGGACCTCCGCGAACGGTTCGAGGCCATCAGGGAACTCGAACTCGGCCGCGTCAGGCACCGCTTCGCCGAGAAGGACCGGGAGGAACTCGACATCGTCACGAAACGGATCGTGAACAAGCTCCTCCACATGCCGATGGCCAACCTGCGCAACGGCCACGGGGAGCGGGAATTCGAGGACACCCGGAGGAAGATTTCGTTCATCCGGCACATTTTCGGACTCGACAGGGACGACCCGTCATGAGCGCGCCCCGCACAGAGGTCGTGATCGGTTCGAGGGCGAGCAGGCTGGCCCTCTACCAGGCCGAATGGGTGAGGAGCCGCCTCGCGGCAGCCCACGGGGGGGTGAGTTTCGTCGTGAAGGAAATCTCCACGAGCGGGGACCGGATCCTCGACAAGCCCCTCCCGGAATTCGGCGGGAAGGGGGTGTTCACCAAGGAGATTGAAGATGCGCTCCTCGACCGTTCCATCGACCTGGCGGTGCACAGCCTGAAGGACGTTCCCACCGAACTCCCGCCGGGGCTCGCACTGGCCGCCGTGACGAAACGGGAGGACGTCCGGGACGTTTTCATCCACCATCCGGCCTCCCCGATTCGGTCGATCGACGACCTCCCGGAAGGCTCGGTCATCGCCACCGGGAGCCTCCGGCGCAGGGCGCAGATCCTTAGCTGGAAAAAGGGGTTCAGCGTCACCGACCTCCGCGGCAACCTCAACACCCGTCTCGCCAAGCTCGAAAAGTCCTCCTGGGCGGGAATGGTCCTGGCCCGCGCCGGGATCGTGCGGCTGGGGTTCGCCGACCGGATCGGCGAGGTCCTCGACTGCGGGCGGATGATGCCGGCGGTCGGACAGGGGGCGCTGGGAATCGAAATCCGGGGTGAGGACGGAGAAATCCGCTCGATGCTCGCCGTCATCACCAGCGAGGCGGCCACCTTCGCCACCGCGGCCGAACGCGCTTTCCTCGGGAGGCTCGAGGGGGGCTGCAAGGTCCCCGTGGGCGCCCACGGCAGGATCGAATCGAACGAATTGCGCCTCGACGGCCTGGTGGCGTCCCTCGACGGGACGCGGATCTACCGGGGTAAGGTCAACGGCGATCCGGGCGACGCCGAAACGCTCGGTGTCCGTCTCGCCGACACGCTCCTGAAAAGCGGCGCGGGGACGGCGCTTGCCGAAATTCGGGCGGGCGGAGTCTCCTGACGTGCGTCTGGAGGGAATATCGGTGGTGATCACCCGCGCCCCCCACCAGGCGGGTGACCTGAAGGACCTGGTCGAACGCAACGGCGGACGCGCGGTCCTCTTCCCCACGATCGACATCCGGCCGCCGGACGACTACTCCGGATGCGACAGGGCCGTTGACGGGCTGTACATGTACGACGGGTTGATTTTTTCGAGCCCCAACGGCGTGAGGGGTTTCCTGGACCGGGCGAAGGCGCGGGGTGTCGAGCCCGCAACGCTGGCCGCCAAGCGGGTGTACGCGGTCGGCGAGGCCACCGCGGAGACGCTCGCCGGATACGGCGTGGGTGTCACGGCGATGCCGGAAAGGTTCACCGGGGCGGACCTCGCGAGGACCATCCGGTCGGACGACCTGAAGGGCCTCGCGTTCATCTTTCCGACCGGCAACCTCACCTCCACCGGGCTGGCCGATACCGTCAGGCAGCTCGGGGGGAGCGTGGACACGGTCGTGGTGTATACGACCTCCCCACCGTCAGCGGCGGACAAGGAGGCGTTCCTCGATGAAGTGGGGGAGGGACGCGTGGACGTCGTCACCTTCACGAGCCCCTCGACGGTGAAAAATTTCGCGGACCTCTTCACCCCCGCCGAAGCGGCGGCCATCCGGGAGAAGGTCCACATCGCGGTCATCGGTCCGACGACGGCCCGCGCAGCGGAGACCGCAGGGTTCCCGCCGGACATCGAGGCGGAAAGGTCCACCGCCGCCGACCTCGTGGAGGCAATCTGCAGGATACGACCGCGTGCATCATCATCGACATGACACAGATGAACGATTATCTCATACAGGCCTGTTACCGGAGGCCAACGCCCAGGACCCCCGTCTGGATCATGCGGCAGGCCGGCAGGTACCTCCCGGAATACCGCGCCGTGCGCGCGAAGGTGGACTTCCTCACGCTCTGCAAGACGCCCGCTCTCGCCGCGGAGGTCACGATCCAGCCGGTGGATATCGTCGGCGTCGACGCCGCGATCATCTTTTCGGACATCCTCGTCGTCCCCGAGGCGATGGGGATGCGCCTGGTGGTCGAGGAGGGAAAAGGGGGACCCCGGTTCCCCGACAGGATCACCGGGAGGGACGCGATCGAAAAACTCGCCGTCCCCGACCCGGACGACAGGCTCCGCTACGTGATGGACGCCCTCAGCCTCACCAGGAAAACGCTCGACGGCCGCGTGCCGTTGATCGGTTTCGCGGGATCGCCCTGGACCCTCGCCGCCTACATGGTGGAGGGGTCGGGGTCGAAGGACTTCGCCAGGGTGCTGGAGATGACACGCGGGTCCCGTGACGACCTCCACGTGCTGCTCGGCAAACTGGCGCGGGCCGTCAGCGCCTATCTCCGGGCGCAGGTGGAAGCCGGCGCGCAGGTGCTGCAGATCTTCGACACCTGGGGGGGTCTCCTGAAGGGAGGGGACTTCGCGGAGTTCTCACTGAACTACATCGAATCGATCGTGAGGGAGCTTCCCACCGACAGGGTGCCCGTGATCGTCTTCTGCAAGGACTGCGGCCATTCGATCGAAAAAATCGCCGCCACGGGATGCCAGACCGTCGGCCTCGACGCCGGGACGGAGATCGGTCCGGCGCGGAGGGCGGTCGGTTCGGCCGTCTCCCTGCAGGGCAACCTCGAGCCCACCCTCCTGCGGGCGGAGCCCGGCGTCATCCGCGAAAAGGCGGGGGAGATCCTCAGGGCGTACGGGAGGGGCAGCGGCCACATTTTCAACCTGGGACACGGCATCCTGCCGGACATCCCGGTGGACCACGTGAAGGAACTTGTGCGTTTCGTGAAGGAAGAAAGCGCGCAATATCACACCGACAATCCAGACAACCCAAACAGGAAAGGACACAACCATGGCAAAGAGTAAGAAAGCGCTCATCGACGGACTCAACGAGGACCTCGCCAACGAACTCGGCGCGTCCATCCTCTACCTCTACCAGACCTCGGTCGCCACCGGGTGGGACGGCGAGGAACTGCGGGAGTTTCTGGCGCCGGAGATCACCGGTGAAATGACCCACGCGATTTTCCTCGCGCAAAAAATCGCCGACCTCGGGGGGAAACCCACCACCGTTCCGAAACAGCACAGGTCCCCCAAATCGGTCAAGGACATGCTCAAGTACGACCTCAAGCTCGAACTCGAGGCGGTCGAAAACTACCGGCTCCGGACGATCCAGGCCGAGGAGGCCGGGGAGATCGGGCTGAAGATCAAGCTCGAGGAAATGATCCTCGACGAGACCGGGCACGCCGAACAGATCCAGAGAATCCTGAAGGGAATGTGAGCGAACATCGGCTGGCGGTCGTCCTCTTCCAGCTCGGGGGCCCGGATTCCCCCGGGGCGGTGGAGCCGTTCCTGTACAACCTCTTCCGCGACCCGGACATCATCGACTTCCCCGGCGCCTTCCTCGCGCGGAAACCGCTCGCGCGGTTCATCGCGCGGAGGAGGGCGCCGAAGGTGGCGGAGCATTACCGGGAGATCGGCGGGAAGTCACCGATCCTGGACCTCACCCTCGCGCAGGCGGCCGCGCTCGAAGACCGGCTCCGGCCGCGGCTGAACTGCCGGGTGTTGACGGCGATGAGGTACTGGAAACCGTTCACCGCGGACGCGGCCGGTGAGGTACGAACCGGCGGTTTCGACAGGGTCTTCCTCCTCCCCCTCTATCCCCACTACTCGAAGGCCACGACACTCTCGAGCATGAAGGAGTGGCGCCGGGTCACCGCAGCGGACCCCCCGGGCGGCATGGCGGAAAACTCCGTCTGCTGCTTTTTCAACCATCCCCTGTACATCCGGTCCCTCGTCGGCCGGGTCAACGAGGGGCTCTCGCGGATGAAGGACATCCCGCCGGAGGAGATCGATATCGTCTTCAGCGCGCACGGCGTGCCGCTGTCGCTCATCCGCGCCGGCGATCCGTATAAACTCCAGATCGAGGAGACCGTGCGCCTCTGCCTCGCCGAAGGGGGATGGCGGTCGCCGCACGTCCTCTGTTTCCAGAGCAAGGTCGGCCCGGCCGAATGGCTCCGGCCGGGGTTGAACGAAACGGTGGAACGCCTCGCGGCCGCCGGACGGAAAAACCTTCTCGTCGTCCCGGTGTCGTTCGTGACCGACCACATCGAAACCCTCCACGAAATCGACATCGAAACTCGCGGGGAGGCGGAGAGGTTCGGCATCGAACGGTTCGAAATGACGGCGGGGCTGAATTCCGACCCGACGTTCATTTCCTGTCTTGCGGACATCGTCGAGAAGGGAATCGCCGGCACTCCGCACGGCACGCCCGGCTGCCGGGGTCTCTGCACTGCTCCGCCCGGCGACCCGGGTGAGACCGCTGCGGTCCCGCCGGTCCTCTGTCCCCACTGGTCCTCCCCCTCTCTCCTCGGGCGCTGAGCCGGAACGGGCGCGACCCCCCGGAACGGGTCCCATTCGGGTTTTTTTCAGAAAATCTTCGTACATTCCTGCTGCGACAACACTCCTCAAAACCGTACAAATTCTTCAGACAGGTACCGCACCATGCCGAACTCCAAACCCGCGGCGAGCGCAGCGAACAGCGGAGTCCCCGCCGCCTCGTCGAACGGCACCAACACGCTTTCGATCGTGGACAACCGCACCGGCAAACAGTACTCGGTCCCCATCGAGAACGATACCATCAGGGCGATGGACCTCCGGCAGATCAGGATCAAGGCGGACGATTTCGGGATGATGACCTACGACCCGGCGTTCCTGAACACCGCGGCGTGCAAGAGCTCCATCACGTATATCGACGGCGAAAAGGGGATCCTCCGGTACCGGGGCTATCCGATCGAGGAACTGGCCGAAAAAAGCAATTTCCTCGAGACCTCCTATCTGCTGATCCACGGCGAGCTCCCGACGAAAAACCAGTATGAAACCTGGGTGGACGACGTCATGCACCACACCCTCGTCCACGAGAACATCAAGAAGTTCGTGGACGGCTTCCACTACGACGCCCATCCCATGGGCATGCTCATCAGCTCCCTCGGCGCCCTCTCGACCTTCTACACCGACGCGAAACACATCGAGGACCCGTCGTCGCGCAGGCGACAGATCCTCCGCCTGCTCGGGAAAATGCCCACGCTGGCGGCCTTCGCCTACCGCCACAGCATCGGGCGGCAGTACATCTACCCCGACAACGAACTGAGCTACGCGGGAAACTTCCTGAGCATGCTGTTCAAAATGACCGAGGAATCCTACAAGGTCAACACGACGCTCGAGCACGCCCTGGACGTGCTGTTCATCCTCCACGCCGACCACGAACAGAACTGCAGCACGAGCGCGATGCGGAACATCGGGAGTTCGCACGTCGACCCCTACTCCGCCATGGCGGGCGCCTGTTCGGCCCTCTACGGTCCGCTCCACGGCGGCGCGAACGAGGCGGTCCTCCTGATGCTCGACGAGATCGGGACGAAGGACCGCGTCCCGGCGTTCATCAAGGACGTGCAGGGCGGGAAACGAAGGTTGATGGGATTCGGCCACCGCGTCTACAAGAATTACGACCCGCGCGCCAAGGTCATCAAGAAACTCGCCGACGAGGTCTTCGAGATCACCGGACGGAACCCCCGGCTCGACATCGCGCTCGAGCTGGAGAGGA
>QJVY01000066.1 GCA_003235555.1 Ignavibacteria bacterium | reverse complement strand
GGAGAACTCCCGCGGGCTGATGTTCTGGAGGATCTCGAGGGCCGTTTCGAATTCCTTCGCCTTATAATAGAAGTGGTATGAGAGTTTGAACTCCGATTCCTTCAGGAACCAGTCGGCGATGTCGCGGTATTCGGTGGCCGCGAAGGAGGCCCTGTCGTAGAGATAAAACAACGAGAGGTAGTCCCCGGCGGAGCGTTTCATCGCGCCGATGCTCTTCATGTCGTCGTTCACCCAGTGGTACCATTCCTTCAGATCGTCGCGGTCTTCCTGCTGCGCGATCTGGAGAAAATCGGTCGCTCGTTCCCACGCGACGAAAAACGCGTAGGTGAGAAGGGCGGTGTCGATGTTGTGCGGGTTGGAGACCAGCGCCTCCCGCAGGATGCCGCACACGGTCTCCCGCTCGTTTCCGGGGAGGGAGAAGAGCAGCTTGATAGGGACCCGCGGGGGCTTGCGGAGAGTGTCGTGGTGGTCGTGGAACTGGAGCTGCCTCTGCGGGTTCGATTCCGGGACCTCGAGTTCCAGTTGTTCGATCGCGGTATAGAACCGGTCCTTGACGAGAACCTTCCGGGTCCCGCTGTACCACGGGGTGTCTGCGTCGCGGTAGGCGCTGTCCAGGAACATCCTCCACGCGCTCATCGGGCTCTCGATGAAGGAGTTGCCCGGGAGCGGGATCGTCGTCTTGAAGATTGCGATGAGGTTCTGGCTCAGGGCGACCTGATCGTCCGCCTCACCCGAGATATGGACCAGGTGGGTCAGGAAGTGGTGTCTGAGCCAGGGTCGCGTGAGGGCCTCGTCGATTTCGTGACGCACCGTGGACTTCGTCCTGGTCGTTTCGATGAGGTACGCCGGCCAGCTGCCCTCGGCGCCGTCACGAATTTTTTCTTTCCCAGATTTGAGTATCTGAAACCGGATCAATGGAGAACCCTTAAGTTCCAATTGATGGTTATTGTTTTTCTTTAGCCGGTCCTCTCGTACGCTATATGGGAGCGTAAGTTACAACCGTGCAGGAATATACAAAAAAAAACAACCAAGTAAAGAAAAAATGGTCAAAAAACGGCGATTTTTGAGGGAGTCTGATCCAGGAGAGAATTGCTGAAATACGCCTATTTTAATGCATATTTCCTGACCAGGCGGGATGAAAGGGGTGGAAGGCCCGAGTCGATTTTCGTCAGCGTGTGGTATTTCGCCAGGAGGTCCACCGGTCCGCGGCTGATGGTCTCGATCAGGGCCGCACGGCCCATGTGCCGGTCCACTCCCCGCGCCATCGCCATCCCCACCATCGATCCGTAACTCTCCCAGTACCCGCTGAGGTTGGCCGAGGTGAGAATGTTCTCCGTCTCCGTCCGCGAGAGTCTCCCGGTCATCAGCCGTTCGGCGTTCGCGTTGAACGTGGCGAACGATTCCCCGATGCGGCGCCCCCACTCGAGCGGGAGGCGGTCTCCCGATCTCTGTTCCAGCGAGAGGTAATACGCGATTCCCTCGTTCTGCACGAGATCGAGAAGGTAATCGAGCGGGCCCGTGTGTTCCGCCCGGTACGCTTTCCAGAAGGGGGAGGAGTCCTTGTAGAGGCCGAACGCGGCATGGAAAACCTCGTGGGCGACGGTGACCAGGATCGACAGCAGCTGCGATTCGGGATCGCCCGGGTAGGCCGCCCCGGCGGCCAGGTTGATGATGATCGTCAGCTGACCCTCACCCTCGCCGACGAACTCCGGTGTGTCCCCTTTCCAGACGATGCTCCGTACGTAGGCGTCGGCGTTCTCATGCCCCAGCGCCACCACGTAGACCGGGATGACCGCGTCGATGCTCACGTCCTGCGGGAAGACCTGCGCGACGGTGGCGATGACCCTGCGGTTGAAATTCCGCCGCCGGAGCTCCTCCAGCAACACCGCGATGCCGCCGGCGTTCCGCCTGGCGTCCTCGAGGCGGAAAATATCGTCTCGGATGATCTGGTGGGCCTGGAGGGAGTCGAGGTACTGCCTCAGGCGCTCCGGGGCCGCCCGGTTCCCCGAGATGAGGCCGGAGGTGGATGCCGCTATCCTGTTGCCCCGCAGTTCCGCGAGTTGCCCGGGGCTCACGTACTCGTCGCGGAGCAATTTCAGCGTCTGTTCGGCTGCCTCGTAGTCGATGGAGAGGGAGAGGTTGAAAGCGGGGTTTTCCTGGGCGGACGCCCAGCCCGGGAGAGCGGGGACGATCGCCGCCGTGATGACCAGCATCGCGAGGAACCGCGTCGCGCGGCCGCAGCCGGCGACAATGACCGCTCCGGGGCGCCTCATCTGCCGGGGGTTTCCATGGGGACGCGCACACCGTGGCGTTTCGCGTTCCCGATCGCCCGGTCGTACCCGGCGTCCGCGTGCCGGATGATGCCCATGCCGGGATCGTAGGTCAGTACCCGTTCGAGACGTCGGCCGGCGGCTTCCGTACCGTCCGCCACGACCACCATGCCGGCATGGATGGAGAGGCCGATTCCGACACCGCCGCCGTGGTGCACGCTGACCCAGCTCGCTCCGCCGACGGCGTTCAGGAGGGCGTTCAGTATAGGCCAGTCCGCGATCGCGTCGCTGCCGTCTCTCATCTTTTCCGTTTCGCGGTTGGGCGAGGCCACCGACCCGCAGTCGAGGTGGTCCCTGCCGATGACGATGGGCGCTTTCACCTCGCCGTCGGCGACCAGTTTGTTGAAGATCCTTCCCATTCTGGCCCTCTCACCGTACCCGAGCCAGCAGATCCGCGCGGGGAGGCCCTGGAAGGTCACCTCCTTTGCCGCCTTCTCGATCCACCGGCAGAGGGGTTTGTTTTCGGGGAAGGTTTCCAGCACCGCGCGGTCGGTGCGGTAGATGTCTTCCGGGTCCCCGGAGAGGGCCACCCACCGGAAGGGCCCCTTGCCGTCGCAGAAGAGGGGCCTGATGTACTCGGGCACGAAACCCGGGATGTCGAAGGCCCCGGTGACCCCGGCGGCGGCGGCCTCGCCGCGTATGTTGTTCCCGTAATCGAACGTCACCGCCCCTTTTTTCATGAGCCCGAGCATGGAGCGGACATGGTCGGCGATCGTCGCCCGCGCGCGGGAGGCGTAGGCTTTCGGGTCACTCCCGCGGAGTTCCAGGGCCTCGGTATAGGACATCCCGGCCGGGACGTACCCGTTCAGCGTATCGTGGGCCGAGGTCTGGTCGGTCAGGATGTCCACTGGGATATTTCGCGCGAGGAGTTCCGCGAGGACGTCGGCCGCGTTGGCGTGCAGCGCCACCGACCGGGCCTCCTTCAGTTCCCTGGCGGTCTGGAGTACCGCCAGCGCCTCGTCGAGGGTCCCGGCCACGGTGTCCACGTAATTTGTCCTGAGGCGTTTCTCGATCCTGTCGCGGTCAACCTCGATCGCGAGGCAGGCGGCGCCGTTCATCGTGGCCGCGAGCGGCTGCGCCCCGCCCATGCCGCCGAGGCCCGCGGTGACCAGCAGCCTGCCGGCGAGGGTGCCGCCGAAATACCTCTCCGCCACGGCGGCAAAGGTTTCGTACGTCCCCTGGAGGATGCCCTGCGTGCCGATGTAGATCCAGCTCCCGGCGGTCATCTGCCCGTACATGGTCAGGCCGAGCCCCTCGAGCCTCCGGAATTCGTCCCAGGTGGCCCAGTGGGGGACGAGCATCGCGTTTGAAATCAGGACCCTGGGTGCGTCGGCGTGGGTCCGGAAGACCCCCACCGGTTTCCCCGACTGGACGAGGAGCGTTTCGTCGTCCGCCAGCGTCCTGAGGGTCGCCACGATCGCCTCGTAGCATCCGGGGTTCCTCGCCGCCTTGCCGGTGCCGCCGTAGACGATCAGTTCATCCGGCTTCTCGGCCACGGCGGGATCGAGATTGTTCATCAGCATCCTGAGCGCCGCCTCCTGGATCCATCCCCGGCAGCTCAGCTCCGTTCCGCGCGGGGCGGAGACGGCCGTCATCTTCGTCTTCACGTCAGGCCTCCCTTCTCATTCATCATGTTTCCCGGAGGCGGCCATCTCCACCGACCGGATGCTGGGCATGAGCAGCACGCTGTTGAGAAAAACCCTGTTGAGCGAATCCCAGAACAACCGGAAGTTCGGGTCGTCCGCGAACAGGACGACGTTGCCCGAACCGATTTTCTCGTGGACGAGGAAGGGTGTTCCCGCCAGCTTCTCCTCGTTTTCGGGCGACATCAACCCGCTGAGCCTGGG
>QJVY01000172.1 GCA_003235555.1 Ignavibacteria bacterium | reverse complement strand
GAGCGGGATGGGCCTGCCGATTCCGAATCCTTCGAAGGGTTTGGTGGTCCTCCCCGGGAACATGATCGAGATGCTCTCGCCGATCCCGTGCATGTTGATCGCCAGCTGCCTCTTGAAACCCATCCCGAAGGCGAGCAGTACCACGATCGCCACCGTCCCCCAGACGATGCCGAACACCGTCAGGAACGTCCGGAGTTTCTGGGCCCGCATGTCGCGGACGAATTCGGTGAAGACCGTTTTGATGTTGTTCAGCATGGCCTGTCCGGTCGGGCTTCGGTGCGGCACCTCATTCGATCTTCTTGACCGGTTTCTCGACGACGGAGTCACCCTCGGCCAGACCGGAGATGACCTCGACGTTGATGGCGTCGCTGAGTCCCGTCTTGACCGGCCGTTCCTCAGAGCCCCCGCCGGCGAGCGCGAACATGACGAAGGCGGAATCGTTCCGGAAGATCACGGTGCGCTCCGGGACGGTCAGGACGCTGTCCTTCCGCTGGATGATGATGTTGGCGTTCGCGCTGTACCCCGCCCTCAGGGTCGTGTTCGCCGTGACGGGGATGAGGATCTCGATCGGGAAGATCGTGGCGTTTTCCTTCTTCTCGGCCTTCAGGGAGATTTTTTTGACTGTCCCCCGCACCGTGTCGTTGGGCAGGGCGCCGACCTTGATCTCCACCGGCATTCCCTCCTTCAGCTTTCCGACGTCGATTTCGTCCACGGTCCCCTTGAACAGCAGGCGTTCCATGTTGGCCATCTTCATGAGGACGGTCCCCTCCTGGAAGGACGAAAGCGGGGTGACCGGGTCGCCCACCTCGACCGACTTGCTCAGCACGAAGCCGTCGATCGGGGCCTTGATGATCGACTCAATCTCGGTGTCGTCGATCGTCACCTTGCCGCTCTCCAGCAGGGCGAGCTTCTCGGTCGCGATCTGGAGGCGCAGCGCGGCCTCCTGCGATTTCCTCTGCGATTCCTCGTACTCCTTCGTGGAGATGAGCTGTTTCCTGATCATCTCGTCCTGCCGCACCATTTCCTTCTTCTGGTTCTCCACCTCCACCATGGCGAGCTGGACCTGGCGTTTTGCGTCGGCCAGTTCCAGGGGTGTCGGATCGGGCCGCACCTCCAGCAGTGGCTGGCCGGCCTTCACGTAGGTCCCCGCGTCGGCGAAAATTCTTTTGACCACGCCCGACACCTTGGATTTCACCGAAATCTCGTTTTCCGGCTCGATGGTCCCGACCGCGAGGGCCTTCTCGATGATGTTCCCCCGCGTGATTTTTACCCTCGGGAGGGCACCCTCGGCCGAATCGTCGGAACCCCCGAAAACGAGGAAACCCGTCAGGACGACGGCGACGATGATGACGGTAATGATGATGATTTTCTTCTTCATGCCGGATCCTCGCAAAGCGACTGTTGGAAAGGTCGAAATCGTGGCAGGGCGTTTCCCACAGAGGAGAGTACGATTTCTCGGGTGGAATGTTACGCCCCACCCGCCGCGATTGATCCCTGTTTGGACCCCTCGGGCGGGTCCCCGGTTTCAGGAGGGCAGGTTTTCGGAGAGCAGGCTCTCCAGGTCCAGGGGGAGGACGACCATTTTCAGATTTCCGGAGGGGTCCCGCGGCCAGAGCTCCTCCGGACGGTCCCAGTAGAGCTCGACGCCGTTTCCGTCGGGGTCACGGAGATAGAGCGCCTCGCTTACGCCGTGATCGGCCGCCCCCTCCAGCGGGATATTGGCGGCCTCCAGTTTTCGCAGCGCGTCCGCCAGGGCCGCCCGCGACGGATAGAGAATCGCCAGGTGATACAGTCCCGTCGCACCCTGGGCGGGAGGATCCCCCCCGGCGCTCTCCCAGGTGTTCAGCCCGATGTGGTGGTGGTACCCGCCCGCCGCGAGGAAGGCGGCGCCGGCGCCGAGTTTTTGCTTCAGTTCGAAGCCCAGGACGCCCTGATAAAAGGCGATGGCCCTCTCCAGGTCGGCGACCTTCAGGTGCACGTGCCCGATGCGCGCTCCCGGATCAATCATAGCCCAGCTCCCCGAGCCGCTCTTCACCGATGCCGAAATAGTGTGCGATCTCGTGGACCACCGTGATCTCGATCTCCTCCTCGATCTCTTCCACGGTGTCGCAGATCTCTTCGATCGGTTCCTGGAAGATGAAAATGGTGTCGGGAAACGTCGGCGGTTCGACGGCCGAACGGTCGGGGAGGGCCACCCCGTGGTAAAGGCCTAGGAGCGTGTCGTCGGGGTCCATCCCCATCTCGGCGAGGAGTTCCGGGGAGGGACGCTTCTGCACGGAGATGACGATATTGTCGAGGTATTCCCTGAGGTCCTCCGGGATCCTGTCGATCGCGCGGGTGGCGATCGCGTCGAATTCTTCCTGGGACAGTTTCATCAAGGATTTTACACTTTTCCAATCCGAAAACAAATTATCTCGTCGTCCTCGTAGACGGGCGGGCCGAACACCCCGCGCGACATCCTGGCGATCGCGACCGCCGACCTGTACCGGACAGGGATGGCGTCGTGCCCCCCGGGGAGGAAGCGTAATGCCATGACGTATTTATGAATGATCAGCACCTCCGCCCCTGATCTCGCGAGGGCCCGCGGATCGGTCACATCCACCATGTTCCGGAACTTCAACGCGCGGGGGTCCTCCGCGTGCGAGAGGATCCGGTCGGCGCTCAGCATGCCGAGCCTGAGCGGGATCTGTTCATCGCCCGGCGGGACCTCCGCCCTGTGCCCGAGGATCTCCCTGTCGGTGATATAACCGGCGACCACCCGTTTCCCGTGTACCCGTTGATAGAAATAGAAGAGGTTGTTGTAGTTGGTGACGTCGAAGGGGTACTCGACGACGGTTTCGACCTCCGGCATCTCCCGGAGGCGGCGGTAAAATTCCGGGACGTCCCGCCTCCGGACCGAAAATCCGGGGTAGACGTGGCGGGCGTCGGACGAATCGGGGGGGAGCGGTTCGTACGAGCCCTGGTACGCCGAATGGTTGGTGAAGTTGTTCGGTGCCTCGTAGATCCATCGCAGGGGGCCCGACACGAGCAGGCCGGCGGTCAGGAGGACCGCGGCCGGGATCGCGACAATTCCGCCGCGGTGTTTCTCCCCTTCCCGGCTTCCCGGCAGCGAGTCGATCCCGGCCGCCACGGTCGAGAGTGCCACGGGGACCATGACGATCATGTACCGGAGCACGACGACACCCGTGTCCAGGCCGAACGGTCTGCTGACTGCGAGCGCCGCGGCGTACAACAGGAACGTCGCGAGGTGGATCCGCGCGAGCAGGGGGTCCCTTCTGAACAGGGCCACCGCGCCCCGGAGGAGGAGGACGTAGAAAATGATATTCATCGGCAGGCTCGCCGTTCCGCTGAGCAGCGCGCACGCGTCCTCCAGTCCGGACAGGCTCCAGGAACCCTCCCCCCACGGAAGCCCCGACGGGGACGAAAGCATCATCCAGGCGATCGGGACGAGCAGGAGGATCTGGATGATCCCCGTCCTCCTGACCGATTCCGGGCGGACCAGGACCCCGTCGTCCGCCCGTCCCCCCCGGGCGGCCGTCCGGCGAAGCGTGCCGGCATAGTAGACCGCGAAGGGCGCGGCCACGGCCACCACCGAGAGCGGGTGGGCGTACACCGCGAGCGTACCGGTGAAGAGAAATGCGTAACCCGCGCGGTTCTCACCTCCCGAGAGCCAGCGGCGGCCGGAGAGAAGGGCCAGGTACGCGAGCAGCATCGTCAGCACGTAGGCCCTCGAAAACCGGCCATAGAAGATCGCAAATGGGGCAATCGCAAGCAGGAACGCGAAGATCGCCGCCGTCCGCTCCGGCGCGATCTTCCGCAGGGCCAGCGGCATGATGACCAGTCCGAGGAGGCCGGCGAGGACCACCGGCAGGCGGAGCGTGAACTCCGACCATCCCGCCGTGTGGAGGAGCAGCCAGTCGTAGACGTTCAGCGGGAGGCTCGTGTTGTCCTTCCCGTCGAACGTCGTCAGAACGGAGGAGAACGGAGTTCCGATGACCTGGTTGGGCCCGTGCCATTCGTCGTCGAGGAGGATCTGCGAGGGCAGCATGTACAGCCGGAGGAAGGCGCCCACGGCGAACGCCCCAAGGATCGCGAGGGCGAACCCGCTCCTCCCCGTGAACACGTTCCTCATTCCCGCGGCGTCACGGGAGTGGCGGGGAAACGCGGCGGGACGCGGTCCTCTTCAACCTGAGGGAATTCGACACCACGCTCACCGAGCTGAACGCCATCGCGGCGGCCGCGAACATCGGGTTGAGCAGACCGACCGCCGCCACGGGGATGCCGATGACGTTATAGATAAAGGCCCAGAAGAGGTTCTGCCGTATGGTCCGGATCGTGAGCTTCGAGAGCCGGACCGCAGCCGGTACCCCGGAGAGGTCGCCCCCCATGATCGTCACGTCGGCCGTCTCCATCGCGATGTCGGTTCCCGTGCCCATCGCGATCCCGACGTCCGCCTGTGCGAGCGCCGGCGCGTCGTTGATCCCGTCGCCGACCATCGCCACGACCCTTCCCCCATTCTGCAGTTCCTTCACCCGCGCGGCCTTCCCCCCCGGCAGCACCCCGGCAATCACGTCATCGATGCCCGCCTCCCGCGCCACGGCCTCCGCCGTCTGCGCGTTGTCCCCGGTGATCATGACGATCCCGATTCCCATTGCTCGCAGCTGTGCGATCGCGGCCCCGGAGGTGGGACGGACGGTGTCCGCCACCCCGATGACGCCCGCGAGCGCGCCGTTGACCGCCACGAACACCGGGGTCTTTCCCCCCGATGAGAGTCCGTCGACGACCCCGGCCGCGTCCGCCATCGGGGTGGCGAACTCCTCCATGAACTTCCCGTTGCCCAGGGCGACGGCGTCTCCTCCCACCACCGCGGTGACCCCCATGCCGGTCATGCCCCTGAACGATTCGATGTCTCCCGGAACGACTCCCCTCGAGGCGGCGCCTTCCACGATCGCCTTCGCGAGTGGGTGCTCCGACCGCGACTCGATCGAAGCCGCGATCGCCAGCAGGCGGCCTTCGTCGAACTCCCCGAACACGGCCACGTCCGTCATCGAGGGGCGGCCTTCGGTGACGGTACCCGTTTTGTCGAGCACCACCGTCTGGATGTCGTGCGCCCGTTCGAGGCTTTCGGCGTTTTTGATCAAAATCCCACCCGCGGCCCCCTGGCCCGTACCGACCATGATCGCCGTCGGTGTGGCAAGTCCGAGTGCGCACGGGCAGGCGATGATCAGCACGGACACGAAGACCATCATCGCCCGGGTGAACGACGCGTCGGCAATAAAAAACCAGGAGAGGAACGCCGCGAACGCGACCGAAATCACCACGGGGACGAAGACGGACGCGATCCTGTCCGCGAGCGCCTGGATCGGGGCCTTCGATCCCTGGGCTTCTTCCACCAGGCGGATGACGTGCGCGATCACCGTGTCCTTCCCCACCGCCGTGGCCCGGACCGTGACGCTCCCGGTGGTATTGACGGTTCCGCCGGTGACCCTCCCCCCCGTCGTCCTGTCGACGGGGATGCTTTCGCCGGTGATGGCCGACTCGTCGATCGACGTCTCCCCCGATTCGATCACACCGTCGACGGGGATGCGTTCGCCCGGTCGGACGACGACCGTGTCCCCCGTCAGGACCTCGCCGACCGGCACGTCGGACTGGACGCCGTCCCGGATCACCCGTGCGGTCTTCGGCTGGAGGCCCATGAGTTTTTTGATGGCGTCGGTCGTGCGTCCCTTTGCGCGCGCCTCGAGGAGGCGGCCGAGGAGGATCAGGGTAATGATCGTCGCGGCGGTGTCGAAGTAGACGTGTCCGCCGGTCTCCCCCGCCGGCAACAATCCGGGAAAGAGGGTCACCGCCGCACTGAAGAGGTACGCCGTGCCCGTGCCGACGGCTACCAGGGTGTTCATGTCCGCGGAAAAATGCCCCGCAAGCCGCCACGCGGCCACGAAAAATCTGCGACCCGGTCCTGCGATGACCACGGTCGTTGCCAGGAAAAGCAGGACGTTGAGGTCCCTTTCGGCGAGGGGCAGGCCGGCGCTCCCGGTCATGCTGACGGCCATCACCGGGATTGTGAGTGCGGCGCTCAGGATGAAGTCGCTCCGCAGCTTCTTCCATGTCCTCAGGAATCGTGCGTCGTCTACCGGCTTCTCCTCCGCAGGACCGGTTTTCGACGACGACGACGCCGGCGGCAGCACGAGCGTGTATCCCGCGTCCTCCACCACGGCCTTCATCCTGGCCTGCAGATCCATCCCCGGGCCTCCGGGCCCTGCCTCCGCGGGATCGTACGTGACGGTGACCTTCTCGGTGGCAAGGTTGACGTTGGCCCCGGTGACCCCGTCGACCTTCTTCAGCGCCTTCTCCACCCGGGTCACGCAGCTCGCGCAGGTCATCCCCTCCACCGGGAGCGTGATTTTTTCGGCGGCCACGGCGGTCCCTAGCCGATCTCCGAGAGCGTGTACCCCGCTTCCTCCACGGCGCGGGACAGCATCTCCCCGGTGACCATGTCCTCCTCGGCGTTCACCGTCGCACTGCCGATGTCGACATGCTCCACCACGACCCCGGGGATTTTCTTGAGCTCCCTTTCCACGCTCTTCACGCAGTGACCGCAGCTCATTCCTTCGATCTTCAGCTTCATTGTCCTCATGCAGAACCTCCTCCGTGTCCGGAGATGTTATCGTGAACCATTCCGCTCCCGGGGGTCATCCCCGTGCGAGTTCGTCGAGTTTCAGGACCGTGTTCCAGTTCCTGCCGGTGCAGATCGTCCCGAGTTTTTTTTCGATCAGGCCGGTGGTCAGCCGCGACCGCCCCGCGCCCTCCGGATAGACGACATACGCGGCGCGTCCCGCCAATTTTACGACCTCGGGGCCGGTGATGGACCCGACGAGGTCGGAGACCCGGTCCCCGGCCGGCGCACCCCGGAGGCAGTAGACGATGAGGCGCGCCGGGTCGCGTTTCGCCGCGGCGGCAAAGGGGTTTTTCCGGATCATCTCCTTCCACTCGGGACCGGTCCGGACGAAGAATTCAGTGGTCACCCCGAGGGTCTCCCTCGCCGCTTCCCCCAGGAGTCGTTCGAGGTGCCCCGGTTTCCGGGCCCTCGTATTGAAGACCGCATTGCCGGACTGAAGGAGGGTCCGCGGTTCGCCGAGCCCCAGCCCGGCGAGCATGTCACGGAGCGCGTCCATCCTGATACGGTTGTGGCCCGCGACGTTGACCGCGCGGAGAAGGGCGATGTACGTCATCTCACCGGAGTGCCTGGGCTTTTACCTCTTCTTCCGCTTGGTCTTCGTCACGGTCTTTTTCCTGCCGTCCTTCGTCCTGGTGACCGTCGTTCTCTTTTTCACCAGTGTCGAGGTGCGGGGACGATAGTGGACCCTGGTGACGCTTTTGACGCTTCCGGTCTTCGTGACCCTGAAGGAGGTGCTCCTGAATTTGACGGTACGGTTATGGTAGACGGTCACCTTCACGGGCCGGAAGGGTTTCCACCACCGGGGGTAGTACCCGTGATAATACACCGACCGGTACGGACGATACCCGGGACGGTAGAGCACTCTGATGATCGGCCAGCCCGAGATCCGGATGCGGACGGGGGCTACGTAATAATTTTCACCGTAGATGACCACGGACCCGTGGATCTGGGTGTTGTAGTCGTCGTCCCCGGCTCTCTCCACCTCGATCGTGGCGACATCCTGGAAGTCGTCCTTCCCGAGGGGGACCTGCAGAATGATCACGTGGGTGTCGTCGGCGGTTTCCTCCACCACGCGGATGAAATCCACCTCGCCGTCCTCGTTCAGATCGAGGTTGTTGACCCCGGTCTCCGGATCGTTCAGGGTCTTCTCGAATTCCTCGAGGCTTTTCGTGTCCTTGAAAAGTCCCGCGACGGCCTCGAGGTCGAGCCCCTCGGCGGCTTCCGAAGCGGGGGCGACGATGGTGAGTTTATCCTGGGCGAGGCCGGGGGAAACGCCCGCGGACGAGACCACCATGCAGGACAGCAGACAGAACAGGTATTTCATGACGCCTTCCTTTCGTTTGGTGACGGTCTGACATCCGGGTCGGAAACGACTTCCCGGGAACGGTTACAATCCCATGAGCTCTCTCACGTACCTGGCCGCGGGCGAGCCGAACGAGAGCATCCTGTCGTGCATCTCCCTCATGCCGCCCTTTCCACCCGTCTTCGCCTCCCAGGCGCTGCGGAGGCTGTTGATCTCGATGTTCCCGACGTAATATGTCGAGAGCTGCGTCGAACTGAGGTTCGCCCTGCGCCATTTCCCCGCGGCCTCCCCCTCCTCCTGGAACCCCTCGTTCATCATCATGTCCATGGCCTGCTTCTCGGTCATCCCGGCGGTATGGATCCCCTGATCGATCAGCGCGTTGATGATCAACCGGAGCCGCATCTTCAGCTGCTGCATCCGTACTTCCGGCCCGCCGAACCCCTGTTCGGCCATCAACTGTTCGGCATATGTCGCCCATCCCTCCACGAAGGTGCCGCTCCCGAAAATGGCGCGGATCTGCGTCGGCGCCTTGAATTTGTTCGCGTGCGCCAGTTGCAGGTAGTGCCCGGGCATCGCCTCGTGGATGGTCAGGTCGTTGAGCATGTAATTGTTGTATTCCCTGAAAAACGATTCCACCCGCGCCTTCGGCCAGTCGGCCGGCGTGGGGGATATCGAGAAAAACGTCTCTCCGTTTTCCTCGAGGGGCCCGGCCGCGTCGCAGTAGGCGACGGCCACGCCCCGCTGGTATTCAGGCATGACGATGATCTTCACCGGGTCGTCCGGTACCGTCACCAGGTCGTGCGCCCTGACGAAGTCGGTGCACTCGGCGAGGTCCTTCTTTGCCAGGTCGACGATGGTCTCGTTCGTCGGACGGTCCTTCGCGAGCCTGTCGAGCACCGCCCTGATCACGAGTTTCCTGTCGTCGAGCTTCGACTTCGCCGTGACGGCGGGGAAATATTTTTTGTACAGGGGGAGCGCCGTCGCGTACATCGTGTCCTGCGTCAGCCCGAGATCTCGTTTCGCGATGTCCGCGATCTCCTCCTTGGTGAGGTCGGATTCCAGGGAATAATAGAGCTTCCTCCTGAATTTTACGTCTCCGATCCGCGCGTCGCCGTCCGAACGGGGCAGGAGGTCCTCCTCGAGCCACGTCCCGTACTCTTCCAGCGCCTTCACGGCGGCGGCGCGCACGGGCTCGAACCCGTCCTTCAGTTCGGGGACCTGGTCGAGGAACATCGTGAGTTCGTCCCTCACCATCCCGACGTTGCCCCCGTTCTGGAGGATGGCCGTCTCGGTGTAGACTTTCGGGGGGTTTTTGAGGTTCCGTTTCGCGGCGGCGATGACCTCCGGGACCCGCATCAACCGGGACTCGAGGCTCTTCAGCCGGTCCTTCAGCGGCGCGAACTCCCGCGCGGTGAGGCCGTAGATGGCGTTGCCGACGTTGTAGTTCAGAGGGTTCCATTCGTACTCCCTCAGCGTATCCGCGTAAAAAAATGTCGATTCGAGTTTGAACTTCATGATCTTGTAATCGATCCTGTTGACCGGGTCAAGCTCGTTCATGTCGATCATCGCCAGCGAATCGAGGTACGCCCTGCTGAAGGCCTTGTCTTTTGCGACCCCCTCTATTGAATAATCGTTCAGGAGGCTGTCGTACCGGTGGTCGCCCAGGCCGGTGGCGTATTCCGGGTTCATGGCGATGAACTGCTGGACGTAATTGTCCGCGAGCGAGATGAACCGATCGTTCGGCGCGGGTTCGGGCGCGCAGGTGATCGAAAAGAGGGCCAGCAGGCAGACTGTCGGGAGGATGAACTTCATCGGGGAACCTTTCCTGTCTTTGTTGTGGGTACTTGAAAAACGCGCATCAGGTGTGTCTGACGACGAGAATATTGTCGAAGGTAACCGAATTTCCGTTCAATGACAAAAAGGGCGGCCCCGAAGACAACTCTGTTCATCTCCCGCGGGTGTCCCCCGGTGAAAATTCTGTGGTGGTTCCCGCGTGGCGTGAGAGATACTCCGGAACGGATTCCCCGGTGGATACGAGCATCGTCTCCACATAGAAACCCCTTTCGGCCCAGATGATCTCCAGGTCCCATACGCAGATGGATTCGCTTCCCTCGTTCCGGCGCCAGATTCCCCCCGGTACGCCGGGGTGTACGAAGATACGCAGGGGGAGTTCGTTCTCACGGTCCCACCACCCGAGGACGACGTAGTTCCCGGTCCGCCCCTGGTGGACGATCAGGAACCCCACACCCGGGCGTCCCTCCGCGGCCGCGGGCTGCGGCAGGGCGGCTTCGGCGAGCGCGATGCCCGGTGCGAAGAAATCCCAGTCGACCGGACCGGCGCCGTGGCGTATAGAATAGAGCTTCAGCTGCCAGCCGCCGGCGCTGCGCAGGCCGTGGAAACTTGTCGGTCGCGGTTCGAAGGGTTCCATCATTCCGCCGCGCCACCCACCGTCGTGTGCGGGATGTCCTGTCCCTCGACCGCGCCGTACAACCCGGTGCTGAGATATTTCATCCCGGAATCGACCGCGACGGTCACCACCGTTTTTCCCTGCCCGAGGCGTTTCGCCACCCGGAGCGCGACGGCCACGTTCCCTCCCGTCGAAGTCCCGGCGAAGATGCCCTCCTCCCGCGCGAGCCGCCTTGCGGTGGCCGTCGCCTCGGCGGTGGACACGGTCTGGATCTCGTCGGCGAGGCCGTCCATCCATAACGGCATGACGAACCCGGGACCGGTGCCTTCTATCCTGTGTGAGCCGGGCTGCTTTCCGGAAAGGACCGCCGATTCTTCGGGCTCCACGGCGGTGATGCGGACACCCGGGATCCGTTCCCTGAGACGCGTGGATATACCCCTCAACGACCCGGCCGTCCCCACCGAATGGACGAACGCGTGGACCGCTCCGTTTGTCTGTTCCAGGATTTCCCCGCCCATCTCCCCGTAGCCCGGCAGCACGTCCGCGTTGTTCAGTTGATCGGTCCAGTACGATCCCGGGGCGGCGGCGATTTTCCGCGCGGTCTCGATCATCTCCAGGGTGAGGGCCTTCGTCGTCCCGCCGGTGGGGCTCCCGACGAGCGTCAGACGGGCTCCCAGCGCCTCCATGTGTCTTCGTTTTTCGATGCTGAAGGCGTCCGAGGTCACGATCCGGAGGGGAAGCCGCTTCACAGCGCAGACGAACGCCAGCGACACGCCGGTGCTCCCTCCCGTGTATTCCACCACCGACCCCCCCGGCTTCAGCCTCCCGTCCGCCAGGGCGGTTTCGATCATCGCGAGCGCCATCCGGTCCTTCATGCTCCCCGTCGGGTTTTCGTACTCCGCCTTCACGAGGATTCCGGCGCTCCCCTCCGGGACGATATGGGACAGCCGGATGAGTCTCGTCCGGCCGATGCTGTCGAGTATCGACATCTGTTTTGCGTTACGGCGGGCCCGGTGCTACTCGAAGGTAATCTTCATCTTCTTCCCCATCAGGCCTTCCAGCGGGAGGTCGCCGAAGTTGATCGCCTTCGCGTGCCTGATCGCCTCGGCGGGCGCCATCCCCTTGAATTCGATCAGGTACGCCGCCCACATGTGGCTGGCCCTCCACGCGACCGTGCAGTGGAGCAGTACCTTTCCCTTCGCGTTCTTCATCGCCTTCGCGAACCTTTCGAGACCCTCCCTGTTGTAGGGGGTGTCATCCCCGCCGAGGGGGATGTGGACGTATTCCATCCCCAGGCTGTCGAGGACCCCGGCCTCGTCGAACGGGACGTACTGCCTGTTGGCCATCTCCTCATCGGTGCGCAGGTTGACGACCGTGGTGACGCCCATGTCCTTCAATTTGCCGAACGCGTCCTCGTCGGGCTGGCCGCTGACGTAGCCGTGGTCGACCTCCGCCACGACACCGCGGAACCCCTCCATCCCGAGTTTTTTGGGAAACGATACCGTATCCTGGGCCAGGGCGAGCCCCGTACCGAGGACCGCGATAACTGCCAGGACCAAGGCTGGACGTAACATGATGATCCCTTTCATTTTGTGTGTGTGGGGTGAATGCAGATGACGAAATTCTTCCGCGCCGGGCCTGCCTCAGCCGGGCTTTTCGGTCCTGAGGACGTCGGACACCATCGATCCGACGGTCCGGCCGTCCCGCCCCTTCAGAGGGCTAAGGGCGGGAACTACCGGTAGAGATAATCGCGCGTCAGCGGGCGTTCGTTGTTGATCCCCGGGGTGATGATGAACTGCAGGAGTTCGTTGCCCCCGTGCCTCATCAGCGCGACGCCGTGGCTGAGGTACAGCCGGAACACCCGGACCAGCTGCTCGTCGTACATCGACCTGATCTCGTCCACGTTCGCTTCGAAGGCCGCCAGCCAGTGCTGAATGGTATACGAATAATGGAGGCGGAGGTTTTCGACGTCGTGCACGCGCAGGTCCAGCTCCGAAAGACGCTGGCTGATTTCCCCCAGTGTCGACGTGTCGACGCCCGGGAAGACGTGCTTGTTCCCGAACGCGAGCGGGGGCCCGATTTTCTTCTGCGTGATCGTGTGGAGGACGAAGATCCCCTCCGGTTTCAGCGACTGCTTGATGATGGAAAAGAAGAGGTCGTGGTTCGGCCTGCCGATATGTTCCAGGCATCCGACGGAGACGACCTTGTCGAAAACGCGCCCCTGTTGGGGGAGGTCGCGGTAGTCGGCGTGCTCGACGTGGATGCGGTCGGCGAGGCCCGCCTTCCGGATCCGGGCGTTCGACTCCTCGGCCTGCTCTTTCGAGAGGGTCACCCCCACGCCGGTGATCCCGTAATGCTGCGCGGCGTAGATGATCATCCCCCCCCATCCGCAGCCGACATCGAGCAGCGTCTCACCCTCTTTCAATTGCAGCTTCCGGCAGAGGTGTTCGCGCTTCTGTTCCTCCGCGAGGTCGATGGAATCGTCGGGCGTCTTGAAGTACCCGCAGCTGTACTGCATGTCCTTGTCCAGCCAGAGCGCGTAGAACTTGTTCCCGAGGTCGTACGGTTCCGAGATGAACCGCTTGTCGTTCTCGTAGGTGTGCCGCTGGTAGAGGTAATTCCAGAAAACGCTGATATGGTTCGGCAGGTGGCGGAGGATGTTGAGGGGCTTGTAGATGACCTCCCTGAAGGACTCCACCAGCCCGGCGGTGAAGACGACGGTCATGAGGTCGGTCATCTTCCCCTCGATGTCGATGTCCCCCAGCATGTAGGCCTCGCCGAACCCGAGATCGACATTGATGAGCATGGCGCGCATCGCCTTCTCGGTGTGGAAAATGAGGTTGAACCTCGGTTCCCCCTCGCCCCCGTATCGCTCGACCGAACCGTCGGGGTACGTGATGGTAAACGGCATCCCTTTCGCCACCGAAAACAGGTCGTGAAACAGGTTTTTCATCTTTCCCTCCCGTCAGTCGTTCGATTCCCCCCAATTACGATAGTCATTTTACACGGACCCCCCAAGGGCGCCGGAGCGGGAGGGATGATCACCGGAATAATCGGCTTTTCGGGGCCTGTTTGCGGGGGTTTCTGTACGACATTTTATACAACGTCAGGGGGGACGACACCCGGCAGGCCGTAACCGGGCGACGTTCCACCCGGGATTTTTACTCAGG
>QJVY01000082.1 GCA_003235555.1 Ignavibacteria bacterium | reverse complement strand
GCTTGGCGGCCAGCGAAAACACGATGAAACCCGTCGTGACGATCATCGCCGTGATGCTGATCTCCATCCACGAGGGGAAATACGTGACACCGGCCCACGCTTCCATGCCGGTGATGCTGATGTTCATCCGGTTGAGCATGAAACCCAGAATGATCAGGATGGCGCCGCTGAAGAGTCCCCTCCTGCTGGTCCTCACATTTTTGGAGGAAAAGAGGACGAGCGGGGCGAGGACGCCCACCGTGATTTCCAGCCAGTAGAGGTATGTCTCGAGTCTCGGTTCGATCAACAGGGGAAACATCCCGCGCGTCGAGAGGTCCGCGATCTTCATCGTGAGGTACACCGCGAGCATGACAACGCTGACCCTCGCGATTTCACTCAGGAGATGCGTCTCCAGACCCTTTTTGAACGTCCGCGCACTCATGAAGGATTCGAAGATCGTCATGGCGCACCCGACGGCGATCGCCGAGAAGAAGAAAAACACTGGGAGGTACGGGGAGTACCAGAGGCCGTAGAGTTTCTCGGGGACGATGAGGTAGAGCGACCCGAGGCTCGATTGGTGCAGAGTGGACAGCAGGACGCCGATGATGATCAGGGGGAGGGTGAACTTCCTCATGATTTTCTGCGCTTTGACCAGGCCGAATTTTTCGAGCAGCACGGGGGAAAACTCGAGTGCCAGCACCGTCGTGTAGAGCATCACGCACCATGCGACCTCGAACATCACCGATCGGGGGTTCCACATGATGAGCGCGTGCCAGATCTGCAGGGGACGTCCCAGGTCGAACATCAGCCCGAAGATCACGAGCAGGTACCCCATGAACGCCGTGAGGATGGTGGGCCTCAGGATCGGTTCGAACCGTTTGATATGAAAGATGTGGACAATCGCGGCAAGCGTGAACCCACCCGCCGCGAGTCCGACCCCGCAGAGGATGTCGAACCCGATCCAGATCCCCCACGGGAACTCGTCGCTCAGGTTGGTGGCGGCCCCGAGGCCCTGCGTGAACCGGTAGACCGTCGAGTAGATTCCGGCGATGATGATCACCGTTGCCGCGACTTTCCAGAAGGTCAGTGTACGTAGGTAATTTTTCATGTCGTCATCACGGGTTAATTTTCTGTTTGGGAGGCGCCGTTGGACGGGCGCTTCTGTTTTTTCAGTTCCTTTTCGATCCGCCGGACTTCCGTCCGCCGGTTCGTGATCCACCAGATCCCGTAGAGGAACACGCCGCCGACGCTGACCACGGTGGGGATCTTCGAGAGAGCCTGCCACGTCAGCATGGGAAGGGGCGTGTGGGTCAGGCGGGTCTTGAACCCGAGTTCCTCGAAGGGAACCGACGAGAGGTAGAGTATCGAGGTCCCGCCCACCTCGTCCAGGCCGTAGATCCGGTCGACGTATTTCCCCGGCCCGGCCTGCATCCGGTTGTACGCCTCGCGGACGAGGTCGTCCCTGTCCCCGAATTTGGTGGCCCCCGTGGGGCATGCCTCTGCGCACGCCGTCTGCAGGCCCTGCTTCAGGCGTTCCGCGCAGAATCTGCATTTTTGCACGCGGGGATAGTTGCTGCCCCATTCGTACCGCGGAACCTGGAAGGGGCACGCCTGGATGCAATAGCGGCACCCGATGCACTTCGATTCGTCGTAGAGTACAGGCCCCTCGGCGGTCTTCGTGAACGCCCCCACCGGGCAGACGGAGGCGCACGTAGGATCGATACAATGCTGGCACATCCGCCGGACGTAGACTCCGTCATGTTCTTCGAGCGCCGTATAGGCCGTGTCCGAAAGACGGGTCTCCTCCCCTTCCGGGAGGCCGTTTTCGGTCTTACAGGCGTCCTGGCAGGCGTTACAGCCGATGCAGAGGGTCAGATCGATCAGCAGAGCTTTTTTCTTTATCATGACTTCTTCTCCTCAAACCTGTAGGAATTCGCTGTCCAGCTTCTGCCAGACCGAGTCGTCCATGCCGTCGAGAACGCCGGCGATGGGCGGCCCCCCTTCCTGCAGGTATGCCGGCTGCAACCGCCCGCCGGTGGACGAACCGGCCAGGAGGTCCTTCAGGCGCTGGTACTCGGTCCTGATCCAGCGGCCGGTCTCCGCACCCAGGAGGAGATCCTTCAGGTCCGTGTTCCGGGACGGCTTGATCATGTACGCCCACCCGTCGCTGAAGAGGCTTTCATCGAGGAGGCCGGGGTTGGAGGGAAGAGACGCATTCACCGAAAGTATTTCGCAGTCGATGGGCGCCCTGACGGTGAGGTGATGTCCGTCGGAGGTGAGTTCGAGAAGGGGATCGCCCTTGGCGACCTTTTCCCCCGCAGAGCGGAGCAGCCGTACCGCCGGTTTTTCAAGAAGCCCCGAGATGAAATCGTCCACCCCCAGGCGCACCTTCCCGGAGGGGAAGAGGTTCAACCAGGTGTGTGACGGTGCGAAGAAAATGCCTTCCGGCATTCTCACCGAAAGTTCCTTCGCCCGCCGCGGTACCCGGGCCGGTGTGGTAGCCCGTTTTTCCCTCGACCGCTGGACGAGCCAGTCGATCGTCAGGAAAAGCAGCACTGTCGATATGAAGAATAACACTGTCATTGTCGTACTCCTGTCGTGGTGTTGTTCGTTCGCGTCTCGTTGTCTGATGTTCCACAAGATTTGATCTTGAAAAAAACGTGCCACGTTCAGGGAGATGTACCACTCCCATAACTTCCCGTATCACACCATCTTGGGGGAACCGCTCCGGGGGGGGCGCTGGCGCCGGTGTTGAATATTTCGACGGGAAAAGAGAGTCGACACGGGAAAAGCTGTAAAGCTTCTCACCACCACGGATTATGTGTATGCCGGATATTTCCACAGGAGATGTTGAAGTATTCCCCATGGGCGATGGCCCGGTGATTCCTCAATTTTGAGAGACTTTCGACGGTTGTAGTGAAGAGAGCCCCGAAATAGCCTTGAAAACGAACCTGTTTCGACAATAATCAGGCAATTTCGACGCGTCACAGGTTGGCATGGAAATTGAGCCCTGAGGAGTCATGAACCAGATCTCAGAAACCATCAGGAACCGTTTATGAGGAAAACACGCGTCATCATCATGGGGGCGGCGGGAAGGGATTTTCACAATTTCAACACCGTCTACAGGGACAACGAGGCTTACGAGGTCACCGCCTTTACCGCCACGCAGATACCGAATATCGAAGGGAGGAAGTACCCGGCGGCGCTCGCCGGCAGGCTCTACCCGGACGGGATACCGATCCACCCCGAATCGGATCTCACAGACCTGATCAGAAAAATGGAGACCGATGAGGTGGTGTTCTCCTATTCCGACGTATCGAACGACTATATCATGGCGAAGGCCGCCAGGGTGATGGCCGCCGGGGCCGACTACAAGGTCCTCGGGACGAGGCACACAATGCTCGAATGCGCCGTTCCGGTGATCGCCGTCGTCGCGGTCCGTACGGGCGCCGGGAAGAGTCAGACCTCCAGGAAAGTGTGTGAGATACTCAGGAAGGGCGGGAAGCGGGTCGTCGCGATACGCCACCCGATGCCCTACGGGGACCTCGTGAAGCAGAAGGTACAGCGGTACAAGAGCCTCGAGGACCTCAAGACGTTCAAATGCACCGTCGAGGAGATGGAGGAGTACGAACCCCACATCGTCAACGGCACCATCATCTACGCCGGCGTGGATTACGAGGCGATCATACGGCAGGCCGAGAAGGAGGCCGACGTGATCGTCTGGGACGGCGGCAACAACGACATGTCGTTCTATAAGCCGGACCTGACGATCACCGTCGCGGATCCGCACAGGCCCGGTCACGAGCTTTCGTATTACCCGGGCGCGACGAACATCCTCCTCGCCGACGTGGTGATCCTGAACAAAGTGGATTCGGCTCCGCGCGAGAACGTCGAGCTGGTTTCGAGGAACGTCCGGGCGGTGAACCCGGACGCCGTGATCGTGGAGGCCGCGTCGCCCATCTCCGTCGAGGACGAATCGGTCATCCGGGGGAAGCGGGTGCTGGTCGTGGAGGACGGACCGACCCTCACCCACGGCGGGATGGAATACGGCGCCGGCGTCATCGCGGCAAGGAAATTCGGCGCATCCGGGATCGTCGATCCGAGGCCGTTTGTGGTAAAATCCATAGCCGGGACGTTCAAGAAATATCCGGGCATCGGTACCCTGCTGCCGGCGATGGGTTACGGGGACGGACAGGTGAAAGACCTGGAGGAATCGATAAACCGGGTC
>QJVY01000137.1 GCA_003235555.1 Ignavibacteria bacterium | reverse complement strand
GCAACGGCGCCCACGGCGATTTTATCCGCAACGGGATCGAGGATCTTCCCCAGTTCGGTGACTTCACCCTTCTTCCTGGCATAGTACCCGTCGAGAAAATCCGTCGCCGCTGCGGCGACGATCAGGAGCATGGCGGTACCCCGACCCGCGGGGGTGTCGAGCATCAATGACACCGATATGGGGACCACGAGGAGTATCCTGAGGAGACTCAGGGCGTTCGACAGTGTCCGGAAGCCGCCCTTCATCCGCCGGTCATCCGTCCCGTTCGTTTTTCGACCCGTTTTCTTCGATGGAAGTCGGATAGTCTCCGCTGAAGCAGGCCGTGCAGTAGTCCTGCCCCCGGTCACGGGGGACGGACTCCTCGAGCTGTCCGAGCGACAGGTATCCAAGGCTGTCGACGCCGAGCTCCCGCCTGATTTTTTCGATATCGCCGTCGCAGACGTTCGCGATGAGCTCCCCCGGGTCCGGAAAATCCATTCCGTAGTGGCAGGGGTACCGGACGGGCGGGGAGGTCACCCTGAAATGGATTTCCCTGGCGCCCGCGTCCCGGATCAGTTTGACGAGCTGTTTCGACGTGGTACCGCGGACGATCGAATCATCGACGATGACCACGATCTTGTCCTTCAGCACCCCCCTGACGGTGTTGAATTTCGTCCGGACTTTCGACTGTCGTACCCCCTGCGCGGGCAGAATGAACGTCCGGCCGACGTAGTGGCTCCTGATGAGGCCGATTTCGTACTTGCTCTTGTACCCGAGCTTCAGGCTCTCCGACACGAACCCGAGGGTGGCGGTATTGCTCGAATCGGGGACGTTGATGACGACCACCTTTTCATCGTCGTTGTCGGGGATCGTGGGATGTTCGCGCGCAAGGGCCTTCCCCAGACGCCTGCGCACTTTGTCCACGCTGTCGTTGAAGATCGTGCTGTCCGGCCGCGAGAAATAAATATACTCGAAGATGCAGTGTCTGGGGACGACCCCGGACGGCGAGAGGGAGAACGATTTCGCAACGCCCGATTTCAGGGTCTCCCGGTCGAAGACGAGCAGCTCACCGGGATTGACGTCGCAGATGTATTCGGCGCCGACGATGTCGAAAGCGCACGTCTCGGAGGCGACCAGGAACGCGTCCCCGAGGCGGCCGACCGCCAGCGGCCTCACACCGCGGGGATCCCTCGCGGCGACCAGCATCGTGTCGGTCAGAATAGTGAGGGAAAACGCTCCCTCCACCCTGTTCAGTGCCTCGATGATCTGACGGATCTGATCCTTTTCCCTGCTCTGCGCAATGAGATGCAGGATGATCTCGGTATCCGAGGTCGTCTGAAAGATCGTCCCCTTCTCCTGGAGCGTGTCCCTGATCCCCCGGAAGTTGGTAAGGTTCCCGTTATGGGAAACCGCCACGTTTCCGCCGCGGTAGTTGACCATGAGAGGCTGGATGTTCGCCGCGTTGTCCGACGCCCCGGCCGTGGAGTACCTGTTGTGACCGATCGCGGAGTCCCCCTTGAGGACGTCGGTAAAGAGGGATTCCGGTTTGAAGATATCGTTGACGAGTCCGAACCCCTTGTGGCTGTGAAAACGCGGTTTGGCGCCCGCAGGGCCCGTACAGGTCACGATACCCGAACCTTCCTGCCCCCTGTGCTGGAGCGCGTGTAACCCGAGGTAGGTGATCTGGGATGCCTGTGGATGACCGAATACGCCAAAAATACCGCAATGATCGCGCGGTTTATCGAGCTGGGTCGGGGGCGGGAAACGTTCGGGGATCATCTGCGGGCAAATTACGGAAAAATCCGTTGCAATTCAAAAAAGGGACATGAACCCTGCAGGATACCCGGTCGGCCACCGCCACCGGGGGGAGCTCACGCGACACGTCCGTCCGCATCGATGACCGTATCACTCAGCCATTCGTCGCGCGTCTCCGGAAAATCGGTGACGTAATGAAGCCCCCGGCTCTCCTTCCGGGCCAGCGCGCTGCGCACGATGAGATCTGCGACCGTCGCCAGATTCCGAAGTTCGATGAGGCCCTCGACGACCGTCGTCCTGCGGAAAAAGGTTTCGATCTCCTCGCGGACGAGGTTGATCCGCCGTTGCGCCCGCTCGAGGCGGTGTGTCGAGCGAATGATCCCGACGTAGTCCCACATCGTCTGCTGGATCTCCCTCCTGTTGTGTTCGATCAACACCCATTCCTCGGGGTCGAACGTCCCGCTGTCGTCCCACCCGGGTATCACCGGGAGTTTTCGCGCGCGCGCGGCCCGGTCCGATCTGATGTCCCCGAGGGCGCGGTGGGCGAAGACCACGGCCTCGAGGAGCGAATTGCTGGCCAGCCGGTTCGCCCCGTGCACGCCCGTCATGGCCACCTCTCCAAGGGCGTAGAGGTGGTCGATGGTCGTCCGGCCGTGCAGGTCCGTCACCACCCCGCCGCAGGCGTAGTGGGCCGCCGGCACCACGGGTATGGGCGCCGAGGTGATGTCGAGCCCGAACTTCTCCTGGCACGTCTGGTGGATGTGGGGGAAGCCCCGCCGGATGGAATCCGCTTTCAGGTGGGTCAGGTCGAGGTGCACGTAGTCGTCCCCGGTTTTCTTCAGTTCGGCGTCGATCGCCCTGGCGACAATGTCCCTCGGCGCGAGTGCCCCGCGCGCGTCGTACCGGAGCATGAACTCATCGCCCCGCATGTTCCTCAGGACCGCCCCGAAGCCGCGGATCGCTTCCGAAATCAGGAACGCCGGACTCCCGGAATCGTAGAGGGACGTGGGATGGAACTGGATAAACTCCATGTTCGCGACGGCGGCGCCGGCACGGTGCGCCATTGCCACGCCGTCCCCGGTGGCGATCAAAGGGTTCGTGGTGTGCCTGTACACCTGGCCGAGACCCCCGGTGCAGAGTATCGTCGATCTCGACAGGAATTTTTTCACGGCACCGGCGGATGCGTCGAGGGCGTACACCCCGGAGCAGCGGAGTCGTTCGCCGGGGGTGCCGGGACCCCGCTCCTGGTGCTGGGTGATGAGATCCACGGCGAGATGATTTTCGCGAACGACGATACCGGGTTCGGCGGAGACGGCCTGCAGGAGGGCCCTCTCGATCTCCGAACCGCTCCGGTCCCTGGCGTGGACGATCCGCCTCCTCGAATGCCCCCCCTCGAGCCCGAGGTCGAGCACGCCGTTCTCCCTCGTGAAGGCCACGCCGCGGTTCATGAGTTCCCGGACCCGGTCCGGACCCTCCCGAACCAGGACGTCGACCGCTTCAGCATGGCAGAGTCCGACTCCGGCACTGATCGTGTCCCGTACGTGAAGTTCGGGTGTGTCGTCGGGGGAAAGGACGGCCGCAATCCCCCCCTGCGCGTAGTTGGTGTTCGATTCAGCGCTGGATTTTTTCGTCAGGATCAGGACGGAGCCGAGCCGGGAGGCATCGAGGGCGAAGGAGAGTCCGGCGATACCGCTGCCGATGACGATGAAGTCGTACTCCTCGTTCATGGTACGGTCCACCTCAGGAGATGTCTGCGAGGCCGGAGAGCAGGGTGCAGAGGAAGCGGGCGGTCTTCCTGAGCGTGCGGCGGTCCCCCCGGTTCGAGATAACGAAATCCGCCCGGGCGGCGTTCCTCCGGGCCTGACCCTGAGCCCGGATCCTGGCGACCGCGTCGCTCTTCGGGATGCCGTCGCGACGACGGATCCGGCCGATGCGCACGCCGAGGGGTGCATCGACCACGATCACAGCGTCGAACATTTTCTCCATTCCCGCTTCGTAGATGAGCGCCGCCTCGACGACGACCAGGCGTCGTTTCGCCTTCTTCCTCTCGAGGGTGATGATCGCCCTGACACGGCGGATCACCTCGGGATGCACGATGGCATTGACCCGTCTCCGCAGGGACGGGTTCGCGAAGATCCGTTCCGCGATGAACGACCTGTTGACCCTCCCGGCCGGGGAATAGCATTTCTCACCCAGTAGCCGGACGATCCTGCGACGCACGTCACGGGCGGACGCCAGGACGGCCTTCGCTTCCCGGTCGGCGCTCACGACGCGCGCGCCCATCTCTCCGAAAACGGAGGCGACCTCCGATTTTCCGCTCCCGATACCGCCGGTGATCGCGACGGCGAGCGTCCGACGCCTCATTTCGCGAACGCGACTGAGCGCGTCTCCCGGATCACGGTGACCTTCACCTGGCCGGGATATTCCATTTCAGACTGGATTTTTTTCGCGATATCGTGGGCGAGCTGGTCGGCCATGACGTCGTCCACCCGGTCGTGTTCAACGATCACCCTGATCTCCCGTCCGGCCTGGATGGCGTACGTTTTCGCCACCCCCTCGAACGAGTTTGCCAGGGTTTCGAGACGCTGCAACCGCTTGGCGTACGCCTCGACGTTTTCCCGCCGGGCGCCCGGCCGCGCGCCGCTGATGGAGTCCGCCGCCTGGACGATCACCGCCACCGGCCCTTCCATGGGAATGTCGTCGTGGTGTGCGCCCACGGCGTTGACGACCGCCGGCGCTTCGCCGTACTTTTTCACCAGTTCCATTCCCAGAAGAGCGTGGGGCCCTTCCACCGAACGGTCGATCGTCTTCCCGATGTCATGGAGGAGACCGCCGCGCTTCGCGGTCACGGGATCCAGGCCGAGTTCGACGGCCATCAGTCCGGCCAGGTGGGCCACCTCGAGGCTGTGCGAAAGGAGGTTTTGTCCGTAACTGGAACGGTATTTCATGATGCCGATATGCCTGATGAGTTCGCGTTGGCCGCCGTGCATCCCCCCCTCGATGAGTGCGTTTTCTCCGATGTGCAGAAGTTCTTCGTCGAGTTCCGTCCGAACCTTTTCCACGACCTCCTCGATCCTCGCCGGATGAATCCTCCCGTCGGCCATCAGGCGTTCGAGGGATATGCGTGCGATTTCCCTCCTCAGGGGGTCGAAGCCTGAAATGATCACGGCCTCCGGTGTGTCGTCGACGATGACGTCGATGCCGGTGGCCGCTTCGAAGGCGCGGATGTTTCTCCCCTCCTTGCCGATAATCCTCCCCTTCATCTCCTCGTTCTCGATGTGGAGGACACTTACGGTGGTCTCAACGCAGTGGTCGGCGGCGGTCCGCTGGATGGCCTGGACGATGATTTTCTGGGCCTCCTTCCGGGCTTCGATTTTCATGCCATCCCGGATTTCCTTCAGGGTATGGGCCGCCTCCCCCTTCGCTTCGTTGATCAGGTTCTCCATGAGCATCTTCCTCGCATCGTCCGAACCCAGGCCGGTGATACGCTCCAGACGCTGGTTCTCCTCACGGATCATCTGCGTAAGCTTTTCATTCTTCTCCGCCGAAGACCGCAGACGTTCATCGATTTCCTTGCGGAGGGCCGCCAGGTCGCGCTCTTTTTTACTGATCAGGTCGACCTTTCGTTCGAGGTTCTCCTCCCTCGCGGCGAGCTGCTTTTCAAAAGACTGACTCTTGTTCCGGCGGGAAACGGCCTCCTTTTCGAATTCCCTCTTCCGGCGGTCCCATTCCTCCTTCGCTGCGGCCAGGCCGGCCTTTTTCTGTGCCGCGGCTTCGGCCTCGGCTTTTTCGACGATTTCCCTGGCATCCGCCTCCGCCCTCGCGAGACTGCGTTTGCCCCGGCGTTCGTGGAGAATCCAGCCGATCCCGACCCCACCGATAAGGAACACCAATGAAATCACCGCGATGGTCATGGCGCCAGTCTCCATAAAACCTCCGGATTGCTCAAAAATAAAAAATACCGCACCCAGCCCGTAAGTCAGTGTATTGAAGAATCTCTTTCAAGACACGGTGGGTACCCCCCTGAATGTTTCTTACGTCCACTGTCCCCTCCCGGCGAACCGGTTCAGGAATCCCCGTTTTACCGGGGCGAGGCCTGTAATAAGACACTCATGAGTCGGGTTCCCAATTAAAGTAATTTGTCAGATTCTTTAATATGTTTGACTCACAAGTCCGAAGATCGCTCTTCAGACAAGGCTGACGGTGCGGTAAACTTTATTCGTGAAACAACCACCCGTCGTATATGTAAAAGAACGGAAAGAAATGCCTACGAATCGAGATTGATATTCTGGTCAAGGAAATCGTTCATCCTGCCGATCTCCGATTCAAGGAGTCCGGAAAGGGATTTAATTTTTTCCCGCTCCTTGAAAAGATCCTCGGTGATGTTCAATGCCGAGAGCACCGCCACCGTCAGTGGCGGCTGTTCGGGGATCTTCGTATGGATGGAATTGATCATCTGGTCGACGTAATTAGCGACCTTCTTCGTCAGTTCCTCGCTTTCGCCGCGAAGAGGGTATTCAGATCCAAAGATCTTGACTTTGATGCTTTTACCGTCGATCGCCATGAATTTCAGTCGTTCGAATTATCGTACAGGGATACATTTCTTCCAGTCAAACGTATTAAAGAATCGTGTGATAGTACTTAAAGATACGAGTTTATTTTTACAATCAAATCGCGGATTTTCGTCTTGAGAAATTCACGTTCTTCTTCGCTGAGGGCGTTTTTTCCATTGGAATTGACCAACTGGAGGTGTTCCGCCCGAAGTGCCTTGATTTCGTTTTCCTTTTTTTGGATCCCGACTTTGTGGTTTTCAAGTTCCTGCTCGAGAAACGAGACCTTATCCCGGAGGGCGTTCCGCTCTTCGCGCATGTCGTGAATGTTCCTCGCCGAACTCCTGAGTTTTTCCCAGAGATCCCTGAGGATGGTTTCAATATGCGCAACTTCGTCCACCGGCATTTCCACCGCTCCGGGATTTCCGGCGGTTTCGGGAGTTGCGGGATCCTGATCCGGGTTCACCTGACTCGCTCCTGTTCTCTACTGTCTTAAAACTGCGTTAAATGTGGTGCTGACGCGTTGCATGATCCTGCTCATGATCGCCTGGATCTCTTCCTGGCCGAGAGTTTTCTCCCGTGGGATGAATTCGAGAGAGAAGGCGACACTCTTTTTCCCCGGTTCGAGCTGATTCCCACGGTAGATATCGAAAACCGCCATCTCGCCGAGCATCTCGCCCGCGGCTTGCCTGATGGATTCCCCGAGGTCCCCGATCGATACCGATTCGTCGACAACCACCGCCAGGTCCCGGGTGACCACGGGATACCGTGGATACTCCCGGAATTGAATTTTTTCTTTCGGGAAGTTTGTGAGCCGCGTCATGGAGAGTTCAAGGAAATGAATATCGGATTCGAGGTCAAAAATTTTGAGGAGATCGCCCGAAACCGTTCCTATCATTCCTACTCGTTCTCCGCTTATTTCTATGAAGATAGACCGCTCACTTAAAGCTGTCGGGGTAGAATAAGGAATATATCTTGGATTGTCAAGAGAAATCTTCCTTATCAAGGCGTTACACTCGCCCTTTAAAGTAAATATCGTTGACTGTTCGGTCCGGTTTCCCCAAAAAACCGGTTCCTGCAGGCCGAAAATGGCTATGAGCAATTTCTCCTCTTCATGAAAAGACCCGAGTTTTTCGGGATCTCCATTTGGATCCATCCTGTACGTTTTTCCAAATTCGTAGAATCTTGATGATGAGATGCCATTATTAATATTATGTTGTATGACGGTTAACATGGAATGAAGAAGGTCGGATCTAAGGGTCTCCATTTCCCTGCTGATCGGATTGAGAATCCTTACACTCTCCCCCGTTGAGTTCGCGCTCTCCCGGGCTGAAAGCATGCTGTTGGTAATGATTTCCTGGTAACCCGCGGATGACAGATAGTCCCCCAGATCATCCTCGATAGACCTTCTGGACGGCGATACGTCCAGCGTAAGATGTATTTTTGTGTCCGCTTCTATTTTATCATAACCATACAGACGGGCAACCTCCTCGATGAGATCCACTTCCCTGGAAATATCGGGCCTCCATGTCGGGACTCTAAATCTGATCTTCCCTTGCCTGGTTGGTCTCCCCACACACTCAATCCCGATTCTCTTCAAAAGTCCGGATATCGTTTGATTGCTAAGCTTTATCCCCAGTAGTTTATTCGAATTCTCAGCGTTAAAGTCAATCCTGAGTTCCCTGATCACCCTCGGGTATACATCCACCAATGTATCTTGCACCGTGCCTCCGGCGTTTTGGGAGAGTAGGTCTGCCGCCCTGTTCAATGCCCAAAGGGTGATGTTGGGATCAGTTCCTCTCTCAAATCGCTGTGAGGCCTCCGTTGAAAGACCCAATCTTTTCGCCGTTCGTCTGATACTCACGGGGTCGAAATACGCCGATTCGAGAACCACGGTTTTTGTTGAACCCGAAATTTCAGAATTCTCACCCCCCATGACCCCGGCCAGGGCCACGGGCCCTTCACCATCGCATATCAGGAGTGTCGAGCTGTCGACAATTCGTTCCTTGCCGTCCAGCGTGACGAACCGCGAGGTGTCATCCCCCCCCCGGACGATAATCTGATGTCCGGAAAGTTTGTCGTAATCAAATGCGTGAAGGGGTTGACCTATTTCCATTAAAACATAATTGGTTACATCGACCACATTATTTATCGGACGAACACCGGCAGCGGTGAGAAGCGCCTGTAACCACCCCGGGGAAGGGCCAACCGTAATATCGCGGACCACCCGGGCCGAATACCGCCTACAATTCCTCCCGTCTTGTACCTGGACCTTCAGCGGAAGCGAACCCCTGCGCGTTGTCCTGAGATGGACGGGGGGGATTTTCAGAGGGGAGCGGGTCAAAGCACTGATTTCACGGGCAACCCCGATATGGCTGAGCAAATCGGGTCTGTTCGCTGTCACACCGATATCGAAGGCAGTATCATCAAGGTGTAAATGTCTCGAAAGTGGCGTTCCGGGCCTGGCCGAAGAATCCAGGACCAGGATTCCTTCACGGTCGTCGGAGAGCCCAAGCTCGAAACCGGAACAGATCATACCGGATGATTCCACTCCGCGGATTTTCACCCTCCCGATCTGCATCGGAACGCCATCTGGGTCGTGTTGACTTCTCGGGACAGTGGTTCCAACCGCCGCGAATGCGACCTTCTGTCCAGATTCGACATTCGGGGCTCCACACACGACCTGAACCTCCCCGGAGCCGTCGAATACACTGCACAGGGACAGCCTGTCCGCATTCGGGTGGATTCCCACCGAGCGGACTTCACCCACGATGATTCCCTTGAGATTCGCCGCCTGGGATGTGACCGACTCCACTTCCAGGCCTGCCATCGTAAGTCTTTCAGCAAGCAGATCGTCACCGATCCGGAAGTCCACATACTTCTTTAGCCACTTTTTAGAAACCCTCATGGGACAGGCGATTAGGCGAATTGTCTGAGAAAACGGACATCGTTTTCAAACAGGATGCGGATATCGTCGAGACCGAACCTCAACATGGCGATGCGTTCAATCCCCATCCCGAAAGCGTAACCCGAAACCTTTTTCGGATCGTACCCCACGAACGAATACACGTTCGGGTCCACCATGCCGCACCCGAGTATTTCCAACCAACCGGTTTTCTTGCACACACGGCAACCCTCTCCCCCGCAAAGGAAACAGGTGATGTCCATTTCCGCCGAGGGTTCCGTAAAGGGAAAATAGCTGGGCCGGAAGCGGTATTTCAGTGAGGAACCGTAAAACTGTTTCGCGAAAGAGACCAGGGTGCCTTTCAGCTCCCTGAAGGTCACTCCCTGGTCGACGTACAAGCCCTCGACCTGGTGGAAGAGGCAGTAGCTCCTTGCGCTGATGGCCTCGTTGCGGTAGACTCTCCCGGGGATGATCACCCTTACCGGAGGCGGTGTGTTTTCCATGACCCGGATCTGGACGGGGGAGGTGTGAGTCCGGAGCAGGACATTTTTCGAGATGAAAAATGTGTCCTGCATGTCCCTCGCCGGATGGTCAGGAGGGAAGTTCAGGGCCTCGAAATTGTGGTAGTCGTCCTCGATTTCGGGACCGGTCGCAACGGCGAAACCCATTCGCCGGAATATTCCCCTGATCTCATCGAGGGTTTGTGTGAGGGGATGCCTGGATCCGACCCATTTTTGCTTCCCGGGAAGCGTGAGGTCTGTCCGGTCGATGCGTCTTCCTTCTGGATGCGCAGCCTGCCCGAGACGGGCGTCGAACGCCGCCTGGATCTCCCGGCGGAGAAGGTTCAGGGCCTTTCCGGCGGCGGGTTTCTGGTCGGGAGGTACCGAGGAGAGCTCCTCGAAGAGGGCCGCTATGTGACCCTTGCGTGCGAGATATTTGACGCGAACACCATCGAGCGCGGAGCGGTCACCCGCCTCGGAAATCTCGCGGAGGGCGGAAGACCGGACATCATCAATACGTTGATCGAGGGGGGTCATGTGCGGACAGTGGTCTCCCCCCCGACCGGAGGTGTCACCGGGAGGGAGAGCGGTCTCAGCCCTTGACGAAGGTGATGACTTCGGAGAACGCTTCGGGATTTCTCGCGGCGAGGTCGGCGAGGACTTTCCTGTTGATGACCACGTCTTTTTTGGACAGTGCGGATATCAACTGGGAGTAGGTCATGCCATGATCCCTGGCCGCGGCGTTGATCCTCGCGATCCACAGCTGGCGAAAACTCCTTTTCTTCAATCTCCTGTCACGATACGCGTGCTGTCCGGCCTTGTCAATGTGGTGTTTCGCGATCGTGAGGACCTTGCTTCGCCCCCCCCAGTATCCCTTTGCGCGTGCGAGGATCCGTTTCCTGCGGCGGTGCGATGCGACTTTGTTCTGTGACCTTGGCATGTTCGTTCTTTCCTGTTTGTCTTCTGTGGCCTGAGCGGCCCGTTATGGGTATGTCCGGCGTCCCGTCGACCGGCCAGTCCGGTTCAGGACTGGATCATGGCGACGACTTTTTTGATTTCGGTCTCGTCGACGAGTGTCGGTTTACGCAGCTGCCGTTTCCGTTTGCGGGATTTGGACGAGAGGATATGACTCCTGAACGCCTTCCTCCGTTTGAACTGGCCCGACGCAGTCTTTTTAAACCTTTTTTTCGCGCCCGACGTCGATTTCATCTTGGGCATAAACTACTCCTTGGTCTGTTTTTCCGTAGTGGTTGCTTTCGTATCCGTTTTCTTCTTTGCTCCACGGTCCGGCGCAAAAATCATCACCATGCTCCGGCCCTCAAGCTTCGGTTCCTGATCAACCTTCGCAACGTCGACGAGCAGTTCCGCAAGACGTTGCAGAACCTCCTGCCCGTGCTCCTTGTAGGTGATTTCACGGCCCTTGAACACCACCGTGGCCTTGACCTTGTGTCCTTCCTCGAGGAACCTTTTGGCGTGGCGGGTCTTGAATTCGAAATCGTGGATATCGGTGTTCGGATGAAAACGCAGCTCCTTCAGTTGCGTAACGTGCTGGTTCTTCCGCTGCATCTTATCCTTTTTGGTCTGCTCGTACTTGAACTTCCCGTAAGCCATGAGTTTGCAAACGGGAGGAACGCTGTTGGGGACGATCTCGATCAGGTCGAGTCCCCTTTGCTGTGCGAGTTTGAGGGCCTCTGCGGAGCTCATCACCCCTACCTGTCCTTTCTCGTCGATGACCCTGACTTTAACAGACCTGATCTGTTCGTTGATCGGCACACGATTTCCGCCTTTAATATTATTTCTCCTCTATGGTTAAGGTTTTGTTTTTCATATCGTTGAGCAGTTGGTCGATGAAGGCCGCGGTTTCGACCACCCCGAGATCACCCTTTTTCCGTTGACGCGGGGAGATCTTTCCGGAGGCTTTTTCCTTGTCCCCTAAAATAATCATATAAGGGACCTTTTTCAATTCCCATTCCCGGATTTTGTAGCCTATTTTTTCGTTACGCAGGTCCAAATCGGCCCGAATTCCACTCTTTTTGAATTCGGCATGCACACTTTTCGCGTAATCGTGCTGAGCGTCGGTGATGGGAAGTATCACCGCCTGGACCGGGGCAAGCCAGAAAGGAAAATCCCCGGCGAAATGTTCGGTGATGATTCCGATAAACCTCTCGAAAGACCCGAAAATTGCCCTGTGGATGGCAACGGGCCTTTGCCTTGAACCGTCCTCTGCGATGTATTCGAGGTCGAAACGCTCCGGCAACATCACGAAGTCCAGCTGAATGGTCGCGACCTGCCAGAATCTTCCGAGGGCGTCCTCGATCTGAACGTCGATCTTGGGCCCGTAAAACGCACCATCCTTTTCCTTCATCTCGAAGGAGAGCGACCTGGATTCCAGGGCTTCCCTCAGGTTTTTCTCCGCGAGGTCCCAGAGATGTTGCTCCCCCATCGCCCCATCGGGTTTCGTTGAGAGGAAATAATGCGGGGTGAGGCCGAACACCCTGTAAAAATCCGCGATCAGGTCAATCACCCCGTTGATCTCACCGAGGATCTGGTCAGGGCGGCAAAAAATATGTGCGTCATCCATGGTGATCTGCCTGACCCTGAACAGACCGCCAAGCGCGCCGGAGATTTCGTTTCGGTGCAAGCGGCCGATCTCCGAAAACCTCAGCGGGAGGTCCTTGTAACTGCGGAGCTTGTGTTTGTAGACGTACGTGCTCTCGGGACAGTTCATCGGCTTCAGGCTGTAGACCGTGTCGTCGGCCTCCACGCAGAACATGTTTTCGCGATAGTGGTCCCAGTGTCCGGACCGTTCCCAGAGATCCTTCTTCACGAGGATCGGGGTGTTGATTTCCTCATAGCCGTGCCTGTCGAGTTCCGAACGGAGGAACTTCTCGAGCTCCCGAAACAGGATCATCCCCCTTGGCAGCCAGAAAGGCGCACCGGGCGCAATGTCCTGGAAGGTGAAGAGATCCAGGTCCTTTCCGATTTTTCGGTGGTCCCTTTTTTTCGCCTCCTCGAGCCGGTGAAGGTAGCTCTCGAGCTCCGAGGCGGCGGGGAAGGTAATCCCGTATATCCGCTGGAGCATCGCGTTCTTCTCGTCCCCGCGCCAGTAGGCCCCGGCGACGCTCAGGAGCTTGACGGCTTTGATTCGCCCGGTCGAGGGGAGATGGGGACCATAGCAGAGGTCCGTGAATCCTCCCTGGCGGTAAAAGGTGATTGTCTGGCCCTTCAGGCCCTCGAGTAGTTCGAGTTTGTAGGGATCTTTTTTCTCCCTGAAGTATGCTACCGCGTCCTCCCAGGGTATTTCCTCCCTCTCGAAGGGGACGTCCCTCCGGACGAGTTCCAGCATTCTTCTCTCGATCGCCTCGAGGTCCTCGGGGGCCAGCCGGTGACCGCCCATGTCGATGTCGTAGTAAAAGCCGTTTTCGATCGGCGGGCCTATCCCGAACTTCGTCCCCGGGAAGAGAGCCTCCACCGCCTCGGCCATGACGTGCGCCGAGCTGTGCCAGTACGCATACTTCCCCCCCGCGTCCTCCCACTTCAGGATCTTGACGCGCGAGGATTCGAGGATGGGCCGGGAGAGGTCCCGGACCTCTCCGTTGACCTCCACCGACAGGGCGACCTTCGCCAGCCTTGGGCTGATGCCGGTCGCTATCTCCATCCCGGTGACTCCCGATGGGAATTTTTTTACAGACCCGTCGGGGAACGATATGTCTATTTCTTTCGTGCTCATCACAAAAAAAAATCGGAACGGATCCGATTTTCAGTTTACGTCAATACCGCGGATAACCGTGGGCTCTATAGGACTCGAACCTATGACCTCTACCATGTCAAGGTAGCGCTCTAACCAACTGAGCTAAGAGCCCAGCACTCCATGTGGACGTGCCGGGAGCCGGAATCGAACCGGCACTCCCCTTGCGGAGAACAGGATTTTAAGTCCTGTGCGTCTACCAGTTTCGCCACCCCGGCAATGGTGAA
>QJVY01000080.1 GCA_003235555.1 Ignavibacteria bacterium | reverse complement strand
AGAGATGAAGGGAACGATTCCGGCGCTGGACGACGCCGACCGCAACGTTCTCGAACGGATCGACCTGATCTACCGGACACTCTGTGGGATCCTGTATAATTTCGTCCCCGCTTCCGGCCACCCGGGCGGAAGCATCTCCTCCGGGCGGTTCGTCGAGGGGTTGATCTACTCGGCGATGGACTACAACTTCTCGGACCCCGACGACGACACCGCGGACATCGTTTCATACGCCGCGGGGCACAAGGCGATGGGACTCTACGCGATGTGGGCGCTTCGCAATGAACTGGTGAGGGCCGGATCGGAAGGCACTGACCGCAAGGACCTCATGGCGCCCGTCAAACGCCAGCTGAGACTCGAGGACCTCCTGGGTTTCAGGCGAAACCCCACGCAGGAAACCCCCCTCTTCGCACAACACCACTCGCGGGCCCTCGACGGCCATCCAACCTGCGCGACACCCTTCGTGCGTGTCGCAACGGGCGCCAGCGGCGTGGGTGTCCCGGCCTCGATCGGACTGGGGCTTGCGGCCCTCGACACCTTCGGGCCGGGCGGCCCCAGGGTCCACATGATCGAGGGCGAGGGCGGCTTGACGCCGGGGCGCGTTCACGAAGCGCTCGCTGCAGCGGCCACCGCCCGTCTCGGGAACGTCTTCCTCCACGTGGACTGGAACCAGGCCTCGATCGACTCGAACCGCGTCTGCCGCGAGGGGGGAACACCGGGTGAGTACGTCCAGTGGAATCCCGCCGAGCTATGCGCGTTCCATGACTGGAACGTGGTCTTCGTGCCGGACGGCCACGACTTCTCCCAGATCACCGCCGCGCAGCGCATCGCACTGTCGATCGGCAACGATCAGCCCACGGCGGTGGTCTACCGGACGGTCAAGGGGTGGAAATACGGGATCGACGGTCGGGCATCGCACGGCGCCGGTCATAAATTCTGCTCCGACGGATATTTCGCGTCGCTCTCGGAATTTGAGAACGTGTTTGGCAGGAATTTTCCACGCCTCCCGAAGGACATCCAGCCGGACCCGGCGGCCGTCGAGCAGTTCTATTTCGACACGCTGATGGTCGTCCGCGACGTGATCGGGGCGGACCCGGACCTCGCGCAGTGGGCGGCGGGGAGGATTGGACGGTCGAAAGAAAGACTCTCCGGCCTGAAGAGGGCTCCGAGGAAGGACGCTCCCGCCCTCGGAAAAATCTATTCTGGAAGCGGGATCGATGCGAAACGTCCGCCGGCGGGGCTCACGCCCGAACCCGGCTCGAAGGTGACGCTGCGGGAGGTCCTCGGGAAGACACTTGGGCACTTCAACACGGTGACCAACGGCGCTTTCCTCGTCTCGTCCGCGGATCTGCTCGGTTCCACGAGCGTTGCCCTCGCCAACGCGGCATTCCCGCAGGGGTTCTTCGACGCCGTCGACAATCCTGGTTCGCGGCTGGTACCTGTCGGCGGTATCTGTGAAGACGCCATGGGGGCGGTCATGTCCGGGGTGTCGAGTTTCGGGCACCACGTCGGGGTGACATCGTCGTACGGGGCGTTCCTGGCGGCGCTGGAACATGTCGCCGCGAGGCTGCACGGCATAGGCCAGCAGACCCGCGAAGCCGAACTCGGTCTGCCATACAATACCTGGATCATGGTGAACGCCCACGCGGGGGTGAAAACCGGCGAGGACGGGCCCACGCATGCCGATCCGCAGGCCCTGCAGCTCCTCCAGGAGTGCTTTCCAGACCGGGTCATGATCACGCTGACCCCCTGGGACGCCCGTGAAATCTGGCCGTCCATGGTCGCCGCAATGCGTCATCGCCCCGCCATCATCGCGCCATTCGTCACGCGGCCGGCGGACACCATCCCGGACCGCGTCGCACTGGGACTCCCCCCGGCGCACGCCGCGGCAGAGGGGGTGTACGCGATACGGAGGGCGGACACCGACAGCAGGCAGTACAACGGCACGATATTCCTGCAGGGGAACGGGGTGGCGTCCATCTTCGTCCACGAGGTCCTCCCCGAGATCAACCGGCTGGGTCTGAACATGAATATCTTCTACGTTACCAGCGTGGAACTCTTCAAACTCCTCTCGCGGGCGGAGCGGGAATCCATCCTCCCCGAGGCGTTGACACATGAGGCCGTGGGCATCACCGATTTCACGCTCCCGACGATGTACCAGTGGGTCCGCAGCAACGATGGCATCCGGCGGTCTCTGCACTCGTTCCGCGGTGGACATTACCTCGGCAGCGGCTCGGCGGCAAAGGTCCTCGAGGAGGCGGGAATCCACGGGAAGGGACAACTGGAGATGATCGTTCGGTACGCCGCCGACATCGAGAAGGGGTCATTCGAAATAAAAATGCCCGGACGGATGTCCGGGCACGCGATCTGAATCACTGCCGTCCCCCCGGGCTTCATGGAGTGAGCCGGGATCCCCGGGTCGGGCTTCTCAGGCGGCCGTCACACGCAGCTTCATGACGCGCGAGATGCTCTCGAGCACCTCCTTTCCGGAATAGGGTTTCGCGAGGTACTCGATCACCCGTTTGCCGTCGGAGAGGTTCCGTGTCTCCGGGTCGAAGTACCCGCTGCAGAGGACGACCCTCGCCTCCTCGTCGATGTCTCTCATCCTGCGGAGTACGTCCCACCCGCCCATTTTCGGAAGGTCGATATCCAGAAGTACGACCTGGATCCGCCCCCTGTTTTCTTTCCAGACATTCAGCCCCTCGAGGCCGTCCCTGGCCGACAGGCACTGATACCCCTCATCGGTCAGCAGTTCAGACACTGATTCGAGGATCATCTCCTCGTCCTCGATGATCAGCACCGTCCCCTTCACCGTCCGGGCCACCGGAGTCACCGCGGCCGCATGACGGACGGTCGTACCACGGTCGGCCACCGCGGGGAAAAAGATATCCACCTTCGTCCCCTCGGAGGGAACGCTCCGGGTATCGATAAACCCCTGGTGCGATGCGACGATGCCATAGACGACGGCGAGCCCGAGTCCCGTCCCTTTCCCCCGTCCTTTCGTCGTGAAAAAGGGCTCGAAGATTTTTTTGAGCGTCTCCGCGTCCATACCCGTCCCGCTGTCGGAAACCGAGAGACGTACGTATTCCGCCGCTTTCGCCTCGGGGTGCCGTTCCGCCAGGGCGGGGCCTGACTCGATTCCCGTACTGATGGTGATCTCCCCCCCTCCCGGCATCGCGTCGCGGGCGTTGAGTGCCAGGTTCATGATCACCTGTGACAGCTGGTTTTCGTCGGCCAGGACCTGGGGGATATCCCGCCTGAGATCGGACCGGACCAGGACCGTCTTGGGGAACGTTGTGACCATCATCTGCACGCAGTCCCCCACCAGGGCGTTCAGAGGGACGGGATGAACGTCCGGCGGAGTCTTCCGCGCGAAGGTCAGCACCTGGCGGACCAGGGCTTTCCCGCGGTCGATCGCCGACCGGTCCACTTCACGGCTTTTCTTCAAGCGCGCCGGGTCGCCGTCCCTCCCCCCCGGGGCGGAATTGTTCATCAACAGGATCTGCAGAATGTTGTTGAAATCATGGGCGATCCCCGCCGCAAGCGTCCCGAGACTTTCGAGTTTATCACGCTCCCTCAGCTGTTGTTCGATTTTTTTCTGCTCGGTCATGTCCCTTCCCACCCCGACGTAACCCGTAACCTGGGAGTCCACCGTCATCGGCATGAAGGAAATATTCATCGGTACCGCCGAACCGTCCCGGCAAAGGAAATCCAGGTCGAAGACCTTCCCGTGGATCCGTCCATTCAGCACACCGTCCCGGAACGTCATGACCCGGTCCGCCGGCGACACGTAGTTCAGCAGGGGTTTCCCATGCAGGTCCCCGTCGCCGTATCCGAGCAGGGAATTCACGCCCCCGGTCGCCAGTTCGATCCGGAATTCTTCGTTCGTCGTGATGATGACGTCGTTGATGACCGAGAGCGCCGATTTGAGACTGTCGTAAAACGTGTTCACGATGATCTTGTGACGGAAGATGAAATAGACCGCAACGGCCACCGCGATGAGGCTCGAAAGGTAATAACCGGCGGAACCGACCTTCAGGATGTCGAAGAACAGTGTCTGGGTGAACGGTCCGGGGAGCATGAGGAGCAGGACGATGAAGGCGGCCAGGAGGAGGTTCGTCCTCCCCACCTTCTCATAGAATCCCCTGGCGATCTCGTAGAGCATCGCGATCCCGATCGTAAAGAAGATCGTCATCCATGTCAGGAAGAAAATATACCCGGTCTCGGCAACCGATCCGTCGGGCAGGATTGGTTCCGGGATCAGCTTCATGAGGATCATCGCGTAGCTGAAGAGCCCGGTGAAATATATGGCGAAGACGACGGTCCGTGACCGCAGAATTTCGTACCGCCGGACGAAGATCACCACGAAGTGGATGAAGAAAAATGGAAACACCGCATAGAGGAACACCGCTCCCGACCTGAAAATGGTCCGGAGTGTCGGGTTCTGAACCACCGGGCTGATCTCCGTAAACAGGGCGATCAGCACCAACGATCCCACGCAGAAGGTGTAAAATTTGGAAAGGAGCGCCTGTCGGTATTTCACCAGGACCATGATCGCGAGGACAATGTTCGCGACCGAATATGACAGCGCTACCACGGAATAGAGCATGTTTGTCCCTCCCTCCAGGTCCGACGGCCTTCGCCGCCGACGACGTGAATGACGAAAACAAGAACTCTACCCGGTCGGGGCCTCCCCTCCCAGGAAGATACAGCCTGATAGCCGGAAAAACGGCATTCCGGTTTAGCGGCTGTAATCTAGTAAATCGGGTTTGAGAGTCAATACGAGTCTCCCACGTGGATGATCCCGGTCACCCGATTCAGACGGGTGGGCTTTTCCTTGCGAAAACATAAAAAAAGGCCCTTTTCGATGAAAAGGGCCCGTATTATTCTCGGACGCGGATGATCCGGCGTTATTTACTCCCCCCGCCGCAGCCGGTCCCGAGGATCTCGAGACCCTTCTTCGCAATGTCGGCGTCCTCACTCTTCGGGCAGGTACTCAGAACCCGGCAGTAGTACTTCGTGGCTTCGTCCCTGTTGTTGCTGTTGTGATAGGCCTGGGCCGTCAGGAGGATGGTATTGCAATGCTTCGGATTGATCTGAAGCGAGAGTTTGAGGTATCTCACCGCCGCGGGATAATTCTTGTCGAGGAGTTCCTGGACCCCCTCCATCCGGTACGCCTCCTCGAGGGCGCGGTCATACTTTCCGTTGAGCGTGGTGTCCGCCGTCCCGAGCTCGATGACCTTTTTGTAGGCCGCGCGTTGTTTGGCGAGGTTTCCCAGCTGGACGTAGTTCTGGGCGAGCGTCAGCCACGCCTGGACGTTTTCCGGCCGCAGCTCGATGCTCTGAAGCGTATGGTCCTCCGCGCTCTTGAAATCCTTCACCTGCATCGCCGACATCGCCGCGTTCAGGTGGGAGGCAAACCGGTACCCTGCCGAAGTGTCGCAGGCGATTTTCATATCGAACATCGCCACCGCGCTGGAATAGTTCTTGACCTTCATGTAGGTCGTTCCCATGTCGTAGAGGATGTCGCAGCGCGTGGAATCCCGTCCCAGGACCGCCTCGTAGGTCGTCACCGCCTTGTCGAACATGTCGAGATTTCTGTAGGCCTTGGCCAGTGTGATCAGTTCGTCCACGCTCAGGGTGTCTGTCCTCGATTCGAGGAGCTTCACGACCTGGTCAGACCTGTTGGTGGCCTTGTAGGCCTCGGCGAGCATCGACTGAACGTCGCTGAGCGACGGGTCCCGCTGGAGGAGGTTTTCCGCGACCGGGATCATCTTCTCGTAGTTACGGGTTTCGAAGAGCGTCTTGACGTAGTCATACTGGACGTTGATGGAATCGGGTTCCATCGGGTAGAGGACGTCGAGAACCGGAAGCGCGTTGACGTACTGTTTCGCCCGGACAAAGAGGTTCCCGAGCGTCCTCAGCGCGACGAGGTTCTTCGGGTCCAACTCGAGGATGCGGTTGTACGTCTTCGCGGCTTCGGTGTAATGACGGGCCTTCATCTGCGATTCGGCCAGCTTCATGAGCAGTTCGACGTTGGCGCTGTCCAGGGCCGCGGCCTTCGCGTACTGCTGTTCGGCGGCGGCGTAGATTTTCTTGACTCCGTAGAGGTCGCCGAGGAGTGTGTAAATTTCAGCGTTGGCTTCCGCCAGGGCCCGACCCTTGATCAACTCCTTCTCCGCCTGCCCGTTGGAATCGATCGACATGTACGCTCGGGCCAGCCAGACATATCCCATCGCGTCGGTCTCATTGTCCTTCGTGTAATCCTGGAGAATGTCGATGGCCTTCTCCGTGTTCCCGGCTTTGAGTTCCTCCCGGGCTTTCTCGATGTCACTCTGCGAATAGGACGTGAAAACGAAGGAAACGGTGATGACCGTGACGATGAGTGTCTGGAAAAACAATTTTTTCATCTGATTTTCTCTGATATTGAATATTCAGAACTGCCTATTTTTCAAACGCTTGTCTCTATTAATGTATACCCGAAAAACCGGGGTATTGTTCCCTGGAGGGTGAAAAACCTCCTAATTTACAAAAAAAACAGGTCCGTCAAAGTTCATCGTTCCGCAACTGGACCAGCCTGACGGGCATGGTGGCCGGGACGAGCCCTTGGCTCTGAACGATCTTCTGCCCGGCGGCGCTCGTCATGAACGACGTAAAGCCTGTCGCGACCCCGTAACTGTCGGGTGTCGAGTAGATCACCACGTCCCGGACCACCGGGTAGAACCCCTTGTACAGGTAGGCCTGGTGGGGTGAAAAATATTTTCCGGCAATGCCGAGCGATTCGGGGGCCGCGGGATCCGAGAGCTCCAGCACCCGTACGGGGGCGCTATTCTCCCTCATCCAGTTGAGGCCCACGATCCCGATCCCGGCGGGGTCCGACGCCACGGCATCGATCATCTCCCCGCTGCCGGCACAGATTTTCTCCGGAGTCCCGAACCCCCTTCCCGAAGGAAGCAGGGCGGAGACCACTTCGTATGCCGCGGAATTCCTGTCCGGGAGATAGAGTTTGATTGTACCCGGTGCCCGGCTCCAGCCCAGCAGGCCCCAGTCTTTCACCGACCCGGTAAAAACGCTGTCCGCCTGGGGGAGAGTGAGCCTGCTGACATCGTTCCGGTCGTTCACGATGAAGGTGACCGCGCCGAGGGCGATCCTGTATTCGTTCACCTCCACGTTGAATTTCTTTTGCACCCCCCTCTCCTCGGCGTTCAGCGGCCTCGCGGTGACGATGATCTTCACGCTGTCGTTGAACAGTTCGGCGATGGCCTCCCGGTCCGTCCTCGGACGGAGGTCGATCACCGCCTCGGGGTACAGGTCTTCGAATTGTTTTTCCGCGGCCCGCATGAGGGGAAGCAGCTCCTCGCTCACCGAGATTTCCACCTTCCCTCTCGTCGGGGTTTCCGCGGGCTGATCGCCGCACCCGGCGGTGCCGGTGAGCACCGCGAGCAGACAGACGGCAGCGGCGGCGGCGAAAAACATCACGGTTTTAGGCATCGTGAGAACCTCCTGGTTCGTTGACGTCCGTCGATTCTTCCTGACCGGTTTCGCCCGGTTTGCGTTTCGCCTTGTACCAGATGACGCCGATCCGGTAGGACGCGTAGAGGGTCATCACCACGCCGAGGGTGTACCGGTAATTCGCCGGGATCCCCGCCGGGAGGAAAAATCCCGTGAGGAGGACTACGCCGATGAGGAGAATCATCGTCGCGGTGGTAAGACTAACCGCCGTCAGTATCGTCTGCCAGTTCATCATCTGTTCCCCGCCCGGCCCCGGCCGATCAGCCTTCAACCACGGGAGTGCCACCGCGATTGATTGTCGGAACGATGGAAGCAGTTCCCGGCTCGACGCGGATGCGTGTGTACTCACCGCTCGGCGGCAGAAGAGGTTCCGCAAGAGAATACAGGACGATGGGTGTGCGGTGGATTCCGGTCGCGGGAAGAAGGGTAATGCCGGGTAGTCGTGAGGGTCCGGTGATCCCCCCCGCCCGCCGGTGCGGATGAAATGCTGATTCCAGTGTCATGGGATCCTCCTTCCGGTGTGAAAGTGACCACTCATGCCCTCCGCCCGCGCATGTGAAAGGGCCGACATCCCGGGCCCTGCGGAAAACCCGCGGGGCCCGGTCGTCGGTTCTGTCCGGCTTACTTGTTGAGCTTGAACCGGAAAGGAACCGCGGCCCACACCCTGACGGGACCGTTGTTCATCATGGCCGGGGTAAACACCCAGCCGAGGGCGGCCTTGATGGCGCTCTCGTTGAAGATTTCGTTGTCGCTCTTCATGAGAACCGCCTTCTCAGCCTTCCCCTCCTTGTCCACGAGGATCTTCACCCAGACGGTGCCCTCGACCCCCGCGCGTCGCGCGATCTCGGGGTATTCGGGGTTGACCTGCTTGATCGGAACAGGTTGCTGCTCGACCGGCACGAAATCGGGCGGGTCCTCGTCGTCGATCAGAATGTCCTGTTCGATCGCCACGCCACCCTCCCCCTCCCCGGTGCTGATCGCCGGGGCCTGGATGTCCGACAGTTCCTGCTGCGTCGCGATGGTCTGTTCCGGGTTCACCTCCGCGTCGGGGACCGGCACCGGAACACCCACGCTCGGCTTGGTCACCGGCACGCTCACCGCCACCTGGGGAGCCGCCTCCGTGTTGGTGATCGACGGCGGAGGACCCAGGTCGGTGTACTTCATGATCCGGACGGTCATGGTCGGTTCCTCCTCCTCGGCGAGATATCCGGCGAGGTAATAGGTCCCGATGACCATCAAATGCAGCGATACCGCGATGATGAGGGCCCTGAGGAGGTTCTTCTTGTAAACCGCCTTGATCTCCTGCATCCCCGCATGGGAAGCTTCAATTATGGCTGTATTCGTCATAGGTTATCCTTTCCTCACGAGAGTTTCTCGAGGATCTTCATGTCCCCTTCTTCCATCGGAGCAAGACTGAAGCGGGTGACATTCGCGAGATTGAGCTCGTCCATGATATCCACCATCATCCGGTATTTGCCCTTCCGGTCGATCTTGATCAGCGTGATCAGTTTCGGATTCGCCCGGTTCCTCTCCTCCATCAGCGCACGCAGTCCCTTGAACTCCACCTTGTCCGGCGGGTCCACACCGATGTTCCAGTAAATGGAGCCGTCCTCCTTGACGCGCAAGGTCATGAGGTTGCTCTGCGCGACCTCGACGGTGACGTCGTTGCTCGGGGGAAGGTTGATCTCCATCGTCTGCGGCTTGTTCATGGTCGTGGTGAGCATGAAGAAGGTCAGCAGAAGAAACGCGACGTCCACCATGGGGGTGTTGTCGATCCGTATCCCCACGCGCCGTTTCTTTTTCTTCTTACCCTTTTTCTTGTCGTGGCCTCTCGGCCCCGGTGAGTCTACTGCACCCATGCTGTTCTCCTAGTTGTTTTCCAGGTCCGTGACGAGGTTGAACCTGGTGATATTGGTTTTCTGGAGGATGTTCATCACGTCCTCGGCGACGCCGTAATCGGCCTTCTGATCCCCCTTGACCACCGTTCGGAGGCGGGGGTTGGCGATACGGGCCCTCACGAGGAGGTCGCCGAGTTCTTCCTTGGTCACTTCGAGGCCCGCGCGGAGTTTGTTCTCATCACCGAAGATGCGTCCGGTCAGTTTCTGCGAATCGAAACCGAGGAATATCCGGTTGTCTTCACTCAGGGTGATGGTCATGACATCCGAATCGGGCAGCTTGAAGGCCGAGTGCGAAGACGGCAGGACGATCTGGACCTCTTCGGGCGGACGGAACTGCGTCGTCAGCATGAAGAAGGTCAGCAGAAGGAATCCCACGTCGACGAGCGGGGTGTTGTCGATCGAGACCCCGACCCTCTTGGTCTTGTGTTTCGGCATGGCGCGATCCCTTTCTTATTTCACCTTCAGTGTCTGCAGGATGTCATAGCTCGCTTCGTCGATCATGTAGGTGAAGTTGTCGACCTTGTTCACGAAGAAGTTGTAGCCGATGATACCCACGATGGCGGCGAAGATGCCGAGGGCCGTGTTGATGAGGGCCTCCGAGATTCCGATGGAGAGCTGGACCGCGTCCGGGGCTCCCGCCTGGGCAAGGGCCGCAAACGCGCGGATCATCCCGATGACGGTCCCGAAGAGACCGAGCATCGTCGCGATCGATGCGATCGTGGACATGGCGATCAGGTTTTTTTCGAGGATCGGCATCTCGAGCGCCGTCGCCTCGTCGATGGCGCGCTGCACCTCGGCCATCTGCTTGTCGGCATCCTGGACCTTCGAATCCTTGTTCAGGATCGAATACCGTTCGAGGCCCGCGCGGAGGATGTTCGCCATCGAGCCCCGTTGCTTGTCGCAGTGGGTCACTGCCTCATCGATCTGCCCCCCCGCAATCGAACGCTGGACATTTTTCAGGAACGTGGCCAGCGAACCCTTCCCCTGGGCCTTCCTCAGTGAAAAGACGCGTTCGATGATGAACGTGAACACCATCAACGAGAGGGAAATCAGCGCCGGAACGACGGGGCCGCCGGTGTAGACCGTCCCCATCAGGTTGTTGGGCCTCTGGCGGTTCTCGCCATCCTTGAAGTTCGACGGGTTACCGAGGATGAACAACCAGATGCTGATGGAGATGGCGATCGCCGATATGATCACGATCGTGACGAAAGTTGATTGTTTCATTACAGTGGCTCCTCTAAGATGTGGATTGTATGGATTGAGATTATGTGGTTGTCATTGTAAAACTCCGGACCGCTTCCTCGAGCGAGTCATACACTTCAAACACGTCGATGAGCCGCGTGATCGCCAGCAGGCTCTGGACGTTGTCGCTGAGGCCGGTCAGTCTCACGTCACCGTTGTTCTTCCGGGCCGTGGAGTGCGCCCTGATGATCGCGCCGATTCCCGTACTGTTCAGGTAATTGAGCCGGTGGAGATCGATGACTACCCGCCGGATCCCCTGCTCCATGAAATCGCTCACGGCGGCATGCACGACCTCGGTGTCCCCGTCGCCCACGAGTGATCCCCGGATGTCGAGGATACCGACGGTACCGTTGTTTGTGGTTGAGGCCTTTACGGACACGGGTTGTGCTGTTCCTGCGTTTTGGAAATGTGAACGGTTCATCCATTGAACATGCAACAGCCATGCCACGCCCCGGGGGCCCCGTTCCGGCCGGGAAACCGGTCCCGGGTGCCTATCCGGTGATTGCGGGCGGGCGTGGATATTGCATATTGCAATATGGATGGATGGTGTCGGAGGATATTCGTGCGGTACGGCCGGGGAGTGGGTATTTCGGTGGATTGCATTATGCAATCCTACAATCCGTATTTTTTCCTCTTTCTCCAGAGTGTGGCGGGATCTATTTCCAGCACGCGGGCGGCCTCCTCCAGGTCTTTCGAGACCCCGAGGACGCGGGCGATATGGCGCCGCTCCATCTCGTCGAGGGAAATCAGGCCCGAGGCTTCGTCTCCGCGCGTCCGGAACTCTTCCGGGAGTTGCGCGATCCCGATGGACCCGTCGACCGCCAGGAGGACGGCGCGTTCCATGACATTTTCCAGTTCACGGATGTTCCCCGGCCAGCCGTGAGCCGTCAACCGGTCGAGGGCCTCCGGGAGAATTTTGAGTTCCCTCCCGGGGGAAAACCTCCCGAGGAAGTGGTGAATGAGCAGCAGAAGGTCCTCGCTGCGCATCCGCAGAGGCGGAAGGGTGATCCGGACGGCATTGATCCTGTAATAGAGATCGTCCCGAAACGACCCATCCTCGAGGGCCTCGGAGAGTTTTCGGTTGGTCGCGGCGATGACCCGTACGTCGACCCGCCGCGTCTCGTTGTCCCCCACCGCCTCGAACTCGCGGTGCTGAAGGAACCGGAGGAGCTTCACCTGCGTGGCCTTGCTCATCTCCGCGACCTCGTCCAGGAAGACCGTGCCGCCGTCCGCGATTTCGAACCTTCCCTGCCGGTCCCTCACCGCCCCGGTGAACGCCCCCTTGACGTGACCGAAGAGTTCGCTCTCGAGGAGGTTTTCCGGGAGTGCCGCGCAGTTCACCTTGACGAAGGGTTTATCCGTCCTGCCGCTCCTCCTGTGGATGTAGAGGGCCATCAGCTCTTTCCCCGTCCCGCTTTCCCCTTCGATCAAAACGGTAAGCGGGCTGTCGGCGACCTGGCCCGCGAGCTGGATCTGCTCCCTCATGAGTGCGTTGCGGGTGACGATCCCCTCCCCCGCGCCGCCGGATGACACGATCGACCGGAGCCTCCTCACCTCGCCCTCCAGGCGGTGATGGTCGAGGACCTTGGAGGCGAACAGCTGGAGTTCCTTGAGGTCGAAAGGTTTCTGCAGGAAATCGAAGGCTCCCCGCTTGATCGCCTCGACGGCGCTGTCGATGGAGCCGTGGGCGGTGATGATGACCGACGTCGTGGAGGGGGAACGCTTCTTGATTTCGCCGAGGACGTGCATGCCGTCGACGGGGGCCATCATGAGGTCGATGAAGGCGATCGCGTAACGGTCGGGCTCGACGCTGTCGAGGGCGTCCATCGGGTTGCCGAACGCGTCCACCCGGAGGCCCGCCGCCTCGAGACCGATTCTGAGGATCTTGAGGATGTTTTTCTCGTCGTCGACGACGAGGACCCTCGGTTTTTCCACGGCGGCCGGCGCGGCCGGACCATCCCCACCCGGCGCGTTCACGCGTTCACCCTCGAGCTCACGGGCAGGAGGAAGGAAAATGTCGACCCTTCGCCGACCCTGCTCTCGGCCCAGATGCGTCCGCCGTGGAGTTCGACGATCTCCTTCGCGATCGCCAGGCCCAGCCCCACGCTGCCCGGTGTCGCCACCTGCTGCGCCTTCACCTGCACGAATTTGTCGAAGATATTCTTCAACTGGTCCTCGGGAATCCCCTTCCCGGTGTCGCTCACCCGCACCAGCACCGACCCGTTTTCACCGGACGCGCTGATCTCCACCCTGCCGCCGGGGTCGGTATGCTTCAGGGCGTTGCTGACAAGATTGGACACCACCCAGGAAAACTGCTGTTCGTCCCCGATCAGGACCGGAATGTCCCCGCGGTTGAGGACCTCGAGTTCGACACCTTTCTCCTGGAAGGGAAGTTTCAGCGCCTGGAGGGTCGATTCGATCGCGAGCGGGACGTCGAACGGTTCGAATTTCACTTCGATCTTCCCGGCCTCGAGCCTCGACAGCTGGAGAAGTTCGCGGACGAGTTTTGTCAGTCTTTCGCAGTCCTGCCTCGAACCGGCGAGCAGTTCCTCCTGCTCGGCGTTGAGCGGTCCGAGGAGTTTCTGCCGCAGGATGTCCACGCTCATGTTGATCGACGTCAGCGGCGTGCGGAATTCGTGAGAGACCGCCGCCATGAAATCGGATTTCATCTTGTCGATTTCCTTGTAGATGGTCACGTCCTGGAGGACCAGGACGGTCCCGCCCCGCTCGGCGGAGTTCCGGGAGGGGATGACGGTGATCCTGGGCCTGAGGTAGATGGTCTTGTTCCGGTACCGGAAGGAGAGGTAGGGTTCGTCACGGGCGCCGGGATGGATTCCCTCGGTCAGGTAGGATTTCAGCCTGTTGTCCGCGATGATCTCGGCGGCGGGACGCCCGATGGCGTCGGCCTCCCGCACATCCAGCAGGTCGACGGCCGACTGGTTCAACAGCTGGATCCGGAGTTCGGAATCGCAGACGATGATTGCGTCGGCGATGCTCTCGACGATCGTTTCGGACTTGTTCTTC
>QJVY01000161.1 GCA_003235555.1 Ignavibacteria bacterium | reverse complement strand
TCGCCACCCCGCCGTGCACGGCGATCTCCCCTTTCGTGTTTGTGAAGGTGAATTTTTCTGTCCTGAGCGTCTCGACGTCCACCGTGCCGGCCATGTCGATGCCGGGGAGGAGCAGGCCGCCGCCCGCCTCCGTCGATCCCGCACTGCCCGCGGTTCCCCCGGCCGTCTCCCCTTCCCCCGCGGTGAGATCGGCGGTGTTGAGCGTCCTGGATTTCAACGCGAACCCGAGGGAAGGCCTGGCAACGTCCTTCGCACCGGGGTCAGCCATCAGGGCGGGGTAATTCGTGAGCGTCGCGTCGAGCTTCAGGTCGGAGCCGCCCAGCATCATCGAGACGTCCTTCATGATGATGCGCTGGTCGTCGAACTTCGCCACGCCGTTGAGCCCGGTCAGCGGCCGTGTCATTCCCGCCGTCTTGTACGACACCCCCGACAGGATCACGCTGCCCGAGGCGCGGAGACCGTCCTTCACCATCGGCCTGCCGTTGATCGATACGTCACAGGACGCCGTCCCCGAAAGTTCGGTCCCCTCCTCGAGAGGGTAGTAATTCCGGATTTCGCCGAGAGCGATTCTTCCGTTCAGCGAGCCCTTCACCGTCGGGTCCCCGAACCCCGCCATGCTGAGCCGTCCCGAGAGCGTGTTCGTACCGAGTGTCGCGGAGAACGTACGCAGCTCGAGCGTGCCGGCGTTTTTTTCGGAAACACCGGCTTCGGGCATGTTGAACTCGCCGTCGAGGGAGATCCCCGTGATCGAACCGGGGAGCGAGCCGTAGCGGGCCGTGCCGTTCGAGACCACGAACGTCCCCCGGACCCCGGGATTCAACGTGTCGTTCGACCGGCCGGAGATGTTCATCGTGAAGGAGGCGCCTCCGGCGGCCGTCACCTCCGCGCCTTTCGCGGGGTCTGCGCGAAGGAGGGAGAGAAGGTGCTCGACGGTCAGTTCGGGCGATTCGAGGGTGAGTTCAACGGTATTCGTTTCCCCGCGAAGGCCCGTGACCGACCCGGTGGCGCGCAGCGGGACTTCCTTCAGGCGGAGGAGGATTTCGCTGACCGCGAGGCGGTCCCCCGCCGGATCGTACGAAAGGCGTTCGGTGGCTGAGACCGGCAGGTTTTCGACATACCAGGCGGACCCCGTCCCGTAGCTGAAACCGCTGATGTCGCTTTCCCCCTCGACCGTGGCGGTATTCGCGGTCTCGTCGGTTCGCAGGCGGATCGTCTGGCGTAGCCCGGAGATAATCCAGCGGGAGTCCAGCTTCCGGTTGTACGATTCCACCCGGCCGTCGGTGATCTCCATGTTCGAGACGAGGAATGCTCCGAGCCGGGGTGCGGACCCGTCGTCGCCGGCGGCCGGGTCGACCGCCTGGCCGGCGAGGCGCGCACCGCCCCCCGCCGAGGTGTTCCTCCTCCCGTCGGGGGTGACGTCCAGGTGAACGACGGGTTCTTCCAGCTTCAGGGTGTTCACTTCCAGCCTCCCGCTCAACAGCGGAAGGAGGCTCACGTCGATGAAAAGGTGTTTTACGGAGAGGAGGTGGGGGTTCGGAAATTCGCTCCCCGGCGGGTTCGACAGTGTGAAATCCGCAGCGCTGATTCCGATCCCGGGGAAGAACGAAAAGGAGATCTCCCCGATCCCAACGCTGCGGTGCGTGGCGGATTCAATTTCAGGGACGATGAGGGCCTTCAGGCGATCGTCGGTGAACCAGATCTTCAGCGCGAGCATCGCGGCGACGAGGAGGATTACCGGTACCGCAAGAATCCAGGGCCACCTTTTCTTTTTCGTGCTGCTTCCCATGCGGGTTTCGTCTCCGGTGTGGAAGAAAAATATATCGAAAATGGCCATGAATTCAAAAGATTGTTTCAATTTTGGCGAATACGTATATTGAAAACATCGTACGACAGCCCCATGACCCCAACCAACGAGAAGAAACTGCCCGTCGCCCTTGGGGCAATCCTGGCCGCCCTGACCGTGTGGCTCTGGGTCACCATGCAGGGGGAGTATTCGCTCATGAAGAGCGTCCCGGTGGTCTTCGAGGACCTCCGGGAGGGAAAGGCGTTCCGGTACCCGATTCCAAAGGTGATGTCAGTCCGGCTTCGCGGAAGGGGAACGGTGGTGGCAAGCCTTTTTTTCTCGCCGGATTTCAAGTACTTCATCAACCTCTCCTCGGTGGGTGAGGAGCCTGTCATTATCACCGGCGAGGACCTCCAGAACCATCTGACCCTTCCTCCGGGCGTACAGGTCATGGACGTCAGGCCTGACACCCTCCGGCTCGCCCTCGCGGACTACTATGAAAAGCGGGTGCCCGTATCCCCGCGGATAGTCCTCGATTTCAGGGAAGGATACGGCCAGGTGGGCGCGGTGCAGGTCCGGCCCGAAAGCGTTACCGTGGGCGGTACGCTGGAATTCCTCCAGACGGTGAACTCCTGGAACACGGCGTTCAGGACCTGGTCGGACCTCCGGGCGCCCGTCGACGAGGAGGTGCCCCTGGAAGCCCTTCCGAACTATTCGGTCAGCGTCCCGGCGAAGACCGTCAGAGTGAGTGTGAACGTCGAGCCTTTCGCGGAAAAACTGTTCACGGGGATTCCGGTGGACGTCGTGGGTGTCCCGCCGGGCCTCGAGGTGATCCTGATCCCCCCGAAGCTGGACATCATCGTCCGCGGCGGGATCGAACAACTCGCGGAGATCTCCGCCGGGAGTTTTTCCGCGGACGTCCCCTACACCGGCCTCGAAGCCGACTCGACCGGTTTCGTGGTGCCCAACCTCCGGGTTCCGGCGGGTTTGAAAGCGGTGGAACGGAACCCGGGCCGGTTCCAGTTCATCATCCGCAAAAGACTCTGAGTGAGACTCACGGTCAACATCGACCATGTCGCCACCCTGCGCAACGCCCGGGGGGGCACGGAGCCGGACCCCGTGCGGGCCGCACGGGCCGCCGAGAAGGCCGGGGCGGAGGGTATCGTCTGTCACCTCAGGGAGGACCGCAGGCACATCCGTGACGAAGACGTCCGCCGTCTCCGCAAATCCGTTTCGACCAAACTCGACCTCGAGATGGCGGCCACGAAGGAGATTATCGCGGTCGCGTGCAGGATTCGTCCGGAACTCGCCACCCTGGTCCCGGAGCGCCGGCTCGAGCTGACGACCGAGGGTGGGCTCGACGTGGCGCGGTACCTCTCCCGCATCCGTCGCGCCGTGGAACGGCTGCAGGACCGTGGCATCGCCGTGAGCCTCTTCGTCGACCCCGTCCGGAAACAGATCGACGCCGCCCGCGGGGCCGGCGCCGACATGATCGAGATCCACACGGGCGAATACGCGGACGCGGGAACTGCCGTCCGGAGGAAACGCCTCCTCGGCGTCATCAGGCGGGCCGCCGTCCATGCGCGGTCGCTCGGTCTGGGGGTCAACGCCGGGCACGGTCTGAACTACCGGAATGTCGGTCCGGTCGCGGCGATCGGTGAAATAGAAGAAATGAGTATCGGCCACGCGGTAATCGCCCGCGCGCTGGATGTGGGCATGGAGCGGGCGGTGAGGGAAATGCGGTTACTCATGAAAAAAGCCGGGGGAGGATAACCCCGGCCTGATGGTCTGACCTTCGGCGGTGTGTCCCGTCCGCGCCGTTTCTACTGGCTCTGTTCGATCCTCCGGATATCGTCCCTCAATTTCGCGGCCTTTTCGTAGTCCTCCCGCTCCACCGCCTCCTTCAGCTGGACGCGCATCGCCTCCAGTTTCGACATCTTCGAATCCTTTCCCCCGGCCGGGATGGCGGTGTCTCCTTCTCCGCCGTCCTGCGTCTCGTTTTCGGGGAGGAAACCCGCCTCGTCCATGACCCTGTCGATGACAAAAATTGGCGCCCCGAAGCGCACGGCCAGTGCGATCGCGTCGCTGGGCCGGGCGTCGATTTCCCGGCTGTCGAACGCCAGGCGGGCGAAGAAGGTCCCGTCCCTCAATTCGGATATGACGATCTCGGCCAGGTCGCTCCCCATGGTTTCGAGAATGTTCTTCATCAGGTCGTGGGTGAGGGGGCGGGGCGGCTTGATGCCTTCCATCTCGAGGGCGATCGACTGGGCTTCGAAGGCACCGATGATGATCGGCAGCCGCCTGTTGCCGTTGACTTCTTTCAGGATGAGCGCGTAGGCGCCGCCCGATGCCGGGCTCGTCGAGAGCCCCAGGATGTCGACCTGGATTTTTTCCACGGTGGTTTTACTTCCCCAGTGTTTTCTTGAGTTCCCC
>QJVY01000141.1 GCA_003235555.1 Ignavibacteria bacterium | reverse complement strand
CAGGCCGCGAAGGAATCCGGCCAGGGGAAGGCGCTTCTCACCGCCTTCAACGGGGGTGCGGTGATGGGCGTCAGCGTGGCGAGCCTGGGACTGATCGGGATCGGCGTCACCTTCCATTTTTTCGGCAGCCCGGAAACCGCGAGCATCATCAACGGTTTCGCCATGGGGGCCAGCTCGATAGCCCTCTTCGCCAGGGTGGGCGGGGGAATCTACACGAAGGCCGCCGACGTCGGCGCGGATCTGGTCGGAAAAGTCGAAGCGGGAATTCCGGAGGACGACCCCCGGAACCCGGGGGTGATCGCCGATAACGTCGGCGACAACGTCGGCGACGTCGCGGGGATGGGCGCGGACATCTTCGAGTCGTACGTGGGGGCCATGGTCGCGACCATCGCCATCGGGGCCACTCTCCTCCCCTCCGGCCTCGAGATCCTGAAGGCCTCTTCCGCGGTCAGCAACGAGTCCATACGGTCCATCCTGATGGCACTTCCGATCGTCCTCTCGGTCCTCGGGCTGGCGGCATCGTTCATCGGGATCGGTTCGATGAGGGTGCTCAAACAGTTTTCCCCCGCGGCGGCGCTGCGGTACTCCACGTTCATCGCCGCGGCGATCTTCCTTGCCGGCGTCTACTGGCTCATCTCCGCCTATGACATCAACAACAGCGTGTTCTGGGCGGCCTTCTTCGGGACGCTCGGCGGCATCCTCATCGGCCTGATCACCGAGTACTACACCGCGGCGGGCCCCGTGCGGAAAATCTGCAGGGCGAGCAAAACCGGATCTGCCACGAACATCATCAGCGGACTGGCGGTCGGTTTCGAATCGACGGCCCTTCCCGTCCTGGCGATCTGCGTGGCGATCTTCATCGCCAACGAGGTGGCGGGGCTCTACGGAATCGGCATCGCGGCGGTCGGGATGCTCGCGACGGTCGGGATCACCATGTCGGTCGACGCGTACGGACCGATCGCCGACAACGCGGGCGGAATCTCCGAAATGTCGGGGCTGGGACCTGACGTCAGGAAGATCACCGACAGCCTCGACGCGCTCGGCAACACCACCGCCGCCATCGGAAAGGGATTCGCGATCGGATCGGCCGCCCTGACCGCGCTGGCCCTCTTTACCGCATATTCGCAGGGCGTGTCCGCCTCGATCGTGGCGAAACTCGGCGAGATGAACGCCCAGGGAATCGCCCTCACCGGGGAATGGGCCCGCTACGCCGCGCTCCTGGCGGAGGGTGAACTCCCCATCCAGATCGTGGTCACCGATCCCGGGGTGGCGATCGGCCTCTTCATCGGCGGCATCCTCCCCTTCCTGATCACCGCTCTCACCATGACCGCCGTGGGCCGCGCCGCCGGAAAGATGGTCGAGGAGATCCGCCGTCAGTTCCGCGAAATCCCCGGCCTTCTGGAAGGCAGGGCGGGGGTAAAGCCGGACGCCGCGCGGTGCGTGGCGATCTCGACGGACGCGGCACTGCGGGAGATGATCATCCCCGGCCTGACAGCCGTCATCGCGCCCGTCATCGTCGGGTTCCTCCTCGGGCCTGCCGCCCTCGGCGGCATGCTGGCGAGCGCCACCGTAACCGGTGTCCTCCTCGCCCTGATGATGGCGAACGCCGGGGGCGCCTGGGACAACGCCAAGAAAGCAATCGAGAAAGGCGAAGTCGAGGGGGAACAGAAGGGCACCGACGCGCACAAGGCGGCGGTGGTGGGTGATACGGTGGGAGATCCCTTCAAGGACACTTCCGCGCCGGCGATGAACATCCTGATCAAACTCATGTCGATCGTCTCGCTCGTCATCGCGCCGCTCCTTATTTGACGTCCCGGACGACATCGGGATCGGGGGTCCATACGATCATCCCCGGGACGGACTCATGATCCGGGCATGAACATCCTCGACGCGGTCATCCTCGGGATCGTCCAGGGTGTAACGGAGTTCCTTCCGATCAGCAGTACGGCCCACCTGACGCTGGCCGGGAGGATCCTCGGGCTCGTCAGGCCGGAATCCTCCGCACAGTGGACGGCCACTCTCGCGATCATCCAGCTCGGGACGGCGGCCTCGGTCCTCCTCTTCTTCCGGTCGGAACTCCTCGCGATGGCCAGGGCGCTGCTGGCCGACCTGTCCGGCTTCGGGCGCGCACGACGGGAGGGATTCCGTCCGGACAGCCGGCTCGCCTTCCTCATCGCGGTCGGGACCCTCCCGATCGTCGTGCTTGGCCTCGCCCTCAGGAGTTTCGTCGAGAGTGAAATCACCAAAAACACCACCGTCATCGCCTGGAGCCTGATCGCACTCGCTGTGGTGCTGTTCGTGGCGGAGAGGACCGGGAAAAGGCGGCGGGAACTTGGTGAAAAGAAACTCCCGGACGCGATCGTCGTGGGTCTCGCCCAGGCGCTGGCCCTGGTGCCGGGGGCGTCCAGGTCGGGGACCACGATCACCGCCGGCCTCTTCCTCGGGTTTACACGGGAGGCCGCGGCGAGGTTTTCATTCCTGCTCAGTATACCGGCCGTGGTCGCAAGCGGGATCTACCAGCTCATGATCGTCCTGGATGATCTCGACCAATCGCAGTTCCTCCCGCTGGCGGTTTCGGTCGCGGTCAGCGGAATCACCGGCTACCTGGCGATCGCCTTTCTCCTGAATTACCTCAGACGGCATTCGACCGGCGTGTTCATCGCCTACCGCATCCTCCTGGGAACCGCCCTCCTCCTCCTTCTCTGACCACCACCCCCGCGGGGGCGGATCACAGCCTCCATCCCTGGTGTCGCCGCCTGAAGATCGGGCCGATGAGGTATTTGTCCAGCAGACCGATCCCCGCGAAGAGGAAGACGAGGTACAGTGTCAGGGGCACCGACCCGCCCGAGAAGAGCAGGGATACGTATTTCCGGACGACATCGCCCACACCGGTGGAAAATCCGCCCAGGGCGTCCGAAACCACCCCCCGGATTTTTTCTCCATCCACGACGGGATTACCGGTGAACCGGCCGGCGCTCCCGGACGCGTTGGAGCCGTACGACACGATCGACAGCATCACGATCCCCGCGACCAGGATCGGCGCGAAATTCTTCAGGAAGGTCCACCAGAGGGATCCGGCCTCCTTCAGCCCCAGGACCCTCAGCACGTTCCGTTCAAAAGCGCGGGAAGGGCTCTCCGCCCGCAATGAATTGAGGGCCCCCTCCACCCTGCCCATGGCGCTCTGGAGGGCCGCACACCGTTCGCACACGGCGATGTGGGCCCTGAGACGCGCTGAGAGCTCAGGATCGGCCCCCCGCTGTGTCAGCTCCAGCAGTTCCTGCGATGTGGGATGTGTCATACGGTCATCTCGTCCTTCTGAAGGGTTTTTCCGATTTCATTCTGCAGGAGCAACCGGCCCCTGAAGAGATGGGTCTTTACCGTCCCCACCGGCATCCCGGTTACTTCCGAGATTTCGGGATAGGATAGTTCCTGGACGTAGAACATCGATATGATCGAGGAATATTTTTCCGGGAGCCGGTCGAGGGCCTCCACGACATACCTCATGAGATCTTGCAGTTCCACCCCCGAGTAATCCCCCGGTTGCACCGGTTCGGCACCGGGATCGGGCGGCGGGGCCTCGTCTGAAATCACGACCCTCTCCCTCCTGTTTTTCCGTGACAGGGCGGTCATGCAGACATTATAAAGTATCCGGTAGAACCAGGTCCCGAAGGCCGAAGCGCCGGCGAAATTTCCCAGGCCGTTATAGGCGCGGACGAAGGCATCCTGGAGCGCTTCCTCCGCCTCCATCCGGTTCCTGAGGATCCGCAGGGCGAGGGAAAAACCCCTGTCCTTGTACCGCTCGATGAGCAGGCCAAAGAGATGCCGTTCCCCCTGCCGGAGTCTGGCGATGATTTCATCGTCCGATATGCGCATTATCCGCCTGTTCCTTTTGACCCCCGATCCATCCTCCGGGTTTCATCCCTCTGTCGGCCCCCGGCCGGCGGGCACCGCTGAAACCCGCGGGCCCGATCCGTGGTCAAAAGTGTAAACGAAAAAATCCATCAATTACCGGAGATTCTCCCATGGTCCTCAGTGAAGTCTATATCCCGATCGTCCTCTTCATCTGTATCGCGGCTGTGATCGTCCTGCACGTCGCCAGCCGGCACCGGGAACGCCTCACCATGATCGAAAAAGGGCTTTCCGCCGAAGACATCAAGACCCTCTTCGCGCGCGAGGAGCGAAAGAACAACTCCCTCGGTGTGTTGAAATGGGGAATCCTGGCGATCTTTGTCGGGGCAGCGGTCCTGCTGGGTAATTATCTCGACTCGCTCTATCAGGTGCGCGACGGGATGATCATCGGCCTGGTCACCCTGTTCGCGGGGCTCGGTCTCGTGCTATTTTACGTGATCGCCGCGAAGAAACAGAATCCCTGAACCGGGTCATGCGGTCTCCGGCGGGCGGCCGATGAATCTCACGACCGCGACGACCACCGCTGCACCGATCAGGAGCGACAGGTAGGGGGAGAATCCGTAGGCCGTCGGAATGTCCCCGACGGCCATCCCCAGGCACCCCACGAAGAGCGCGTAGGGCAGCTGGGTGCTCACATGGTCGATGTGGTCACAGGAGGAGGCCATCGAGCTGAGGATGGTGGTGTCCGATATCGGGGAGCAGTGGTCACCGAAGACCGATCCCGCCAGCACGGACGATATCGATCCGAGGAGCATGAGGTGCGTCTCATCCGGCGGAAGACCTGACGCCCCGCTCAGCACCACCGTAAGGGGGATCACGATCGGCATGATGATCCCCATGGTCCCCCAGCTCGTACCGGTGGAAAAGCTCACCAGCGCGGAGATGATGAACGTCATCACCGGCAGGAAATGCACCGGGAGGTTGCCCCTCAATATCTGCGCCACGTAATCCGCGGTGTGCAGGTCCCTCGTAATGTCGGATATCGTCCACGCGAGGACCAGGATGATGAGCGCCATCAGCATCGATTTGAGGCCGTTGACCCACGCAACCATCGTCGCCTCGAGGCTCAGCAGTTTCTGGCCGAGGGTCAGCACGATGGCAACGGCGCAGCCCGCGAAAGAGGCCCAGAGAAGGGCCTTGAACGAGTTCGACGCCCCGACGATCGCGCCGATCGAGCGGTCGGTGGTCCCGTCGGCCTGCAGGGAATCGACCCCGGTGAGGTAGAGGCCGATCATGCCCACCAGCAGAACGGTAACGATCGGTATCAGCCCGTTGTACCACCTCTTCTTGACGGTATCGTCGAGCGCCATCGAGGCCCCCTCCGACGTATCGGTGGCCGGCAGCGCCCCGTCCCTCAGCACCTTCCCGGTGGTCCTTGCCCTCCGTTCGGCCTTCAGCATCGGTCCCCAGTCACGTCCCAGGAAAGCGACCATGAATCCCATGACGAGCGTCAGCAGGGGGTAGATCCGGAAGGGGATCGTTTCGATGAACACGAGGTAGGCGTTTTCCATCGGGTAGTCGATCGCCTTGAGCCCCGCATCGATCAGCCCCACCTCGTACCCGATCCACGTACTGATGAAGAAAATGGACGAGACCGGCGCCGCGGTGGAGTCCACCAGGTACGCCAGTTTTTCGCGCGACACCCTCAGCTTGTCGGTGATGGGACGCATGGTATTCCCCACGATCAGGCAGTTGGCGTAATCGTCGAAGAAAATGATCACCCCCAGGAGCCAACCCCCCAGCTGACCCATCCGGGCGTTCTTCGAAAAGCGGAGGACAAGATCCGCGATGCCGAACGTTCCCCCGTTCCGGGATATCACGCCGACCATCCCGCCGAAGAGGAGCGTGAAGACGATGATGGAGGTATGGTCCGGATTGCTGATCGCCCCGAGGATGAACTGATCGATGAGTCGCAGGAGCCCCGTGACCGGATTGTAGCCGTACATGAAGGTGGTCCCGAGCCAGACGCCGGCGAACAGGGAGAGAATGACCTGCCGGAGCGTCAGGGCGAGGAGGATGGCGAGCAGGGGGGGGAGAATCGAAAAGAATCCGGGGATGGACCGCACCACCGCTTCACCGCGCGCGTCCCCGTCAGACGCGGAGATCCGTTTCAACCCCGATTCGCCGGATACCGCGTTCGGGATGGTCACCACCCCGCCAACGGCGTTCAACCGGGGAGGTCGCAGCCCCTCCGCCGACTCTTCCATCACCCCGTTCACGACCGGGATCCCGCGGTAGGTCGTGTCGGTCCTTCCGGCCGCGTCCACCGCGGTGATTTCCAGGCTGAAGGGGATTCCCTCGACGATGAAGGAGGGTACGGTGACGGTGAAGGCGTGCGGGGGAGCGCGGAGGGTATCATCCGCCGCCGCGGTCGAAGCAAGGGTACACAGTAAAATTATTCCGGGCAGGACCGGCCATCGCCGGAAGCGCTTGATCATCAGGATCACGCCCGGAGGTTAATCGGGCGATTCGGTGGCGGGAGTGATGAGGACGGTCTGGGCCTCCGCGAGTTTGTCCCGGTGGACGAGAAGTGCCACGCCCTCGGTCTGCTGGAGCGGGGGGAGCATCCCGCCGGTGCCCTCGTCCTTGAGAAAGGACTCGATGCCGGCGGCGGCGAGTGTGGCCTCCGCGAGTTCCGCCTCGATCTCATTGGAGAAAAAGGCCACCGGTACGAAATCCTGTTCAGAAGTTTTCATGGACGTTCACCGGTAACATAAGAAACAATATTGTCAATCTCAACGCGGCGCGGGCGGAATCCGCGGGTGCGGTTCAGACGATCCTGAGCCGGGCGTACTTGAGAATGAGATGTTTGGACCCGAATTCCCCGAAATCCACGACCGCCCGGGAGGATTCCCCCGCGTATTCGACGGCGACGACCCTTCCCCGGCCGAATTGTTCATGTTCGACGATCGTGCCGGCCTTCAACTCCCCGACGTCGGAAGTGTAGGCGCTGAGGTCCACTTCCGGATCGGTGTGATACCAGTGGTCGCCACCCGCCGGGCGCTTCCGGACGCGCGGCTTCGGGCGGTGGCTTCCCCCCTTCCCGGGACCCGCGGCTGTCCCGGACGCATACGGCAGCGTCCGTACCAGCCCCGCGGGGATCTCTGCGAGGAAGCGCGAGGGAACCTGCGAGAGGTATTCGCCGAAACGCAGACGGACGTGGGCGTGCGAGCAGTACAGCCGGTCCTTCGCACGGGTCATGCCCACGTAAAACAGCCGGCGTTCCTCCTCCAGCTCCGCCCGGTCCGGTTCGCCTCCGGTATACAGCGGGAGGATGCCTTCCTCCATCCCGGTGACGAACACGACGGGGAATTCCAGACCTTTGGCCGCGTGGAGGGTCATGAGTGTCACCGCGTTGCCCCCGTCGTCGCTCCTGTCCACGCTCGATAACAGTGATACTTCCTGGAGAAAGTTCTCGAGGGAGGGTTCCTCCCGCGTATCGCTGTACTCGGTGATGGCCGAGAGGAGTTCCTGGATGTTTTCCCATCGTGAGGCCGCTTCCGCGGTACCCTCCTCCTTCAGCGCCGGAAGGAACCCCAGCCTGTCCACGAGGGTCCGTGCGCACTCACCGGCCGAGACCGATTTCACGGCCCCCTGTTGTTCGCGGATCAGTTTCGTGAAGGACGCCAGCCCGGAGGCGGCCCTCCGTGACATGCCGTGGATTTCACCGGCCCGTTCTGCCGCGGCGAGCAGTCCCGTCCCTTCCGACTGCGCGAACGCCTCGAGAAGGGCATGTGCGGATTTGCCGACGCCCCGGACCGGGACGTTCACGGCGCGGTTGAAACTCTCATTGTCCGAGGGATTGACGACGAGCCGGAGGTAGGCCAGAACATCCTTGATCTCACGGCGCTGGTAGAACTCGACCCCCCCGATCAGCCGGTACGGAATGGCCTGCCGCCGGAACGCGTCCTCGATCACCCTCGACTGGGCGTTCGTCCGGTACATAACGGCGAAATCCCGGAAGTCCAGTCCGTTCGACCTGACCTCATCGCCGATCGCCCGCAGGAGGAGCGATGCCTCCTCCCGGTCACCCCCGGAGGACACCACGGTCACCGGTTCTCCCCGGGGGTTGTTCGTCCAGAGGTTTTTCGCGAGCCGGTCGAGGTTCCTGCTGATCACGGCGTCCGCCGCGCTGAGGATGGTCCCCGTAGACCGGTAATTCTGCTCCAGCCTGATGACCTTCGCCTCGGGGTAATCCCGCTCGAACTCCAGTATGTTCCTGATATCGGCCCCCCGGAAGGAATAGATGCTCTGGGCATCGTCCCCCACGACGCAGATGTTCCTCCTCTCCCCGGCCAGCAGGTTCAGGAGGACGTACTGCGCGTGGTTCGTGTCCTGGTACTCGTCCACGAGGACGAAATGGAACCGGTTCCGGTATTTCCGGAGTATGTCCGGTTTCTTCCCGAAGAGGTTGATCGGCTGTACGAGGAGGTCGTCGAAATCCATTGCGTTGTTCGCCCTGAGCTGCTCCTGGTATGCCGAAAACACCAGGGCGGTTTTCTCCTCGAAGAGGTCGGCGGCGGAGGCTTCGTACATGGGCGCGTCCACGAGCCGGTTCTTCGCCGCACTGATGCGGGAACGGATGCCGTTCGTCGAAAACTGCTGGGGGGAGATCCCGAGGCGGGTCTGGATCGCCTTGACGAGCGCCTGGGTGTCCGCGGAGTCATAGATGGAAAAGCTCGGGCCGTAGCCGAGGGCGGCGCCTTCGACCCGCATGATCCTCGCAAACATCGAATGGAACGTCCCCATCCAGATCCGGGCGGCACCCTCCCCCGCGAGTCTGATCATCCGTTCACGCATTTCACCGGCGGCCTTGTTCGTAAACGTCAGCGAGAGGATCTTCCAGGGGGGAACCCCCATCGAGAGCAGGTGGGCGATCCGGTATGTGAGGACGCGCGTCTTCCCGCTCCCCGGACCCGCGAGGACGAGGAGCGGCCCCTCGACGCACTGTACGGCTTCGCGTTGAACGGGATTCAGTTCGTCGAGGTACGACATAATCCGGAGATATCCTGAGGATGCGTTGTTGAGAACGGGACGGTGAACGGGTGCGGCGGACGAGCGTTGCGTCCCGCCGCCGGTCAGGGTGGGATGCACGGGATCCGCGGGGGAGACGGTCCCCGTGAAACCGGCGGTCAGATGATGATGGCGCCTTCCAGCCGGAGGAGCAGCTCTTTGGTCTTCACGCCGCAGGAATATCCCACCAGCGCTCCGTTCGATCCGAGGACCCGGTGGCAGGGGATGATGATGGGCAGCGGGTTCTGCCCGGTTGCCCTGCCCACTGCCTGGAAAGACTTGGCGGCCGAGACTTTTCTCGCAACATGCTTGTAGGTGGAGGTGACCCCGTACGGCACGCGCGCGAGTTCCTTCCAGACCCTGAGCTGGAAGGGGGTGCCGATCAGGTCGACGGGGAGCGTAAACTTTGCGAGTTTGCCGTTGAAGTACCGGTTGAGCTGATCGACAACCTCCTTGTTTTTGGACCGGTTATCGTAAATTTCATCGACGTCAAAATGCCTCTTCAACCAGTCGAAAAAATCCTTCCTCGATTCCCGGGGGACGCAGATTTTGCACACACCCCGCTCGGTCGACGCGACGTAGATCCGACCGATCTTGGATTCGAACGACGTGCAATAGACTTTCGCGGCGACGGGCGGGGTTTCATCCTCGGCGCGTTTGCGCGAGCTGTCTCCGCGGAGTTTTTTTCTCGTGACTGTTGCGAGACGTGACGACTCTCCCGTTGAATTCAGTTCTGCCATGTGAGATCGTTGGTGAAAACTTTTATCGGAGTCGGAAAACCGTGAACTAGGGGAATAACGCTAACGTGGAAGTGACAGAATCTTCCCCCCGGCAGTTCCTCTCGATGGTATTGACGTGTGTCGATGCAGTGGCGTGTGCGTTCACGGTGTGAATCGCGTGATAGTATACCAATCTCCTTTCAAAGATGCAAGAGTTCGGCGTATTTTTACCGGACCGCGGGAAAAATTTTTTCGACGGAAGGCCCGTCGCTCCCTCCGTGGAACAGCGTGGAACTCTTTTCAGAAAAAAGCGCGGACTTCCATGCCCGCGGTATGAACCGTCCTGAAAAACTGCTCCTTCCTTCCCTCATATCTTAAAGTGGATTCGAGAAATCTGGTCAAGCGGTATTCAAAATTAAAACTCCAAAGCCATGTCTTACCAACGGTTCTTCCCTGCGTGAGCTCGTAGGGGATTCCCCCGCTTTCTCCCGCCACCACGGCCTCCTCGCGGCGGAATTCCGTAGCCATGCGGCCGTTGTTGGGCAGCGACCATGCCAGTGAGAACCGCTGGGAGTTCAGGGCCGCCGTCGACCGCTCGTAATTTTTAGCGTCCCCGAAGGAAATTCCGAATTCGGACTCTATCGCCATTGCGGGCCGGTAGGCCCACTCGAGGGCGAGCGTCGTGGATCTCACCCCCCGGCTCCGGGGGGAGGAATCACCGGCGTCCACCAGGTCGGTGACATCCCGGATTTCGACCTGGTTGGAGAGGTCCTCACCCGTGGACCAGCGTATCCTGACCGTACGCTCCCTCGAGAAGGACAACTCGTCCCCCGAGGAGAGGCGCTGGTAGCCCTTTTTCTGGAAGAACCTCAACCTGACCGAAAAGGCCGGATCCCTCTCCCAGAGGGCGAAGTCCTGGCGGAAAAGGACGCTCCCGTCGAGCGTACTGCCCGGCTTCCGGAACGTCGCCAGCCTCATGAGATACACGTTGCTCTTCAAGCTGTCAGAGCTCTTTTCCTCGACGCGGAGGTATGTTTCAGTGGTCACCGGTGAAAGCAACTCTCCGATGAACGAACCCGCCTCTTTCCCGAGATCCGAGAGGTCGGTCCTGATGCGGACGCTGGATTTCAGGTTCAGGACGGGGATCAACTCCTCGCCGGGGACGACCGTGAGAATGTAGTCACCGTCAAACCGGGTTTGTTTGAAATCGGCGTCATCGACGACACCATTGGCGTTCAGATCCCCCGCGTAGAGGTAATTGCCGGTCCCCCTGGGCACCTGCGTGAAGAGCCGTTCGAAGCGTGATGATTGCTCCGGGCTCACCTCGTAATACAGATCCCCCTGGAGGGTACGTCCCCACGGAGCCACCCGCGTGAGGGCCCGAACCTGGGCGGTGTTCTCGGTTTTCCGCCCGGTGTACGCGGCGTCGAACCGCCTCTTCCCGAGGAGCAGGTCGATGTTCGAGGAGACGCCCCCCCGTTCCAGCCTCCAGCCGTAGGTCTGGAAAAACGACCGGGATGCGCGGACCAGCTCCCCCGAGCGCACGGAGTCGTCGAGGCGGAAGGTCAGCCCCGCCGAGAACCTCATCCCGCCGATGCTGTCCAGGGCGACTCCGGGGACGATCTCCAGGAAGGAATAACTCGCCGGGTCGCGGGTGGAAGCCGCCGCGCGGGAGACCAGCGCCCGCTCGCTCCGGACGGCGAGAGCGGGAGTGAAACGACCGAGCGTGATTTTTCCCGCCGCGTCGTGTCGCACCCTGTCGGTGCTCGTCGCGGCGTGACCGTCGTCGCTGCGGAGAAGCTCGAAAACGTACCCGCCCAGGGTGCCGGCGACCACCTTCGTCCCGTACCGTTCGCTCGAAAATTCCGGACCGCGCTTCAGCCCCCCCGCATACCCCCCCAGTGTGAACCCGCGGGCCGGGGTGAGATCCACCTCCACCTCCCTGAGCAGTTCACCAGTCCCCGCCGTGGTCGATGTATTCCAATCCCTGTCGAATTCCACCGGGTTGTACCTGTCCAGCGGCGTGAAGGTCCCCCCCGTCCTGCGCTGGTGAAGGGTTGCGCCGACCGAGTGGAGAGCGACCCCCGCGAGGGACAGATCGTCGTCCCGATACTCGAGCCCGACGTCGTAGGCCCCCCCCGCGTTGTCACCGTCGCCGACATCCGAAAGCGTGTTCCGGTCATACGACGAGGCGGCGTATTCGCCCGTCAGGGCCAGGGCGTCGGTCAACTTCCCGCGCAATTCCACGTCGGCGAAGGCCTGTTTTTCAGGGAGGGGAAGAATGCGCAGCGGGGCGTACCTCCCCCTTCCCGGTCCGGCGTAGCGGTAGTGGCCCGTCGATATTTTTTCATAATCGCCCCCCCCCGGCCCCACCGGACTGAAGACGGCGAGGTAGAGCGCCCGAGTCGTGTCCCCCGGGTTGAACACGAGGACTGTCGTGTCCCGCGGGAGAGCATCCCCCGGGAACAACACCACGGTGTCGCGAAGTTCGTACCTCCCCTTTCCGGGGCCCACCGAATCCACACCCGATCTGGACGCCAGAGCGGGCGAATCGCCCGCGGCGCGGATGATCTCCCGATCCTCGTCGGTGAGCGATCGGTCCGCGAGTGTATTCTCGTCGTCCCCCTCCCGTACGGCCATCGTGCTGAGGGTCCACCCTCCCCCGGCGATGGCGACGGTGCCCCGCCCCCCCAGGAGGTCCCTCGAGTACCTGCGGTCCGTATACTCGAACTCCACGACGATTCTCGACGCGAAGGTGATCCTGCGACCCGAGGTGAAGGTGATTTCCCCGAGGCCGTACTCGATGGTATAGTCGTTGAGCATCCCGCGGACCATTTCAGCGCCGTCGATGTACACGCGTTCCGTCCCGGCGAGGACGATCACGGGCGTTTCATTGTTCTTTCCCGAAAGGCGGTAGGGGCCCTGCACACCGTCGATGCCCCGGAATTCGTTCCTCGTATATTTCCCGCGCACCGAGGCGCCCCCGCCCTCCACGACCCCCCCGGCCCCCTTCCCCGAATCAGCGTACGAAGCGAGCGCTCCGCGGAGTTTCCTGTTCAACCGCCCGAAACGGCCCGATGAAAACCCGAGCGAGAGGTCCCCGAGCGTCGCGGTCGCGTTCCGGCTCCTGAGTTCGATGAAAACGCGGTCGAGCTCCTGGAGGGTCTCTGTGTTCCCCTCGGGCTGGAGGGGTGTGTTCTCGTCGGCGAGAGCGGCGAGGATGTCCAGGCCACTGGTGAGCTGCCCGGACATCTGAAGGCGGAACCCCGAACTGAGCGTCAGATCCCTGTTGGTGCCCGCCTGGATTCCGCGGATGAGCGATCCGCTCCTCGCCAGCCGGCTGCCGAAAAAATCGTCCGAAGTAAAGTCGGCGGCGGTCCGGTAGATGGTGTCCACCCTCCCGGTGGCCGTGTCGGGAAGGGTGACGGGCTCCCTGAGCGAATACGACGGCCGGAACCCGAGAGGAATGTACCGGTACCGGACGCGGAGCGGTCCCGGGGAACGGGACTCCCCGGCCGGGCAGAGCGAATCTGAAAGATGGAGGCGAAGGACCCCCTCCCCGTCCTGCGATCCGAAATCCCTGCCGGGGATCAGCCGGGAAGAATCGATCTGCACCTCGATTGACGAGGGAACGATGAACCGGTGGGGGAGGGAGAGCAGGGTGTCGCAGGACCGGATGGTGAACGAGGTATCGAAGAGTATCCCGGTGTCCTGCCCGTGGGAATCGGGGGGGAGGAGGAATATGACCGTTGCCGACAGGACGAACGCGAGGCGGAGACGCACGAAATCAAATCTCTTGGGCCCGGACATCCCCTGGTCAGATCAGCTGATGAAAAAGCATCGTACCACTAGTGCATGCATCACCTCCACGACGAGCAATGGTTAAAAATTGTAGGGAAAAATCTGCGAAGAAACAAGAACAACGCGGACCTGCCGGGGCCGGTCCCCCCGACCGGTCCGCCCGTTTGTTTTTCAAACCCGTCTTTGCTATGTTTCACCAATGAACAACGGTGTTTCGTTCCGCTTCTGAATGTCCCTCGTCCCGC
>QJVY01000193.1 GCA_003235555.1 Ignavibacteria bacterium | reverse complement strand
CGTTCGCGACGTCACAGATAACGAAGGGTGGTCCCCCGCTCGCCAGGACTTTTTTCATTTTACCCGGTACGAAGAACGCGATGAACCTGCTGTCATACGACCAGAAGGGATATTCGGCACCCTCGGTTTCGGGAATCCTGCGGGATTCGCCGGACCCGAGGTTCCGGATCCACAGGGCGGATGATCCGGAGGTGTCCGTCATGACGAAAGCAAGCATTGTCCCGTCCGGGGAGATCGCCAGATGGCCGCCGTTGAGAAGGTCGTATTCCCCTCCCCCGGGTGCCATGAGCGATGCCGTGAACACGGGGACGTCCCGGTTCGCCGACTTGAAATACAGATAAGATGCGGTAATCGTCAGTACGAGTAGGATCCCGGAAAGCACCCAGGGGAGAATCAGTTTTTTTTCTGCGACTGCGGCTGCCGGTGCGGGTTCCGCCGACCCCGACGGCTGCCGGATACCGCTGACGTTGTGCACCGCCGTGATCCGGCTGACGTTCTGTCTTCCCGATTCGCGCCGGAAACGCTTCAGGTCCACCGACACCTGCTTGGCGGCCTGCGTCCGGTCGCCCGGTTCTTTTTCCAGGCAGCCGAGGATAATCCGGTCGAGTTCGGGATCGATCCCCTCCTTAATAGATCCCATCGGCGGGGGGGTGACGTTCACGATCTCGTACATCAGGGCGGTCTCGTGTGCCGCCTTGAAGGGGGGCTGGCCCGAGATCAGTTCGTAGAGCACCACACCCATGGAAAAAATGTCCGAACGGTGGTCGGTATCCTGGCCCTGCACCTGCTCGGGGGACATGTATCCGGCGGTCCCCACCGTGCTCCCTTCGCGCGTGAGGCGGGTAACGTTCCCGCGCAGTTTCGCGAGCCCGAAATCCATGATCTGCGCGATGCCGTCCTTGCGGACCATGATGTTCTCGGGCTTGATGTCACGGTGGACGATCCCCTTTTCGTGCGCCGCGGCGAGCCCGTCGGCGATCTGGATGCCGATGTCGGTCGCCTGCTTCGCCGACATCGTCCCCATTTTTTCGCGGAGGGTCTGGCCATCCACGAATTCCATCACGATAAACATCTGGTTTTCCGGCTGCGCGCCCGGCGTCGCCGCCACCGGCTGTTCCTCGATGCCGATCACCGAGCAGACGTTCGGGTGGTTGAGTGCGGCGGAGGCTTTCGCCTCCTGCATGAACCGCGCCTTGTCGTTTTCCGATGCCCCCAGGTGCGCCGGCAGGAACTTCAGCGCTACGTCCCGGTCGAGCTTGGTGTCACGGGCTTTATAGACGACGCCCATGCCCCCCTCGCCGAGTTTTTCGAGGATGGTGTAGTGCGATATGTTCTGTCCGGTCACTGTGCGGTTCTCCGTTTCAGCATGACGATATCGGTGGATGTCTGCCCCCGCGCCACGGCGAGGTTTTTTCCGTCCTTCGCCCAGGCGAACCCGTAGATGCGGCCGGAGGAGAATACCGTCACCGGCTCGGTTTTCCCCGTCTTTGGGTCGATCGAAACGATGTTTGACACGCCCCCTCTGGTGTCGATATAGTGGAGTTTTGTTCCCTCCGGCGACCAGCGCGGTTTTTCCCCCGCGCTGAGGGGGAGATCGAACATGGCCACCGTCTCTCCCGTCCTGGTATCGATCACCGCCTGCCGCCACCGTCGCGTGTCGGTGTCGTACAGACGGCACGTGAGGAGGCCGCCGTCGGGGGAAATGCAGGATTCCACCGCGCCCTCCCGGAAGAGCAAACCGGAATCCCGGGCAACGGTTTCCAGTTTCCATATCGACTGTGTTCCCGACCTCCAGCTGTCGAAGAACAACCATTTGCCATCCGGGGAGACCGAGGGATTGTAGTCCTCGCTGGCCGTCACCTGCCTGAATCCGCTCCCGTCGGGACCGGTCATCCAGATGTTGGGGATATCCCCGTCACGGGAATTGAAGTATACGTTCCCGGTCTTCGGGTCGACCGCCGGATACGAGTGGGCGACTTTCGCCGTTGTCAGCTGGTTCTCGTTCCGGCCGTCGGGATCGATTGTGTGCAGATCGACGTGCCTCCCGTTGAACGAGCTGAAGATGACCTTTCCGTCCCGAGTCCACGCCATTCCGTCGAGACCGTCCATTCTGCTGGCTCCCCTGGTGATTTCCACGGCGCGGTCCGCATCGCCACCGGGAACGAGCCAGAGCGTGGACGTCGTATTCGTCTGCGAGCTGATGATCGCCGAACCGTCGCCGGTGATGCTAAGGGTCACCGGACCGTATGACGAGAGGTCGTTCGTCACCTGCTGCGTTTCTCCGCCGGAGGCCGAAACGTACCAGAGTTGCATAGGTGTCCCGCGTCCGCCCGCCAGAACCACCAGCCCCGTTCCGTCCGGGATCCACGCCACCCGCCCCATGGTCGTCCACCTGTGCTTCGTGAACTCCCGCTCTTCTCCTTTTTCAACGTCCACGGTGACGACCCCCATGCTGAACTTCCCCACCACCGATCCGGCCGGGCAGGCGATCGTCATCCCGTCCGGACTCCATGCAGGCGACGATCCCTGCAGGATGTAGAAATATTTCTGGCCGTCCCTGCTGCTCAGCTTCCGCTCGTGCGACCCGTCCGCGTCCGCGACGAACAGGGCCTCCTCCCCCGTCTCCGAAAACTGGCGGAAGAAGGCGATCTGTGCATCGTCGGGAGAAAGGGTCACCGACCCGGTGACGTTCTCAATGACCTTCTTCGGCGGGGATCCGCCGAGGACGGGAAGGCGGTAGACCGCTCTCGTCGGCGATTCGGGAAGGGAAGCGGTGTAGTACACATAGTTCCCGTCGTTCGAAAACGTCGCCCCGAAAAAGCTGATAGGGGTCGGGGGGATGACCTCCACCTCCCCGCCGGTTACGATCTGTTTGATAATCAGGCTGTACGCCCCCGGTTCCCCCCTCGCGTAGACGAGGTACTTCCCGTCGGGGGAGACCGTCGCGTAACCAGCGTCTCCACTCAGCGTCAGCCTGGTCATTTCCAGGTTTTCCTGCGAGAACGACGGCCCGCCGCCTTTCCGCAGGAACATCCACACCGCGATGAGGCCGATGACGACTATCGGAATGCCTATCAACAAAAGCGATCTCACTCCGGACCGCCGGGACCCCGCAGGAATTACACCCGATGCCGCGGGTGAATCCGGTGTGGTATGGGGGGTCTTCATCTCCACCGACGAGGGTACCGCGTACGTACCCGAGAGTTTTGTGGTCGCTTTTTTCAGCCGCCGCAGGTCGACGAGCATCTCCGGCATTGCCTGGTAGCGTTCGGCCGGGTCTTTCTCGAGCGCCTTCGAGATCAGCAGCACCAGCTCTGCGGGCGCGTCCGGAAGAAATTTCGTTATTGACTCCGGGGCCTCGTTCATGATCGAGTAGACCATTGCGGCCTCGTGTTCCCCGCGGAAGGGGAGACGGCCTGTGAGCATTTCGAAGATCAGCACGCCGAATGAAAAAATGTCCGAACGGGTATCCACTTCCCCGCCGCCGATCTGTTCGGGGGACATGTAGCCGAGGGTTCCCACCGTCGAGGAGGTCTTGGTGAGCTTCAGCGACCCCTTCAGCTTGGCGAGGCCGAAGTCCATCACCTTCGCCTGCCCCTTCGCGTTCACCATGATGTTGTCGGCCTTGATATCGCGGTGGACGATCCCTTTCGAGTGTGCCTCCTGGAGCGCCTCGGCCACCTGCGCGGCAATCGCCACCGTGTCGGTGACGCCTCCGAGCGGGACCTTCTCCCTCAGCGTGCCCCCGTCGATGTATTCCATCGAGATGAACATCTTCTTCCCGCCATCAGGGCCTTCCACCTCCTCCACGCCGTAAATCGTGCAGATGTTGGCATGATTCAGCGCAGCCGCGGCGCGGGCCTCCTGGAGGAAGCGGGCGGCGTTTTCCTTCGTCGTCGAAACGTGCGCGGGGAGAAACTTCAACGCCACGTCGCGGTCGAGCTGGGTGTCGCGGGCCTTGTACACGACACCCATCCCCCCCTCGCCGAGTTTTTCGAGGATGGTGTAGTGCGATATGGTCTGTCCAATCATGCGCGGGGCCCGGTCTTCAGGAACTGCGGGTTCGTCATTTCCTCAGAATCTCATCCCAGTTCACCAGCAGCGTGAGCGGGGGGAATTTCTGGATCTCCAGGCTGCGCGTGATGGCGAACGTTTTTCCGTCGGGTGAGATGTCGTACGCCGCAGCGAAGGGCGGCACCCGGAACAGGGGTTTCACCCCGGCC
>QJVY01000239.1 GCA_003235555.1 Ignavibacteria bacterium | reverse complement strand
GGGGATGATCGTTCTCCCCACCCACCGCATCCTGCGCGGCGTACCCGGGTTCAGCGAGGGCGGGGTCCTCAGCCAACTCGGAAAATATTTTACGCTTTCGGAACATCGTTCCCTCGAGGAGATGACGGGGGCGCTCAACGCGACGCAGGGACCCGCGGTAGGGATGGCCCTGAAAACCCGGAAATGTTTCCATCTCCTTGCGCTGAGGCCGGAGGGAGCGCGTCTCATGGAAGGAGTGCCGGAGGTCGTCCGGCGACTCGACGTCACCGTTCTCCACAACATCATCCTGGAACGGATCCTCGGTGTTTCCGTGGAATCGCAGGAAAGAAAGATAAACCTGGAGTATGAACGGGACGCCCTGGAGTCGCTGCGGATTCTGGGGGCAGAAGGGCGGCAGGCGGCGTTTTTCATGAGACCGACTCCCCTGGAAGACGTCAGCCTCGTCGCCGAGGCCGGCCTCACGCTGCCCCAGAAGTCGACATATTTTTTTCCGAAACTCCTTTCCGGCCTGGTGAACTACGTTTTCGACGGGGAGGAACGCTGGTGAAATCAGAAAAACCGCTCATCGTGGCCGGATTCATTACGATCACCACCGTCTGGGGTTCCACCTGGCTGGCGATCAAGATCGGCCTCGACAGCATCACGCCGGTCTTCGGCGTCGCCCTGCGGTTCACGCTCGCCGCGGCTATACTCGCGGTGATCCTCCGAATACGCGGCGGAAGGCTCACCTTTGACCGCACGACAATCCCCGTGTATGCCCTGCTGGGTATCTTCTCCTTCAGTTTTCCCTTCGTCCTCGTCTACTGGGGGGAGCAGGTCGTCTCCTCGGGCCTGGCGTCTATCCTCTTCGCGACCTACCCGTTCGTCGTCGCCCTGCTCTCGCACCTCCTCCTCCCCGGGGAGCATCTGACACCGTTTAAAATCACCGGCACACTCATCGGGTTCGCCGGGGTCGTGGTGATTTTCTGGAGCGACCTCAGTTCGGGTTCGGGCGGGTTCGCCGGAATGGCGGCGATCCTCCTGAGTACGGTCCTGCAGGGATTTTCACTGGTCATGGTCAAGAAAAAGGGGACACAGATCCCGCCCGTTCAGATGACACTGGGAGGGATTGTCTTCGCGGTGGCAATCCTGTGGTCGATGGCCTTCGCGCTGGAGGATTTTTCCCGGCTCCGTTTCGACGCGGCCGGCGTCGGCTCTATCGTCTACCTGGGGACCATGGGGTCGGTGGTGACATTCGTGACCTACTACTGGCTCCTGAAAAGGGTGGAGGCGCTCTTCCTGTCGTTGACGGCGCTCATCACCCCGATACTTGCGGTGCTCCTGGGCGCCCTCCTGCTCAACGAGGTCCTCGGAAGCAGGATCGTCATGGGTGCGGCGCTGGTCCTGCTCGGGATCGTGACCGCGAACGGGAGTGAGTTCTTCAGGAAAGCGCGGAGGCGCACGTTGCATTTTTTTGCCGGGGAAGCGTCTGACCCGGATTCACCACGGGTGGAATAGGCCTCCCCCGCACTGAACCGATTTCCACACGGAGACCATATGGAGAAAAAACTCGCACACGTCGGAATCGCCGTGAAATCGCTGGAGGTGTCGGTACCCCTCTATGCGCAGCTCTTCCCCCAGGAAAAGGTCGGGATCGAGGAGGTCCCGGATCAGGGGGTCCGGGTCGCTTTTTTCAGGACCGGTACCTGTTCCATAGAGCTCACCGAGGCCACCACCCGGTCGTCGCCGATCGCGAAATTCATCGGGAAGAGGGGGGAGGGGGTGCACCATCTCTCCTTCGAAGTCGATGACCTGCCGGCGGAGCTTGCCAGGCTGGCCGCCGCGGGATTCAGGCTCATCGACGACAAACCGAGGACCGGGGCCGGGGGCCATCTGATCGCGTTTCTCCATCCCTCCTCGACCAACGGCGTCCTCATCGAACTCTGCCAGAAGTCCGGGGAACGGTAGGGTGCACGCGGACAACATCCGCGCCAGGCTTTCCTCGCTGCCGACAGGTCCGGGGGTCTACCAGTTCACCTCCGGGAAGGGCGAGGTCCTCTACATCGGCAAGGCAGTCAACCTGCGTAACCGCGTACGGCACTACTTCCAGGCGGGGATCGAAAAAAACCCGAGGTTGAAGGCGATGACCTCGAAGATCGACGACGTGGAGGTCTTCGTGACCGACTCGGAGGTGGAGGCGTTGATCCTCGAAACGACGCTCATCAAACAGCGCAAACCCCGCTACAACGTCGACCTCAAGGACGACAAATCCTACCCCTATATCGTCATCACGAACGAACCCTACCCCAGGGTGTTCGCGACCCGGCGCGTCGTGCGGGACGGATCGAAATACATCGGCCCGTTCACCGACGTCGGGAGCATGCACGCATCCCTGAAAATGATCCGTGACCTCTATATGGTGCGGAGCTGTAATTTCGCGATCGACGACGAGGTGATCCGCAAAAAAAAGATCAGGGTCTGCCTCGACTACCACATCGGCAAGTGCGAAGGGCCGTGCGAGGGGCTCGTGAGCAGGGAGCGGTACGGGGCGATGATCGACGAGGTGGGCCAGCTCCTGCGCGGGAGGACCGCCGCCCTGGCGGGCCGGTTGCGCACCGAAATGGAGAAGGCGTCCGCGGAGCAACGGTTCGAAGAAGCCGCGAGCCTCCGGGACCGCATGACCGCCCTCGATGTCTACAACCAGCGGCAGAAAATCGTGGACCTCGACCAGGTCGACAGGGACCTCATCGCGGTTGCGCTCAGGGAGAACGACGGCTGCTGCGTGGTCTTCAGGGTGAGGGAGGGGAAGATCGCCGGAAAACAACAGTTCTTCGTTTCTTCGGCCAGGGGGAGCTCCGAACGGGAGGTCGTGGAGCAATTCCTTGGGACCTATTACCTCGAGAAAGAGGACATTCCCCGCGAGGTGCACCTCCAGGTGAAACCGGAACACGGGGAAGTGCTCGCAGGCTGGCTCGGGCAGAAACGGGGGGGGAAGGTGGACATCATCGTCCCCAAAATCGGAGAGAAGGCGAAACTCCTGAAACTGTGCCTGAAGAACGCCGAGCTCTCACTGGGGATGATGGTCCTCCAGAAGGAAAAACGCCGGGCAACCCTCCCGCCCGCGGTGGAGCTCCTGGGGAAAGACCTCGGGTTGCCGAAGTCGCCGCGCAGGATCGAATGTTTCGATATTTCACACACACAGGGGGCCGACACGGTGGGTTCCCTGGTGGTGTTCGTGGACGGGGTGGCGAGGAAAAGCGAGTACCGGATTTTCAACCTCGAATCCGCGAACGGTCCCGACGATTTTGCCTCCATGCGGGAAACGGTGCGCCGGCGCTACGTCCGGGTGATGGCGGAGGGGACCCCGCTCCCCGACCTCATCGTGATCGACGGCGGGAAGGGACAGCTCGCGAGCGCGCTGGAGGTGATCGCGGAGTTGGGGATCAGGCCGGCCGGGGAATCGAACAGCAGCGCGGCCGGCAACGGGAGGCCCGCGCTGATCGGCCTCGCGAAACGGCTGGAGGAGATCTATCACCCCGGCATTACCGACCCGCAATCCATCCCGAAAAGTTCACCCGGGTTGAAGCTCCTGCAAAAAATCAGGAACGAAGCCCATAGGTTCGCGGTCAGCCATCACCGCTCACGCCGGGCACGGAGGACCCTGCAGACGGAGCTGGACCTCATCGCCGGCGTGGGGAAAAAACGTGCGAACCAGCTGCTGGGGGCCTTCGGTTCCGTGCAGGGGGTCCGGTTCGCCACGACCGAACAGATCGGCGAAATCGTCGGAGAGGCCACCGCGCTGAAAATTCGTCAGTATTTCGAGCTACCACCGGAATCCACCCGGGGAGGGTAGACCGTCCGCGGTCCTTCCTGCGACCTCCGTCCCCACCAGGTCCGATCCTGGAAACACCCGACCCTTGATTCTCTCCTTTTGAACAGGTATAATTCCCCGTTGCCGGAATCGCGACCAGTGGGGGCTGTCATCACGAACAAACAGGTTCCTCATCATGGATGGAAAGCACCCGCTCGGCCTCATTTTCATGGTGCTGGCATTCGGTGCCGCCATCGCGGCCGCGATCTGGGTGTTCGGTTCAAAAAACCTGGAGGCCTACCGGTCGGGGATTGTGAACGACCTGACGCACATCGCATCGGACGCATACCTCTTCAGGAAGAAGCCCGCCACGCTGGGAGGAGGGGGCGGGTCGTACGGCGGGTATTCCATCCCGGAAAATCTGAGGAGGACGGGCTTCGGGTTCTACGAGATATCGGA
>QJVY01000191.1 GCA_003235555.1 Ignavibacteria bacterium | reverse complement strand
TCGAGGCCCTTGCCGAACAGGAGCTCTCCTCCCGGAAAAAGGTCAAAAGGGCCGAAAAAACGACAGTAGAGTGACATCCCGGAGAATGGGGCGCCGACCGGGGCTCATTATTGACATTTTCCAAATTATTTTGTAGATTTTAAGGCTTTTTCACATTTTGGAGTACCTTCGTTGCCTACGATCAACCAATTAATCCGGTCCAGCAGGGAAAAAGTCACCTGGAAGTCCAAATCCCCGGCGCTGGAACGATCGCCGCAGAAGCGCGGCGTCTGTACGCGCGTGTATACGACCACGCCGAAGAAACCGAATTCCGCGCTCAGGAAAGTGGCGCGCGTGCGGCTGACCAACAGCATGGAAGTGACAGCGTACATCCCGGGAGAGGGGCATAACCTGCAGGAACACTCCATCGTCCTCATCAGGGGCGGGAGGGTGAAGGACCTCCCCGGCGTCCGATATCATATCGTCAGGGGATCGCTCGATACGGCAGGCGTCACCGACAGGAAACAGGGCCGTTCGAAGTACGGCGCGAAACGGGCGAAATAGACCGCACGCTCAACAGGAGAATCTTTCAACAGGTCATGCGAAAAAAAACAGCGACGAAAAGAATCCAGGTCCCGGACCCCAGATACGGGGACCTCGTGGTGTCGAAGTTCATCAATTCGGTCCTGAAGCAGGGGAAGAAGCATCTCGCCCGCAGCATCGTGTACGGAGCCTTCGAACACATTGAACAGAAGACCAAGCAGCCCGGGATCGAGGTTTTCCGCAAGGCCATCAACAACGTGAAGCCGCTCCTGGAGATCCGGGCCCGCCGCGTCGGCGGGGCGACGTACCAGATTCCGACCGAGGTGCGCTCCGAGCGCAGCACGGCCCTGGCGTTCCGCTGGATCATCAATTACGCCTCCGACCGGAAGGACAAGTCGATGGCGCTGAAGCTGGCAGCAGAATTCATGGCCGCGGCGAACAACGAAGGGAACGCGGTAAAGAAGAAGGAAGACACACACAAGATGGCCGAAGCCAACAAGGCGTTCGCGCACTTCAAGTGGTAAACGGACGCACAGCTGACACTGACGAATAGTATGCCCAGAGCGATTTCATTAGAAAAAACCAGGAACATCGGCATCATGGCCCACATCGATGCCGGGAAGACGACCACGACCGAGAGGATCCTGTTCTACACGGGCATCCTGCACCGGATGGGCGAGGTGCATGACGGCGCGGCCACGATGGACTGGATGGAACAGGAGAAGGAGCGCGGGATCACCATCACCAGCGCCGCCACGACCTGTTTCTGGGACAACCACAGGATCAATATCATCGACACCCCGGGACACGTGGACTTTACCGTGGAAGTGGAACGCTCCCTCAGGATCCTCGACGGGGCGGTCGCCCTCTTCTGCGCGGTGGGCGGGGTGGAACCGCAGTCCGAGACCGTCTGGCGGCAGGCCGACAAGTACGGCGTGCCGCGCCTGGCGTTCGTGAACAAGATGGACCGCGTCGGTGCGGATTTTTTCCATTGCGTCGAGATGATCAGGGCGCGGCTGGGCGCCAACGCCGTACCGGTGCAGATTCCGATGGGTGAGGGGGACCTCTTCACCGGGATCATCGACCTCATTACCATGAAGGCGCGGGTCTTCACGGAGGGGACGCAGGGGACACAGTTCGAGGACCTCGACATCCCCGCCGACATGAAACCGAAGGCCCAGGAATACCGCACGAAGATGCTGGAAGCGGTCTCCGACGAGGACGATTCGCTCCTCGAAAAGTACCTCGACGGCAAGGAGATTTCACCCGACGAGATCACGAAGGTCCTCAGGAGTGCGTGCCTCAAGGTCAGCATCATCCCGGTCCTGTGCGGATCGAGCTTCAAAAACAAGGGTGTCCAGCGCCTTCTCGATTCGGTAATTGCCTTTTTACCGTCGCCCACAGATGTCGGCGGCGGCGAGGTTGAAGGGCACCATGTCAACATGAAGGACCACATCGTCCGGAAAGTGAACGACAAGGAGAAGGTCACCGGTCTCGCCTTCAAGATCATGACCGATCCGTTCGTCGGTCGCCTGACGTTCGCCAGGATCTACACCGGAACGATGAAGAGCGGGTCTTACATCTACAATCCGATCTCCGACCGCCGGGAGCGGGTCGGACGCCTCCTCCGGATGCACGCAAACCACCGCGAGGACATCGACGAGGCCTACAGCGGGGACATCGTCGCGATCGTCGGGCTGAAGAACACCCGGACGGGCGACACACTGTGCGATGAATCCGACCCGATCATCCTCGAGAAGATGGTGTTCCCAGAGCCGGTGATCGCGGTGGCCATCGAGCCGAAAACCAAGGTCGACCAGGAGAAGATGGGGGAAGCCCTCGCCAAGCTGTCGGAGGAGGACCCCACATTCCGGGTATCGACCGACGAGGAAACAGGCCAGACGATCATCAGCGGGATGGGCGAGCTCCACCTCGAAATCATTGTCGACCGCATGAAGCGGGAATTCCGCGTCGAGGCGAACGTCGGCAAGCCGCAGGTCGCCTACAAGGAGACCATCCGCAAGAAGGTCCAGATGGAAGGCAAATTCGTCCGCCAGTCGGGTGGCCGGGGCCAGTTCGGACACGTGTGGATCGAGGTCGAGCCGAACGAAAAAGGCAAGGGGTATGAGTTCGAAAACGCCATCGTCGGGGGTTCGATTCCGAAGGAATACATCAACCCCGTCTCCGAGGGGATCGTCGAGGCGATGCGCAACGGCGTCCTGGCGGGATACCCCGTCGAAGACATCAAGGTCAAACTCTACGACGGATCGTACCACGAGGTCGATTCGTCAGAAATGGCCTTCAAGATCGCGGGATCGATGGCGTTCAAGGACGCGGCACGCAAGGCCAGCCCCGCGCTGCTGGAGCCGATCATGGAGGTCGAAGTCGTGACCCCTGAGGAGTACATGGGGGACGTCATGGGCGACCTGAGTTCGCGCCGCGGCAAGATCGAGGGGCTGTCGTCCCGGAAGGACGCCCAGATCATCAAGGCGAAGGTGCCGCTTTCCGACATGTTCGGGTATTCGACGGTCCTCCGTTCGATGACCCAGGGCCGCGCCATCTACAGCATGCAGTTTGCGCACTACGAAGAGGTGCCTCGCAGCATCTCGGACCAGATCATCGAAAAAGTCAAGGGCAAGGAAAGCATACCCGCGTAACCCTAACATTGAAAACATCACCGTCCACCATCTGAGCAACAAAGGAGAGAAGCAATGGCAAAGGAAAAATTTACCAGGGACAAGCCTCACATAAACGTCGGAACGATCGGACACATCGATCACGGGAAGACGACGCTCACCGCGGCCATTACCATGGTCCTCGGAAAGAAGGGTCTCGCCTCGGTCAGGACGTTCGACAGCATCGACAATGCGCCGGAAGAGCGTGAGCGCGGTATCACCATCGCCGTCGCCCACGTTGAATACCAGACCGACAACAGGCATTATGCCCACGTTGACTGTCCCGGCCACGCCGATTACATCAAGAACATGATCACCGGGGCGGCACAGATGGACGGCGCGATCCTCGTGGTTGCGGCCAACGACGGTCCCATGCCGCAGACGCGCGAACACATCCTCCTCGCAAGGCAGGTCGGAGTTCCGCGGATCGTCGTGTTCATGAACAAGGTGGACCTTGTCGACGACCCGGAGCTGATCGAGCTCGTCGAGATGGAAATGAGGGACCTCCTGAAGAAGTACGAGTTCCCGGGGGACGAAATCCCCATCGTGCGGGGCAGTGCTCTCAAGGCGCTCGAGCAGGCGACGGCCGCCGATTCGAAACCCGAAGATCCGGCCTTCAAGCCGATCTACGACCTGATGGAAGCGGTCGACAGTTACATTCCGCTGCCGAAGCGCGACGTCGACAAACCCTTCCTGATGCCCATTGAGGACGTTTTCTCCATCACCGGCCGCGGAACCGTCGGTACGGGCAGGGTGGAACGGGGCAAGGCGAAAGTCGGCGACGAAGTCGAACTGATCGGTCTCGGCGCGCACAAGAAAACAGTCATCACCGGCGCTGAAATGTTCCGGAAGGAACTCGACGAGGTTCAGGCGGGCGACAACGCGGGGCTCCTGCTTCGCGGCGTGGACAAGGCCGAACTCGAGAGGGGGATGGTGGTCGCGAAACCCGGGTCCATCACGCCCCACAAGAAATTCACCTGTCAGGTGTACGTGCTCAAGAAGGAAGAGGGCGGTCGTCACACCCCCTTCTTCAACGGATACCGGCCGCAGTTCTATTTCAGG
>QJVY01000213.1 GCA_003235555.1 Ignavibacteria bacterium | reverse complement strand
ACAGCGCGACGTCCACCGTTGCAAGACCCCGACAATGTACATCCGCGGAGAGGAGTTTTCAATGGGTTCCGGACCGGAATAAACAGCGTGCGGCGGGTCGACCCGCATGGTCCGGCGACATCCGGAGCGGGTTGGACGGAATCAGAAGTCTAACGACTGGGAAAACGCGGGGGAAGCCCCGCGACAGGGGATCAGCCCCGGTTCGACAGGTACCCGTTGTAGGAACGCATGACCCTGTCCACGTACCTCACGGTTTCCTTCCATCCGCTGAAGTACCCGTGGGGTGGGCGGGCGTGCCCCCAGACGAGCTCGTGCAGCGTGGAATACCTCCGTGAAAGGAGGGGCAGCACGTGCCGGAGTGCGGACCAGTCGTCGGGGTCCTCCCCGAGGTACGCCGCCAGCTCCTGCGCGTCATAAATCCTGGAGGGACCCGCATTGTACGATGCGAGCGCCAGGCGGATCCTGTCGGCTGGGTCGGCGGAACTGTACAGGTCGAAGAGCTTTGAGTAGTAGTAGATGCCCGCACGGAGGTGCTGCGCCGGACGGGTGATGTCGGTCAGGTTCAATTCGGAGACGAGCTGCCTGCCCGTGGCGGGCATGATCTGCAGCATGCCCCGGGCACCGCGCGGGCTGCGCGCAGAATGGCTGAAACGCGATTCATGCTTCATGATCGCAAGGACAAGCCTGTAGTCCACCGAGTAGATGCCCGAAAATTCACGCACCGCCGCATAGTCATCACTGTGTAATTCCCGCGGGGGGGTGGTATCCTCGTGCAGGACGCCCGATGACGGTTCGGAGGCGACGAGGGAATATTCCGCCACCCTCTCGGAGGTGAGCGGGAAGAGCAGCAACACCAGGGAGAGGAGGAAGAAGGGCTTGATCGAGTCCTTCAGGAAATAAAAAGTAATCAGGTAATTCAGGTAACCAACCTTTACGTTGTTCGACAAAAACCGGCAGCGGGCAGAAAACACCCCTAAAAAGACAGTAAATTGAGGTAGGTATGAGTGAATATAGGAATTTCACAAGAGACCGACAAGGAGGGCCGTCACGTCATCCCGGCGAATGTGACCGGGATCTTCCATCGGTACGGGGTCTATTTGACCTGTTGTGTGGAGTCCGGTCCGAACTCCAGCACCTCGAGGACGACCCTCGCCGTCCCGGTTCCGATCATCCCTATCGCCTTCGCGCCTGCCAGGGAAAGGTCGATAACCCTCCCTCCCACGAAGGGACCGCGGTCGTTCACCCTGACCACCACCGACATTCCGTTCTCGAGGTTGGTGACCTTGACGACCGAATTGAACGGGAGCGACTTGTGGGCGGCGGTGAGTTTGTTCATGTCGAAGACCTCCCCGTTCGAAGTCCTGCGGCCGTTGAATTCGTCGGCGTAGTAGGACGCCAGCCCCTCCTCCCGGGCTGAATAGCTCCCCCCCGTCTCGACCTGTATCCGCTTCGTCGCGGTGAACCTCGGCGAGGAGCCGGTGCAGGCGGAAAGCCCCAGGGCGCCCGCGCAGAGGAGGACCGCGGTCAGCTTCCGGACCATCAGAGGTACTCCGTCATCTGTTTCCTCCGGAGGTAATCGACGATCTCCTTGACGTCCTGGGATTCCCCGCGCCGGCAGACGAGAATCGCGTTGTCGGCGGCAATGATGATCAGGTCTTCCACGTCGACGGCGGCGACGATCTTGTCACCGGAGTGCACGAGGGTGTTTTTCGTTCCGTGCAGGACCGCCTTCCCCGATACCGAGTTGCCGTCCGCGTCCTTCCCCGATATCCGGTAGACCTCGTCCCACGAACCGACGTCGCTCCAGCCGAACTCGCCCCGCAGCACGTAGACCTCGTGCGCCTTCTCCATCACCCCGTAATCGATCGATATCCCCCTGATCATCCGGTATCCGGTTTCGATCGCCTGGTTGACGCGGTCGGTCCCGATCGCCCCCCCGATCTTCTCGAGTTCCGCGGACAATCCCGGGAGCGATGACGCGATCTCCCGCAGGATCGTGTCCACTTTCCAGATGAACATGCCGCTGTTCCAGAGGAAATCTCCACTGGCGAGGAAGCGGTGCGCCGTTTCGCGGTTCGGCTTCTCGGCGAAGGTCTTCACCTTGAACACGCCGCGGTCGAAGTAGGGGTTCGTCCCATCGTCCTCGTCGACCACCTGGATGTAACCGTAGCCGGTCTCCGGCCGCGAGGGGTGGATCCCGATGGTGATGAGTTTTCCCGATTCGTACGCCACCCAGATCGAGAGGCTCAGGATGCGACGGAATTCCTCCTGGTCGTTGATGAGATGGTCCGCAGGGAGCACGACCATCACCGCGTCGGGGTCCATGCGCCGGATAAACATCGCCGCGAGTCCGATGCACGGGGCGGTGTTCCTGCCGATCGGTTCGACGATGATATTTTCCGCCGGGACCTGCGACAGCTGCTTCACCACGGCCGGCTTGTGGAGCTTGTTGGTGACGACCAGGATTTTTGAGGGTTCGATGAGGCTGGAGATCCTCTCCACCGTGTTCTGGATCATCGTCCCCCTGTTGACGATTTCGAGGAGCTGCTTCGGCGTTTTCTCCGTACTCCTCGGCCAGAACCTGGAACCGACCCCGCCTGCCATGATGACGGCGTACACATTCGGCATGCTTATCCCCTTCCTTCAGGTGTGTGAGCGATACGCGGCACGCGGGCTGCAATGCCGGTGAGAATTTCATACGGGATCGTCCCCGTGGCGTCCGACAGGTCCCACGCCGTGATTTGGGACCGGCCCTCCACCCCCAGGAGGGTGACGTCGTCGCCAACGTGGATCGGGGCCCCGGGACCGATGTCGACCATCAGCTGGTCCATGCAGACACTCCCGACGATCGGGTACCGTTCCCCCCTGATCAGGACGATGCCCCCACCGCTAAGCCTCCGGGGATATCCGTCGCCGTACCCGACGGGTACGGTGGCGATGCGGGTGTCCCGCGTCGTCACGTGCCTGCGTCCGTAGCTGATCGCGGTCCCGGCGGGGACCTCCTTGATGAACACCACGTTGGACCGGAGCGAGAGAACCGGCCGCAGCGGGATCCCCCTCCCGCATTCGTGCGAGGGATACACGCCGTAGAGCGCAATGCCGGGCCTGACCATCGAATAATACGACTGGGGGATATCCAGCACGGCACCGCTGTTCGCGATGTGGATGTACGGGAATCGGTGCCCTGCCCGTTCCGCAGCGGAGACAACGGCGTCGAACCGGTTCAACTGCTCGAAGGCGAACGACTTGTCCTTTTCGTCCGCCGTCGCGAGGTGCGAATAAAGTCCCTTGATGGTGAGACCTTCCAGCCTGCTCACCGCGTCGATGAACCGTCCCGCGCTGCCGCTGTGGACACCGATCCTCTCCATCCCGGTGTCGATCTTGAGATGCACTTCCGCGCGCGATCTGCCTCCCCCCCGCGTGACCTCGGCGCTGATCTGTCTTGCGATCTCGAGGGACGAAACGGTGATGTCCAGCGAATGTTCCAGAAACCGGCTGATCTGTCGTCCGAGGACCCCGCCGAGGACGAGAATGGGACAGGTGATCCCGGATTTCCGGAGGGCGATGCCTTCCTCGACGAAACCGACACCGAGGTAATCGATCCCGAACCGGACCAGCGCGGCGGAGATCTCCACGATCCCATGGCCGTAGGCGTTTGCCTTGACAATACCCATGATCCGGACATCCGGGCCCACCAGGGCACGGATTCCTTCGAAATTGGAACGCAGCGCCCGGAGGTCGATTTCCGCGCGGGTCAGGCGCATCCGGTGTCCGGCGTCGTCATCATTATCCGGGCGGTGTATTTGGGTACTGTTCGGCCTTTCATTTCAAAAATCGGATTGAATATACTCGCATTCGCGCACAATTCCAACGGGGGACGTGATCCGGACCCCCCGGAGCGGGGGACCCGAAAACACCCCCAGCCTCAAAAAAAAGGCCCGTCCGATCGTGACGATCAGACGGGCCGCACTTCCTGCAGGCCGGGTGGTCAACCGCCGGTGGAAACCTTCAACCTGTTGAGCGCCCGGTGTAAGGCGATCCTCGCCCGCTCCACGTCGGTTTCGCCCGAACGCTCCCCGATCCGCTTTTTCGCCCTTTCGGCGGCGGCCTCGGCCCGGGCCCTGTCGATCTGATCGTCCTTCTCCGCCGTTTCGGCAAGGAGGATGACGTGGTTTTTTTTCACCTCGACCACACCTCCCGACGTGGCGTAGCGGGTGGTGGTCCCCCCGGCATCGCGCACGCTCACCTCCCCGATCCCGATCTCTGCGAGCATCGGCGCGTGGCCGACGAGCACCTGGAACCCGCCCATCACGCCGGGGGCGCTGAAGCTCTCCACCTCGCCCCCGAAGACCATCTTCCGGGGGGTCACGATCTCGAGCTGGAAGGTTTTCACCGAAGTCTGGACGGCCATACGGTGATCCTCAGGCAGCCTCTTTCCTGTGGCGCTCGATCACTTCGTCGATCGTCCCCATCATGTAGAAATAGTTCTCGGGTATGTGGTCGCATTCCCCGTCGATGATGGACCTGAACCCCCTGATCGTGTCCTCGAGCTTCACGTACTTTCCGGGGATGCCGGTGAACTGCTCGGCGACGAAGAACGGCTGCGAGAGGAATTTCTGGATCTTCCTCGCCCTGGCCACCGTCCGTTTATCGTCGTCGGAGAGTTCGTCCATGCCGAGGATGTTGATGATGTCCTGGAGGTCCTTGTACGTCTGGAGGATCTCCTTCACCCTGCGGGCCACCCCGTAGTGCTCCTCGCCGAGCACACCGGGTTCGAGGATCCGTGACGTGGAGTCGAGGGGGTCCACCGCCGGGTAGATTCCAAGCTCCGCGATCTGCCTGCTGAGAACGGTCGTGGCGTCCAGGTGGCTGAAGGTCGTCGCCGGGGCGGGATCAGTCAGATCGTCAGCGGGCACGTAGATCGCCTGTACGGAGGTGATCGAACCTTTTTTCGTCGAAGTGATCCGCTCCTGGAGTTCTCCCATCTCGGTCCCGAGGGTCGGCTGATATCCCACCGCGGACGGCATGCGGCCGAGCAGCGCCGAGACCTCCGAACCGGCCTGGACGAAGCGGAAGATGTTGTCGATGAACAGCAGGACGTCCTTTCCCTCGTCGTCCCTGAAGTATTCCGCCATGGTGAGCGCGGTGAGCGCCACCCGCTGTCTCGCGCCGGGCGGCTCGTTCATCTGGCCGAAGACGAGGGCGGTCTTGTCGAGCACCCCCGATTCGGACATCTCCACCCAGAGGTCGTTCCCCTCCCGGGTACGCTCCCCCACGCCGCCGAAGACCGAATAGCCGCCGTGGTGCAGGGCGATGTTGTGAATCAGTTCCATGATGACGACCGTCTTGCCCACCCCGGCTCCGCCGAAGAGGCCGGTCTTTCCCCCCTTGGAGTAGGGCTCCAGGAGGTCGATGACCTTGATGCCCGTCTCGAACATTTCCTTCTTGGTGCTGAGGCTGTCGAACTCCGGTGCGGGACGGTGGATGGGATAGGTGACCTTGCTCTCGATCGGGGGAAGTTTATCGATCCCCTTGCCGATGACGTTGATCAGCCGGCCGAGGGTGGCCGGACCCACCGGAACCATGATCGGGGAGCCGGTGTCGAGGACCTTCATCCCCCTGACGAGTCCGTCTGTGGAATCCATCGCCACAGTCCGTACGCGCTCCTCGCCGAGATGTTGCTGCACTTCACAGACGAGCTCCTCTTCGACACCCTCGATGTTCTTCCGGGGAATCTTCACCGCATTGAGGATGGATGGGAGTTTGCCCCCCGCGAAATCGACGTCCACGACCGGACCGATGACCTGGATAATCTTACCTTCGTTCATGAAATTCCTTCAGAATAATCGTATCAGTCCCCATCGGGTGTTTTACCGGGCTTGCACGATTCGGTTAAATCCTCGGGGATTATCAAGAAATGCGTCCAAATATAGGGATTCCCGTTGTCAGAAGCAATTTGTATCTTTCCCTGATGAACGGGACAGTTGTAACTGAGACCGACCACCCCCGGCCGCAGGGCGCCGAAATCGCCATGCTGGCAATAGTCCTCGCCGCCGGCGCAGTCCTTCGGGCGTGGAACCTCTCCTGGGGCCTCCCCGACGTGTTCGAGGAGGCCACCCCGTTCATGGTCGCGCGGACCTTCTGGGGGGGTGTCGGGGGAACAATCGGGTTCCGTCCCGATTTTTTCCACTACCCGGCCCTCTCGTTCTATCTGCACTTCCTGGTCCAGGGTGCGCAGTACCTGGCGGGAGCGCTGACCGGGCAGTTCCCCACGATCGATGCCTTCAGGGGCCAACTGGAGACCAATCCGGGAGGGTTCATGCTGGCGGCGAGGTCCCTCTCCCTTCTCTTCGACATCGGGACGGTGGCCCTCGGATGGTTGACCGCCCGGCGGATGTTCGGTCGCGCGGCGGCGCTCGGGACCGCCCTCCTCCTGGCGTTCAATCCCATTCTCCTGGAGGGGGCCACGGGAGTGAACGTGGACGTCATCCTGACATTCTTTCTGGTCCTCGCCCTGCACCAGTCGCTGAAACTCCCCGGCAGCGGCACGGCCCGTCCGTTCATCCTGACGGGGATCGTCATCGGTCTCGCCGCGTCGACCAAGTATACCGGGGCGTTGTTCCTGGTCCTCCCCGCGCTCGTTATCGCGGCCTCCGGCTTGGCCCGGAGGGACGGCGGACCGCACCACGGTCGGTCCACGGCCGGACGGGCACTCCTGGTTCCCCTATCGGCCGGGCTCGTGTTCATGGCGCTCAACCCCTACATCCTGATCGACCCGCAGGGTTTCCTGAGGGACTTCACCTACGAACAATACCACATGTCGTACGGTCACCTGGGGCTCGACGCGTCCCGGACGACGGGGGATTTCTACCTCTTCGGGACGCTTGTTCCCAGGCTCGGGCTCATGTTCGTTGCCGGGGCCGCGGCGGGCGCCGTGATCTCCTTCGCCAGGAAACATGTCGGCGGGATTTCACTCTTCATCACGGCCCTGACCTATCTCGTGGTGATTTCCACATGGGTGATGCGCGCTGAACGCTACCTGCTCCCGGCCGTCCCCTTCCTGACGATCCTCTGCGCGGCGGGATGCGTCCGGGCCGCGGGAGGTGCGTCGGCCCTCCTCTCCCGCTTTTTTCCAGGGCGGAACCCCGGCCAAAAGCCGCTTTTCACCGCCATGAGTTTGACAGTCCTGGCGATCGGCGCCGCGCTGATCGTCCCGGTGGGGGAGTCGGTCGCCTACCTGGTGGAGTCCGGACGAACGGATACGCGCACGGTCGCGCGGGAATGGATCGCGGAAAACGTCGCGCCCGGTTCGGTGATCACCAGCGGGCCCTTCGGCATCTCCTTTCCGCCCGACAGGCAGGTGCTCTATATCCCCTTCGTCGCAACGGGATCGGAAGCGACCGCCCCGTTCTACGACGTCAGGTGGTACGAAGACTTCGAGCTGCTGATTGCGAGCGATTACGATTACGGACGGTACAGCAGGGAACCCGACCGTTTCCGGGACCTCCTGAAATTTTACGACGACCTCCGGTCCGGGTGGAAACTCCTGGCGGAAATCCCATCCGACTCCCTCCACCGCGGCCCGACGCTCTGGTTCTATACCCCGGGCACGACCGGACAGGCCGCTGAATTCGACCGGTCGCTGCTCTCCCGTCTTTCAACTGTAAGCGACAGCGCTCTTGTGAGCCGTTTCGCGCAAAACCTTTCGGGGGCCCTCTACGCCCGCGGCAGGCTGCGAAAGTGTGAGCAAATCCTGGAAGCGGGCCTCCGGTTCGACCCGGGAAACCTCGCGCTGACACGGATCCGGGCCTACATGCTGTACAAGGAGGAAAGGTTTACAGAGGCGGGCGAACTGCTCACGAGGGCGGTTCGGGAATGGGGGGAATCGTACGACCTGCTCTCACTACACGGTGATATCCTCCTCCGGACCGGGGATCCGGACGGGGCGGAGAAACTCCTCCTCCGTGCCCGGGACCTTCGCCCCGGTTCCCCCCTCCCCTACACGCTGCTGATCGGGATCTATTCCGAACGGAGGGACACGGCCTCCCTCATCAGGACGTTGGAACGCTACAGGTCCATCGCACCGTCGGAAACCGGGGAGAGCGCGCGGATCGGGGGCTGGATCGATTCCCTGAGAACCGGCAGGTAGGACACCCGGGTGCGGTCAGCGCCCGACCGACCGGTGCCGTGTGATGGAGTCGACGATCTGTTTTCCGTGGCGGCGGCCGTTCTCGATGAAGACGACATTGTTGAACCGGCCGCCGACGAGGCCACCGGCGACGTACAATCCCGGGACGTTCGTCTCCATCGTCCCGGGGTCGTGGCGGGGGGCCCCGGTCTCCTCCACGATATCAATGCCGCATCCGGAGAGGAACCTCGTGTCGGCCTCGTAGCCGATCAGCGTGAAAACGGCGTCGGTCGGATGTTCGCTCACTTTACCCGCCCCGTCCCGCAGGACCGATACGCCGGGCCTGAACTCCTGAACGGTCGTCTTCAGGGAGAGGACGATCGATCCGTCCTTCACACGGTTTTCAAAATCCGGCAGGATCCAGTACTTGATTCCCGTGCTGAGCTTTTCGCCCCGGTGCACGACCCTCACCCTCGCGCCGTGCCTCCAGAGGTCGAGCGCGGCCTCCACCGCGGAATTTTTTCCGCCGACGATCAGCACGTTCCGTTCGAACCACGGGAGCGGATCGTTGTACCAGGAACTGACGTGGGGCAGCTCCTCCCCGGGGACGCCCAGTTTTTTCGGGGTGTTGTAATACCCCGTGGCGATCACGATATTCCGGGCCGCGATCGTATCGCCTTTCGAGGTTTCCGCGGAGAATGCTCCCCTTCCACCCCCGATCGACGCGATCTGCGTGTCGAACCGAAAATTCAGTCCGTACCGGACCGCCACACCCCGGTAATAGTTTACGCAATCGAGGGATGTGGGACGCATGTTGGGAACGATGAAGGGAATGCCGCCGATCTCGAGCAGCTCCGGGGTGGAGAAAAACGGCATGTCGCGCTGGAACCGGGCGATGCTGCCGGCGATCCCGTCCTTGTCCACCACGAGGTAGTCCAGACCGGCCCCGGCCGCGGCGATGGCCGTGGCAAGGCCCGCCGGTCCGGAACCGACGATGAGAAGATCGAGCACGAAGGCCTATTTCAGCGAGCGAAGGACCGCGTCGAACTCACCCGAGGCGTTCCGGACGGCCTCCGCCGGTCCTGTCAGCTTGAAGAAGACGGAACCCCCGGGCGCCTCGACGATCGCGCCGAGGAGCGAATAGTTTTCAAGCTTGCCCTGCGACTGCATCATCGGCCCTGCCGGGGCGAGGAACGTCCCCGTCGTCGCGACGGTGGTAATTTTCAAACCGTTGGATTCCATCGTCGATTGTACCGGCTCGGAGGGATTTTCGAACTGCCCCACCCACCGGTCGATGTTCGAGGCGACGTCCCCCCCCTGGCCCTCGCCGAAATGGAAAACGGCACACTCCGCGCCCGTCCCTTCACCGCCGGGGGCGGGGACATTGTACGTTGCCACCCTCATCGGGCGTTCCGCACCCACCTGCCAGCGACCGGGGATGGTCCAGCTGACTCCGCCCGCCGAGGGGGTCTCACCGTGCGCGCCCTGAGAGATCATCGCCGGTTCCTGCGCGGGGGCGGCCTTCTCTTCATCCCCTCCGCCACATCCAGCCAGGATCAGCGATCCCAGGAGGAGAAGTGGCAAAAGGAAAACAATCCGTTGACCGGAAGGCCGGAACGGGGGGGGTGTTTCTGAAGGATGGAATGGGAGAACGCGCATCTTCGTTTGCCTTAAATTGTGAATTTTCTGATTTTTTTGATGGAACCCGGTTTATCTTTCTTATTATAAGGGCTTTTCGGGCCATGTCCAAAAATTACCCGTAAATTTTGTATATTGATTCGCTCGCTTTCCAATCCGGTACTACCCCGGAAGCAACCCCCCTATGACAAAAAATATTCTTTGCCTCGTACTGCTATCGGCTCTGCTCTCCCCCGAGGCCCCGGCGCAGTCCGTCCGGGACGATTTCAACCGCGCCGCGACTACGGACATCGGCGGGTCGATGAAATGGCGCAAGGTCCTCGACCTCACCGATACCGCAGCAACCATCCAGATCAACAGTGATTCGACCATCTCACCGCTCAATCCCGACGGGCTCTACAGCCGCGGGGCGGCCTACTGGGACTCGCTCTTTGCCGGGAGGTTCCAGGTCGGTATCGTACTGACGCACAAGAGCGGCAGCACCGGGGTACCCAGCTTTTACATCCAGGTCATGAACGACAGCAGCTGGTTCACCGGTGACGGATACGGTTTCCGCTTCCAGGAGAACTCCGGGCAGGACCGGATGGACATTCAACGGATCAGCGGGACGGTCACCGACACGCCGGTCGTGATACTCCTGGCGAGCATGAACAGGGAGTTCGACGAAGGGGATACGCTCTTTTTCAAGTTCTACCCCGACGGGCGGAAAACCGGTGTCTTCTACGGTTCCGCGGGAGCCCGGGATTCGATCAGTATCGTCGATACGACCTTCAACCCGTCGTCGTGGGTCGTCTGGCTCCAGGGGGCGGTGTTCACCGACCCGATCCGTATGGACGATTTCATGATCGGTCCGATCCCCTACGTCATCACCGCGGGCGCGGGCACCGGCGGCACCATTTTCCCCTCCGGCGCTGAACTGGTCGACCCCGGTGATGACCGGACATTCACTCCCTCGGCCGACCCGGGATTTTACCTGACGGACCTCCTCGTGGACACCGTTTCGGTCGGGACCCCGGCCGACTATACCTTCAACAATGTCGATGCGGACCATTCGATCGAGGCGGTGTTCGACACGCTGAAATATACGCTCACCACGGTCGCCGGCGCCGGCGGGAGCATTTCGCCGGGGGGGCCGGTCATCGTCAACCACGGCTCCTCGTATTCGTTTGCCCTCACGCCCGACGGCGGGCATCACACCGACAGCATCCTCGTGGACGGGATAAAGGTGGATTCCATTTTTGGCTACACGTTCGTTAACGTCACGGCCAACCACACGTTGTACGGGTTTTTCTCCGAGGACGTGCACACCATCACCACCGCCGCATCCGCGGGGGGACAGATCTCCCCCGCCGGCCCGGTCTTCGTGACCCACGGGGGAAGCCAGGCCTTCACCGTGACTCCGGATACGGGCCACCACACTGACAGCGTCCTCGTGGACGGGTTGAAAGTGGATTCCCTGGAGGGATACACGTTCAATGCCGTCACCGCGGGCCATTCCCTGGCGGCGTATTTCTCGATCGACACGTTCGTGATCACCGCCTCCTCGGGCCCCAACGGCTCGGTCGTCCCGTCGGGCGCCGTCGTGGTCGGTTGGGGGGATTCGCAGGCGTTCATCTTTACACCCGACAGCGGCTATTCTGCCGACGTCGTCCTCGTCGACGGATTCCCTGTCGACTCGACGACGGGCTATACGTTCACCGCCGTCACCACGAACCATTCGATTTCGGTCAGCTGGAGCGCGGATGTCCCGATCACGCGATCGTACGCAGTACGGGAAAAATGGAATATGGTCTCCCTTCCCCTCAGAGTAACGGACCGTCGAAAAATCATCCTCTTTCCCGCCGCCCCGGGGGGCGCGTACACCTTCGCGGGGGGATACACGCTGTACGACACGCTCGAGACCGGCCGGGGATACTGGCTGAAATTCGACGAGGACGATTCGGTTTCGATCACCGGGAAGAAATTTTCAACCGATACCGTCGGGTGCGCCGAGGGATGGAACATGCTCGGTTCGGTCAGCGACCCCGTTCCGGTAACGGCGGTCGCATCGATACCTGGCGGCATCGTGACCTCCGGGTTTTACGGCTACGACGGATCGTACCAGCTGAGCGACACGCTGGAACCGGGGAGAGGATACTGGGTCAAGCTCTCGGAAGCGGGGACACTCATCGTCGGCGGGAACGCGGAAAATTATCCCGGCGCAGGGATTCGGATTCTCCCGACCGACGAACACCCGCCGGCCCCTCCCGGCGGCGTGACGGATGCCGGGACCGAACTTCCGGTGTCGTTTACGGTGATGCAGAACTATCCGAATCCCTTCAATCCCACCACCGAAATAGAATTCACGCTCCCGGCGGACGGGCACGTCCGCGTGTCAGTCTTCAATGTACTCGGTGAGGAGGTCGCAAGGCTGGTGGAGGGAATCGAGAGCGCCGGCCGAAAAAGCGTGACGTTCGACGCCTCCCTGTTGCCCAGTGGGGTGTATTCCTACCGTGTCACCATGGCAGGGATTTCGCTGAGCCGGAAAATGCTGCTCCTGAAATAACCGCAATCACAATAAAAAACCCCCGTCTGCCTCGAAACGGGGGTTTTTTCTATTCTCTAATCCACTTGCCTACAATACAGCTCCCGCGGCGAAAAGTTGGGAGGTGGAACACATTTTTCACAATTTTCTGTGTGGATCCGGTGGTGTGATCCCCGGTTCAAGAATTTTCGCGGCATTTCGGGAGAATCGGCGCTTCAATCGGGCAGGTTCGAATCCCGACCGGCAGATGGATCAACCACTTCGAGATACCGGACTACGATGGTATCGGATTCGGGGCTACGTCTGTTGGCTTCCACTCCGTCGGGGGGTTGCGTGGTCGTCAGCACGGGATAGGAAGCTATCACGGCTGCCGAGTATGAACCCTCGGCCGCCGAATCCGGCACCATCAAGGAGGGACAGAGTCGTGACCAGACCGTGTTTCATCATATCTCCCGATAACGAGAACTCAACGGCGTGAGGAAGGGAACTACCCGAAGGGAGGGAGGAATCGCCTGACCCGCAAGAGCCGGGATTTCACCCGGCGAATCTTCCGGCGGGTAGCTCTCAACAATCATCCGGAGAAACGAATCGTAAGCACGGCCGGCCCCTTCGGATCAATATTCTCCCACGAACCTCCGCAGGTGCTCGATATTGGAGGGCATGAGGCCCCGTTCCAGGGAATATTTCTCGCCGATTACCTTGATCCGGACCTCGCGGGCGTGCGAAATCCTCACCAGCGTCTCCCGCGTGAGCGGATAGAAGGCGAGTTCGCTGACGACGCCGCCGGTCCCCACCTGACGGAAACGACCGCTCCCTTCGCCGGTAAACCCGATCCTCGCGCCGTCGACCAGCATGACCAGGGACTCACCCTCCTCCACGAACAGCCAGTCCGAGGAGAGATACCCGATCATGATCGCGTACGCGACGCCGCTGTCACGAAACACCGTTTTCTGGACATCGAACTCGACCCGGAGATAGTGGTCGTTGTGGATCGTGTCGGCGATGGTGTTCCCCTCCAGCCTCCAGGTCGTCACCCCTTCGAAATCGTCCGCGTAGGTTTTCACGAGGTAATCCGTCGGCCCGGAGCCGCACCCCGTCAGGGATGCGAGGAGGAGGGGGAGAATCAGTCGCCGGTACATCGTACTTTCAGCTCCGGTGTGAACAGGTGATGTGCGTGAAAAAGGGTTCCACCGGCCGGCCTCGACACGGTCACGCGGAACCCCGTAAATTTCCTGAGCTGAAGGTCGGATTTGAACCGACGACCTGCTGATTACGAATCAGCTGCTCTACCAGCTGAGCTACTTCAGCGTGTTACACGCCTTCCGGCTTGTCGCCGTAGAAAACGGTGGGGAAGAACTCCCCGACTTCCGCGTCCGATCCCGCCATCCATTCCTTCTCCGGCAGGACGGTCCGCTGCGTCCACTCTTTCGCCACGGCGAACGACTGGTCGGCGGCGATCATCTCGATCGTTTCCCAGGGACAGTATTTCACGCAGAGCTTGCACCCGATGCACACGTCCAGGTCGATCTCCACGAGTTTCTTGTGGACGTCGTATTCCGGCCCCGCCACGACGTACATACAGTCCACCGGGCAGACCTCGAGGCACACCTCGCAGCCCGTGCAC
>QJVY01000039.1 GCA_003235555.1 Ignavibacteria bacterium | reverse complement strand
CGCGACGTGCAATTACGCCGCCTTCGACGCGATCAACGACCAGAGCGGTGCCGAGCTGCTTGCCGCCCTGCCCGGCGACGGGGCGATCGCCACCCTTTCCGCCACGCGGGTGGTGTTCGCTTTCCAGAATCTCGGGATGAACAACACCTTTTTTTCGTACCTCTTCGACCTGGACAGCCTCGGGAGGATGACGACCCGGAGGCTCGGTGACGCAATGTACCGGACGAAGCAGGTCCGGACCGGCACGAACGACAGGAAGTACTTCCTGCTCGGAGACCCGGCGCTCGTCCCGGCCTTTCCGCGGAGGCCCGTCATGGTGGACTCGGTGAACGGCATCCCCGCCGCACAGGTCGTCGACCTCTACGCGCTGGGCCGCTCGTCGATCAGCGCCAGCGTTCAACGCGACAGCGCTCCGGGGAGTTTCTCCGGGACGGCAAGGGTGTCGGTGTACGACGCAGACCGCCTGGTGACGATCAACGACGCCACGGCCGGCTCGTATCCCTACAGGGCGAACGGAAACATCCTCTTCAGGGGGGACGCGACGGTGACGGCCGACAGGCTCGGAGCTAGCTTCATCGTCCCGAAGGACATCTCCTACGGCACCGAGAACGGTCGGATCTCGGTCTATGTCTGGAACGCTTCGACCGACGGGGCCGGGGCGACACGGAACATCAGGATCGCCGGGACCGATTCCACCGCGCCCGCCGACGTGACCGGCCCGGTCATGGAGATCTTCGTCGACTCGAGGAGTTTCAGGCCCGGCGACCCGGTCTCGGCGACACCCACGCTCCTCGTCGACATCGCGGATTCCAGCGGGATCAACACCTCCGGGGCGGGAATCGGCCACCGCCTGGAAGCGTGGCTGGACGATCAGCCGGAGAGCATCGACCTGTCGGAGTATTACCGGAGCAACCCCGACACCTACGTCGAGGGCGTGGTCACCTATCCCCTGGGGATCAGGGGATCGCTCTCCCCGGGCTCACACCGCATCCGGGTGCGTGCCTGGGACACCTACAACAACTCCTCGACCGGGGAGACCGTCTTCTCCGTCGGCGCGGGGGACGGCCTGCGGCTGATGAAAGTCTACAATTACCCGAACCCGTTCAGGCAGTCGACATGGTTCACCTTCGAACACAACCAGACGTCCCCCCTCGACGTCGAAATTAAGATCTACACCGTTGCGGGCCGCGTGATCAATTCTCTGACGTCGCAGGGTGTCGGGGACCGGTTCGTGAAACTCCCCTGGGACGGACGGGACCGTGAGGGGGACGAGGTGGCCAACGGCATCTATCTCTACAAGGTGATCGCCAGGACCGTCGACGGCCGGTACTCCGGCGAGGCCCTTGGAAAATTGAGTGTTAATCGATGAAAAAGGGGAATATCTTGCTTCTCAAGAGGGAAAGAGGTAAATTTCATTCCCCTGGCACGCTGAGTTTTGAAAGCATTCCAAATCATTTGTTATCTCCACATTTAAGGGATTTGATCATGGTCTCAAGCAGATCTTCACGGATTTTCAGCAGCCTGCTGGTTCTCGGCGTGCTCGCGGCATTCTGCCTGCCCACGGCGGCGCAGGCACAGGGGGAATCGGCTGTGCCCTTCCTGTTGATCGCACCGAACGCCCGCGCCGACGCGATGGGTGAAGCCGGCGCCGCGATGGCGAACGACGCGGCGGCGAACTTCTGGAACCCGGCGGGACTGGCCTTCCAGATCGGGCAGGAAGTCAGCCTCACGCACTCGGCGTGGCTACCGCAGTTCCAGCAGTCCGACCTGTTCTATGACTACCTCGCCTACAGGAACTACCTGACGGACGTCGGGGGGACGTTCGGGGCGAGCATCACCTACCTGAGTCTGGGTGAATTCTTCGAGACGACACCCGACGGTCCGGAGGTGGTGAACACCTTCCGCGCTTTCGAGATGGCCGCAACGGTGGGATACGCCACGAAGATCATCAATGACCTCGGGGTGGGCATCAACCTCCGGTACATCCACAGCTCACTCGCCCCGTTCAATGTCCAGGGCCAGGACCGGAAGGGCGTCGCCTCGACGGTGAGCTTCGATATCGGGTTCCTCTGGCGCCCGCGGAACCTCGGGGAGATCGGCAACCGGTTCAGCGTGGGCGTGAACCTCTCGAATCTCGGCCCGAAGCTGACGTACATCGACGCCGACCAGGCGGATCCCATCCCGACCCAGCTCAAACTGGGCCTGGCGGTGGACGTCTTCAAGACCCAGTACAACAACGTCACCTACGTCATCGACTTCAGCCGGTTGCTCATCCGGCGTTACCCCGCCCCGGTGAACGACCTAGGCCAGGAGATCGGCGATCCGCCACCCCCGGACAATTTCTACAAGGCGATATTTACGTCGTGGCAGGACGGCGGTCTGAAGAAGGTCACCATCGGTACGGGCGTCGAATACTGGTACGGCGACCCGAAGCTCATCAGCCTCCGTTTCGGATATTTTTACGAACACCCGGATTACGGGAACAGGAAATTCCTGACATTCGGCGCCGGCGTGAGGTATGACATCTACGGGTTCGACTTCAGTTACCTCTCCACCGTCGAGGAAAATCACCCACTCAGCGAGACGCTCAGGTTCACGCTGCTGATCGCGTGGGGTGTCTGATCACCCGGTCGCTGAATTAACCGAGGGTCCGTCCGGAAAGCCGAGGGAAGTCTCGTGCCGGACGGACTCTTGATTTTCCGGGCGCCGCTCCCCCCGGGCAGGACGCAGTCAATCGACATATCCCCTCAAAATAGAATGACCAGAACAGGCAGCACACTCCGCGTTCTCGCGGCGGTATGGTTGATCACGACGTCCGCGGGTCCGTTGCGGGCGGCCCCGGTCCATCCGGCCGCCGCCCCGGACACCCTCAGGGTGCTGGCCGCCATGGTGGAATTCGTCCCGGACGACGATGACCGCACATCGGGGGACGGGACGTTCGACATGACCGCACCGCCCGCACGGATGAAGGATCCGCCCCCGCACGACGCGTCGTACTTCGACAACCACCTGACTTTTCTCAGGAATTATTTCCGGAAGGTATCGGACGGAAACCTCGTACTCGAAACCACGCTCCTCCCGGACGTCTACCGCCTGCCCGGCCAGATGAGGAGCTACAGCCCGGCGAAGACCGGAACGGACAACGAGCCGCTGGCCCGCCTGGCCAGTGACAGCTGGACCGTCGTCGATTCGGCGAGCCCCGCGACGGATTTCCAGGCGTTCGATGCGTTCGTCGTCTTCCACGCGGGTGTCGGACGCGACATCGACCTGGTCAGCATCTACGGTTTCGATCCCACGCCTTTCGACATCCCGTCGATCTATCTCAATCTCGGTGCCTTCAGGAAGGTCTACGGGTCCGACTACGACGGCATCCCGGTCTCCGGCGGGACATTCGCGATTCCCAACACCATCATCATCCCCGAAACGGAGACCCGCACGGTTGCCACCATCGGGGGAAGCGTTCGGCTGGAACTCGGGATCAACGGACTGATCGCCGCGAACATCGGCAGCCACCTCGGTCTCCCCGACCTCTTCGACACGCGGACGGGAAAGTCGGGAATCGGCAGGTTCGGTCTGATGGACGGGCAATCGATCTTCAGCTGGGGGGGGTTCATTCCACCGGAGCCCTCGGCGTGGGAAAAGGTGTTCCTCGGTTGGGTCGATCCGGTCACGGTACCCGCGGGGAGCCGCGTCGTCGACCTTCCGGCCGTGGGGCTCGGAGCGGGCCCCGACACGATCTATAAACTGAGTATCAGTTCCGGCGAATATTTCCTCGTGGAAAACCGGAACCGCGACGCTATGCGGGACGGCTCCACGGTGTCGGCCGTGTGGGCGGGGGACACGCTCACCCGCACCTGGCTGCGGGATACCACGGGGTACACGTTTGTCGACCAGGATTCCATCGTCGGCACGCTCCTCGACGTCGACGAGTTCGACTGGAGCCTGCCCGGCGGGACCAACACGAGGACGGGCGAGTGGTTCGACGGCGGTGTCCTCATCTGGCACGTCGACGAGTCCGTGATCGGGGCGAACCTGGAGTCCGGAACGGTCAACGCCGACCCCGGCCACCGCGGCGTGGACCTCGAAGAGGCGGACGGTTCGCAGGACATCGGCCAGTCGTACGGGTTCATCAGCGCCGGAGCGGGGAGCGAGGATGGCACGGTTCTCGATTTCTGGTATGACGGCAACTCCGCACCTCTGCGCGTGGCCCGGAACGTGTTCGATGCCCTCTCCAACCCCAACAGTCTCGGTTACCGCTACGCAAACAACCACTCGTCGGTCTCGGAATTTTCCGCCACCGGACCGGTGATGACGGCCAGGATCACCGTCGGCGACAGCCTCGTCAGCCCGGTCGCCGGGTTCCCGAAATCCACGGGGTCGTCGTTCGTCGGAGGGTCGGTGACCTCCGGTGGCCAGGGAATACTGGTGAGTGTCGGCGCCGGTGCAGGTTCCCGCGTGTACGCCTGGACGGTCGGGGGGGGGACCGCCTTCCTCGGGGGCGATTCCTCAGGACTCGTCCCGTTCCCGGCGACGGTGTACGGCCTCGACAGCCTCGTCCCGCGCGCGGCGGTCGGGCTGCTCGACGGCAACCTGACGACCGACATCGTCCTCGCCGGGGACAGCGGCTCCTCCGGCCGGGTCATGGCCTACGAACTGAACGACGGGAACGGCGATACGTACCCGGACGAAATTTTCAACGTGTCCGTCGGACGGCGCCCCACGACCGCGCCGGTCGTCTCGGACTCGTTTGTCGCGGTGGGCACCGCGGGGGGATTTGTCTGCCTGATCGCCCGCGACGGCTCGACGGTCACCGAAGTCAATATGTTCCCGGAGGACAGCTCGGACGTCGTGAGCCTCGCCCTGTTCGGCACCGGTGGGCTGATCGCGGGATCATCGAGCGGCCTGTTCGGGACCATCCGACCGCCGGCCTGCGTACATGCGGGGTTGTCCGGGGAGGTCGGCGGACCGTCTGCCGGGGGGCTGCACGTCGTTTCCGGGGAATTCGGGAACGGCACAGGTACCGGATACACGTTCGTGACGGCGTCGGCCGACGGCGGTGTCGTCCTCGCGGACGCATGCGCGGGACCGCTCCCGGGGTTCCCCGTCGAAACCGGCGGTCCGGTCTGGAACGCCCCCGCCATCGCCGACCTCGACGGTGACGGCGTGAAGGACATCGTTGTTTTCTCCGGCCGGAAAATCCACGCCCTGAACCGGGCCGGCGTCACACTCGACGGATTTCCGGTCCTCGTGGATACCGACACCGACCTCACCGGATCACCGGTGGTTGCCGACCTGGACGGCGACGGCTCACCGGAGATCGCCGGCATCACGGATCAGGGCCTGGTCTTCGGATATACCGCCGGCGGAACGATGCTGCCCGGCTTCCCCCTCCAGGCGGGTCCGGCAAAGGGGGTGTCCCCGGCGGTGTTCTACATGCCCAGCGCCTGCCTGAGCTGTGCGGATATCGGGCTGGCGGTGGCAACGGGAGACGGGTACATCTCCGCGTGGAAGACCGCGACCATCGTCACAGGTCCGCTTGAACCGCCGGTCCTCCCGTGGCCCCAGTTCGCCCACGACCCGTGGAACACCTCATCGGAAGACAGTGTCCTGACCCCCGTGCCACCGCAGACGGAGTTCTTCCCCCCGTCGCTCGCCTACAACTGGCCGAACCCCGTGGGGAAGGAGGACGGTTTCCTGACTCACATCCGGTACTTCGTTTCATCCGACGCGACGGTCACGATCAGGGTCTTCGACCTGGCCGGCAATCTCGTGAGGGCCTTCGAGGGACTCGACGCTCAGGGGGGGCTGGACAACGAAGTGGACTGGGACGTTTCCGGGGTTGAGAGCGGGATTTACTTCGCGCAGGTGGAGGCCTCCGGTCCGGGCGGCTCCGGGCACGCCGTCATCCGAATCGCGGTCGTGAAATGAACGGAACGCTTCCAGGGCGCCGGCCGACCCTCCCCGTCGCGTTCCTCCTCCGTACGGCGATGACCGTCGTCGTCTTCGTCCTGGCCGCGGGGACCCTCTCCGCCCAGGAGGAATACTTTCACCCCGAGCTGGAATGGCGGACCATCGAGACCGCCCACTTCGCCGTTCACTATCACACCGGAACCGAACGGACCGCGCGCACGGTGGCGAAGATCGCCGAGGAGATCTACGGCCCGATCACCTCGCTCTACCACCACGAACCCGACGGCAAGGTGAATTTCGTCATCAAGGATTATGACGACTATTCCAACGGCGCCGCGTACTTTTTCGACAACAAGATAGAAATCTGGGCGTCGTCCCTGGATACCGACCTCCGGGGGACGCACAACTGGCTGCGAAACGTCATCACCCACGAGTTCACCCATATCGTCCAGATACAGACATCGTTCAAGTTCGGCCGGCGGGTCCCCGCGATCTACCTCCAGTGGCTCGGTTACGAATCCGAACGCCGACAGGACGTCCTCTACGGATACCCCAACAGGATCGTTTCGTACCCCCTGTCGGGGTTCGTGATCCCGAGCTGGTTTGCCGAAGGGGTGGCGCAGTACAACCGCACGGAACTCGATTACGATTTCTGGGACAGCCACAGGGACATGATTCTCCGTTGTTACGCGCTCGACGGCAACATGCTCAGCTGGAATGAAATGTCCGTTTTCGGCAAGACCAGCCTCGGAAACGAATCCTCCTACAACGCGGGGTTTTCGTTCGTCAGCTACATCGTCGACCGCTACGGCGACGACGTGATGGAAAAAATTTCGCGCAACCTGTCGTCCCTGACCGAGGTGACCATCGACGGCGCCATCGGATCCGCGATCGGGCTGGACGGGGAGACCGTCTACAGGCAGTGGCAGGAGGCGTTGAGGGAGGATTATACCGGACGGATCGCCCCGGTGAGGGCTTCGCCCGCGGGGGGGAAGCTGGTCGGGGATGTCGGTTTCGCGAACCTCTATCCCGCGTTTTCACCCGACGGCAAATCGATCGCCTACATCAGCAACAAAAACGGGGACTACTTCTCCTCGTCGTCGCTCTACCTCTATGACGTCGCGACAGGGGAGGAACAGAGGCTGATCTCCGGCGTGAGGTCGAATTTTTCGTGGTCGCCGGACGGGAAGACCATCTACTATTCGAAGAACTCGAGGGACAACTCCTTCTGGTCGAACTACTACGACATTTTCGCCGTCGACGTCGGGTCGGGGGACGAACGGAGGGTGACGCACGCGCTCAGGGCCAACGCGCCGGCGGTGTCCCCCGACGGCCAACGCCTGGCGTTCGTCTCCGGGGGGGACGGGACGGTGAACCTCTACGTCTCCCGGATCGACGGGTCGGAGATGAGGCAGCTTACCGCGTACGATTCCGCGGAACAGGCCTACAACCCCTGCTGGACCCCCGACGGAAAATCGATCGTCTTCGATTATTCGCTGAAGGACGGGAGGGACATCCTGCAAATCCCCGCCGCCGGGGGGACCCCGGTCCCGCTCGTTGCGACGGGGGATGACGAGCGAAGCGCCGTCTTCACCGCCGACGGAAACACCATGTACTTCGCCTCGGACCGGACCGGGATCTTCAACATCTACCGGCGCGACCTCGCCACGGGTGAGACCGTCCAGGTCACGAACGTGGTCGGCGGGGCGTTCATGCCCGATCCCGGCCCCTCCGGTGAGATCGCCTACTCGGAATACACTTCGTCGGGGTATAAGCTCGCGCTGATGGATCCCACCGAACCCCCGGTGAACCCCGGACACTACGTGAGAAAAGGGGGGCCTTCCGACGTCCACGCGGCCTTCCCCGGGCTCGGGAGCGGGGGTCCGGCGCACGGGACGAACGGCGCCGCGGGGGTCCCGGAGGGTGGCATGGGGTCGTCCGGCTTCGACTGGGACGCACTGCGGTCCTACGACGACACCAAGCTCCCGGAGCTCGCCGATGGAAAATACAACAACGCCACGACGACGCTGACCGTCATCCCGTTCCTGCGGATCGACAACTACAACCCGCGCAACAAGGGGTTCGAGGTGCTGAAACCGGGGGCCTACCTCTTTTCATCTGACGTCCTCGACCGCTTCGGTTTTTTCGCCAGCGCGGCGATGAACCTGAAGGGGGAGCGCGACCTGTACTTCACCTTCGATTACCACGGGGCCATCCCCGGCTTTTTCAGCCTGGGAATGGACCCTTCGCTGTCCCTCGAAATGTACAACATCTCCCGCAAGTCGACCGGCGCCATCGCGCTGCCCCTGGACACCATTGGGGTGGACATCTCGTACAACCTCATCGAGTTCGACGCGATCTTCCGGCAGAAGCTCTTCACCCCGGCCCTCGACGCCGAGTACGGTTACCGGCACAGCCGGTACACCGCCGATATCGGGCAGTTCTTTCTCAGTGAGTCCCAGTTGCTGGTCCCCTCCACGGGCATTCTCTATTATAAGGGCAACGACCTTTTCCTGAACCTCAGCCTCGACCTGTCGGCGCCTTCGCGCACCCAGGAAATCAACCCGGTGGGGAGTAAATTCCTGGTGCGCTATGATTACGAGTTCAATGATTTCGATCCGACCGACGAGGTCAACAACAGGGGAGAGCTCGTGCACGTATTCCAGGACGTCAACTTTCACAAGCTCGAAGCGGCCGTCCGTGAATCGCAGCGGCTGCCGGGGTGGAGTCACACGCTCTCGGCGACGGTGCGGGCGGGGACGATCTTCGGCCCCCCGGTGGACGATTTTTTCGATTTCTACATCGGGGGACTTTCGGGCATGAAGGGGTATCCCTTCTATTCGATCAGCGGAAACGAGTTCGGCAGGGCCAACCTCACCTACCGGTTCCCGATCAGGGAGAATATCGACCTGAGGTTTCTCCAGTTTTATTTCGACAAACTCTACGGGGCGGTGTACGTGGACGCTGGGACGGCCTGGAGCGGCGGCCCCGTTTCGGGCAACCGGTTCAGGCGGGACGCCGGGTTCGAACTGCGCCTCGAGTCGTTTTCATTCTACGCCTATCCCACGAGGGTGTTTTTCAGCGCGACCTACGGCTTCGACAGGTTCCAGCGCTACGTGCAGAGCCGCGACCAGGTCGTGCAGTACGGGGGTGAATGGCAGTACCACTTCGGGGTCCTGTTCGGTTTCGATTTTGATTAACAGAGAGGTGTCTATGACAAAAATACTCGCAGCCATCCTTCTCATCGCCGGCCTGTGCCCGGCGGGAGAAAAGGGCGCCCCCCCGCTGACCGGGAACACGCGCCTGGACTTCTTCGGCCCCGGCGCTCAGGGCCCGCTGGCTCCGGTAAACCTGCCGGTGTTCGCAGCACAGGAGCCCCCCCCCTCCGCGGTCCCCGGCGAGAAATCCCCGTGGCTCGCGGCGGCGCTCTCTCTGGGGGTCCCGGGCACCGGTGAGGTGTACGCCGGAAGCTACCTGAAGGGGGCCTTGTTCTTCGCGGCGGAGGCCACAATGTGGGTCTTCGCGTATTCCTACGACAAGAAGGGTGACGACCAGACCGAGGCCTACAAGGCGTACGCGAACGCACACTGGAGCGTTGTGCGGTACATCGACTGGACGGCCGCCCACCTCGGCTTCCTGAACCCCGACCTCACGATGTCCGCCGACGATTACCGCTTCGAAATCTATCCTGAAGACGAGACCTGCGAACCGCCGTTCAGCTGCGTCGACTGGGCGGCCCTCAACCAGATGGAGCGCGACATCGCCAACGGTCGGCTTAATGGTTACACGCACGCCTTGCCGTATTACGGCGAGCAGCAGTACTACGAGCTCATCGGGAAATACGAACAGTTCAGCAGGGGGTGGGACGACTCGGGGGATCTGAACCCGGAGCTGGAGAACAACGTGCCAATCAGGAACACCTCGAACCGGTTCAACATCTATTCAGACATGCGCGCCGAGGCCAACCGGCAGTACGACGTCGCGTCAACCTTCGTGAACATCGCGGTCGTGAACCACGTCCTGAGCGCAATCGACGCGTTCTGGACCGTGACCCGGCTGAACAAGTCCCTCCACGCGCAGGTGCGCATGAAACTCCAGGCGTCACCGCAGGGTCCGGTCGCTGTGACCCAGGCGGATTTTCGCTACGATTTCTGACGGCAACCGCCGCCCGGACGTCGCGCCACGGTGTTCGCCGGAACCTACCGCGGAACGAATGCCAGCGTCGCGGCGCCGCCCGCCAGAAAAATGAGGTTGGCGAGCCAGGCAGTAAGCAGGGGGTCCATGTCGCCGTTGTAGCCGAAGGCCTGGCTGACCTTCAGGAAGATCATGTAGATGAAACAGATCGCCAGGGCGATCCCGAACTCGACCCCCAGGCCGCTCCTCCTTTTGATGGCCGAGAAGGGGATGCCGAAGATCACCACGATCAGGTTTGCGAAGGGGAAGGCGAGCTTCCCGTAGTAGTCCACGAGCCAGCGTGACACGTCCTGCCCCGCCCGTTTCTGCCCATCGATGAACTCCCCGAGTTCGGTGTAATTCATCTCGTCCGGTTTTTGCTGTTCCTTCCTGATATCGTCCGGCGAAAAGTTCATCGCGGGGAGCCGCTTCCGCTCGAACGTCGTCTCGACCTCCCCGCCGGCGGAGAACGACCGCGCGGTACCTTTCAGGAGAGTCCAGTCCCCGCGCTCCGGGTCCCAGGTCATCTCGAAGGCATCGTAGCGTGCGGTCATGACCGAGACGTCGGCGGGGTCGAACTCCTGGATGCTCACCCGGAGCGCGCTGCCGCGGGACTCGTCGAAGATCCCGATCGAGAGAATCCTGGTCCTCGATTCCTGGATGAAAATGTTCGCCCTCGGCGCGTTCCCGATGTACTTGTGGAAATAGACCCGGGCGATCTGGAATTTTTTCTGGTTCGTGTAGGGGACCACCCAGCCGTTGAAAAAGATGGCGAACCCGCTCACCAGCATCGCGAAGATCACGAAAGGGGCCATGAACCGGTAGAGGCTGACGCCGCCGGATTTCAGCGCGGTGAGCTCGTTGTACGTCGACAACCGGCCGGTGGTGAACAGGGCGGAGAGGAGCACGCTCACCGGGAGCATGAGCTTGATGATCTCGGGCATGAAATAGACGTAGTACAGGAAAATAATGCCGGAGGGGGCGGACCTGTCCAGGAAATCGTCGAGGTTTTCCATCAGGTCGATGACGAGGAAGATGGCGACGAACGCCGCCAGCGAGAACAGCGCCGTGACGACGAACTGCCTGAGGGCGTACCGGTCGAATTTCTTCACGCCCGGCCCCGCTGCAGTTTCGCCAGCAATTTCGCGAGTCGTCCGTCCGGGGAAAGCGTTACGACGGGGATCTCCCTGCTGAGGCGCAGCGTCAGGAATACCCCGATCATGCCGAGGAAGATGTTGGCCATCCACATCCCCAGCCATGGGGGCATGATCCCCCTGTCACCGAGTTTTTCCCCCCCGATCAGCGATGCCCAGTATAAGAGGAAGAAGCCGAGGCTGAGCGTCGCCGCCACCCCGAAGGTGCCCCGGCGGGCCATGACCCCCAGGGGCACGCCGATGAAAACGAAAACGATGCAGGCGGCGGGGATGGCGTATTTTTTATGGATCTCCACCATGTACGAGTTGATCTGTTGTTCGAGGGATGCGATCGACTGCCGCCGGTTTTCGGACTCGATGATCCGGAGGCGGACCCGCTGGGCGGCAAGACCGGTCGCGCGCAGTTCGACGGACCCGGCCGTCAGCGGCCGGGCGGGGCGTCGGGACACCCCCGGCGGGGGAGGCGCGGCGGCACGCTCGTCCCGCGCTGCCTCCCTGTGGGCTTCGATTTCCCCGCGGAGGCTGTCCACGATGCCCCGCATCACGTCGGCGCTCAGCTCCCTGTCGCTCCGTGAAAACGTGTTCTCCGCCGACCGTTCGAAGTCGAACCCTTCGGCGTCCATCGCGATGCGGTGGCGCCGGAACCGGACCTTCCGGTATTCGTCCGGCGCCGATGGTTTGAACCGGTGGATTTCACCGTCCGTGAGGTCCATGATGAGCCTCCGGTAATCCGGCGCGAAGGAGACGCGGCCGTTTTCCGCGGTGATGACGACGTTCGTGGAAGGGTCGGTGTAATCGTAGATCGTGAGGCCCCCGAGGTCGTTCGTGTATTCAGACGTCCGCCGCGCGAGGATGCTGTACCCGTTGAGGTCCCGGTTGAACAGCCCCGCGTTGATCGAGAGCGTCGGCTTGATCCTCCGGATGTCCATCATCAGGACCTTGAACCGGTGGTTCGCCTCCGGCAGGACCCTGTTATTGAACTGGACGAGCAGGACCGCGAGCACGACCGCCGCCGCGAGGACGGTGAGCATCATCCGGGGAAGGCTCATCCCCCCGGCCCGGAGAGCGGTGATTTCGTTCTGCGACGAGAGTTTGCCGAACCCCATGAGTGTCGCCACCAGCACGGAAGCGGGGATGGCGAGCACCACCATCCAGGCCAGGCTGAGCATGATAAGCTCCCCGATGATCATGGCGCTGAGGCCCTTCCCCACGAGCTGATCGACGGCCTTCATCAGGAACTGCAGTAAAAAGATGAACATGAGTGTCAGGAACGAGAAGAGGAAGGGGGCGACGTGGGCCCGGAGTATATAGTAGAGTGCCTTCATGAAGAGCTGTCAATATACCCTGAAAACACCGGTTTTACAAGAATTGTGCCCCCGCGCGCCGGATCACACGCCTGTTGCATGTCTGGCACCTTTTTCCTACCTTTTTTATGGGAAAACACTGAGTTGTGTTCACTAAACCTCAATAATTTCACACCTATTTCCGACCCCTATCGGTTCTTGTTAGCATTTTCATGACGGAGTAACGGTCGCGCAGGGGAGCTCTCCCCGGCCGCGGGTCGTGAACCGGTCGATAACAAACGTTCAACAGAATCGGTCAGAAGAGGTTGGTCCAAGCCCGCTGCAAACCGCCCCGACGGGTGTCCTGTCGGCGGTCGGTCTTTATCATCGCCATGTGCATGGCACTCTCGGCGGCCGCCTGGTCACAGGGGGGCGGGGGGACCGATACGACCGCCATCGATCAGGCACCCTTCGATCCGTTCTCCTTTCCGGGGGCCCAGGATCCCGACTCCCTTGCCCGGCATGCCCGGGATTCTGTCCGGCATTTTATCGATTCGGTGAGGGCGAGGGCCGACTCCCTCGGGATTCCCATCGACTCCACGCTCGGCATCCCCCCTCTCGATTCCACGCTGGGCTTCCAGCAGATTGACACCACCTGGGTCGTCTACCTGGATTCCACCGCCAGGGAGGAGCAGATGGCGTACGAACGGAGGGACGCCCCGGCGGTCACCGTCTTCCCCCGGGAGGAAAAAAGCCTCTTTCTCGACGTCCGGTCGCCCGCCATCAGGCGCCAGCTCACGATCGACTCGACGGGTCTCCTCGTCACGATGACCGAAACGGTGAACGGCCTCGACGTCAGGGTTCCCCTGACGATCACCATCGAGCAGTACATCGAGCACCGTTTCGCCGAGGACAGGAGGAAGAACTGGCGTTCCTTCATCGACGCCAACAAGAACGTCCTGCGCAACGACCAGCTCGGGGCCGTCCTGGAATCGTTCACGAACATCTCGATCCCGGTGCCGTCGAACCCCCTGTTCAGCATCTTCGGCGGCAAGGACATCAAGCTGAACGTCTCGGGGGCGGTGGACATCAGGGCCGGCTTCCGGCGGACGTCGTCCGACAAGGTGACCTCGTCGGCCCTCGACCAGGTGCGCAACGAACCGAACTTCAACCAGGACGTCAGGGTCAATGTCAACGGCACCATCGGGGACAAGCTCAACATCCTGGCCGACTGGAACACGCAGAGGACGTTCGATTTCGAGAACCAGCTCAAGATCAAGTACACCGGGTACGAGGACGAGATCATCAAGACCATCGAGGCGGGGAACGTCTCGCTGCGCACCCCCGCGCTGATCGGCGGCGGGCAGTCGCTGTTCGGCATCAAGGCGAACATGCAGATGGGCCCGTTGAACCTGACGGCGCTCGTGGCGCAGAAAAAGGGCCAGACGA
>QJVY01000075.1 GCA_003235555.1 Ignavibacteria bacterium | reverse complement strand
GAGCGACTGGGACATCTTCCGCGCGATCGCGAAAAAGTTTTCGGAGCTCGCCCCCGCGCATTTCGCCGGACCGGTGAAGGACATCGTGGCGAATCCGCTCGCCCACGACACCCCCGCGGAAATCGCCCAGCCCGCGATACGCGACTGGTCGAGGGGCGAAGTGGAGGCGATCCCCGGGAAAACCATGCCCGCGATTTCCGTCGTGTCGCGCGATTACGTGAACGTCTACAACCAGTTCATCTCCTTCGGGCCCCTGGCCCGCGCCAACGGGCTCGGGGCGCACGGCACGAAATACGCCATCGACGATTTCTACGACGGGATGCTCCTGACCGGACCGACGACTTCCTTCGACGGGAAGAGCTATCCGTCGCTGAAAGAGGACGTCCACGTGTGCGATACGATTCTCCACCTGGCGACGGTTACCAACGGCGAGCTGGCCTGGCGGTCGTACAAGAACATGGAGGAGAAGGTCGGGCTCCCCCTTGCGCACCTTGCCGAGAAAAACCGGGGCACGCGGGTGAGTTACCGCGAACTCCAGGCGAAACCGATGCGGCTGTTGAACAGCCCGATGTGGTCCGGGATCACCGAGAACGGGAGGGCGTATTCCCCCTTCACCTATAACAAAGAGGCCCTCGTCCCCTGGCGGACGCTGACCGGGCGGCAGCATTTCTACCTCGACCACCCCGGGTACATCGATTTCGGTGAACATCTCCCTACCTACAAGCCCAAGCCGATGCCGACCGAATACGCCGACCTGCGCTTCAGCGGGGGAGAGGGCAAGACGATCATGCTCAATTACCTCACCCCCCACGGGAAGTGGCACATCCATTCCACCTACGGGGACAATCAGAGGATGAGCACCCTGTCGCGGGGCGTGGAGCCCTTCTGGTTGAACGACAAGGACGCCGCCGAGATCGGCGTGGACGACAACGACTGGGTCGAGGTCCACAACGACCATGGCGTCGTCGTGACGAGGGCGGCGGTCAGCGCCCGGATCCCGAGGGGGATCTGCATTATCTACCACTCGCCGGAGCGGACCATCTCGGTGCCGAAATCGCCGCTCAGGAACAACCGGCGCGCCGGCGGGCACAACAGCCTGACCCGTACCCGGCTGAAACCGAACCTCATGATCGGGGGATACGGACAGTTCACATATCATTTCAATTACTGGGGACCGACGGGAAGCAACCGCGACACGCACATCCTCGTCCGGAAACTTCCACAACTGGTCTGGTAGGAGAACCCATCATGAACGTCAGATCCCAAATATCCATGGTCTTCCACCTCGACAAGTGCATCGGCTGCCACACCTGCAGCATCGCGTGCAAGAACATCTGGACCGACCGCAGGGGAACCGAGTACATGTGGTGGAACAACGTCGAGACGAAACCGGGCACCGGATTCCCGACGCAGTGGGAGAACCAGGAGAAGTACCGGGGCGGGTGGGAGAAGAAGAACGGTTCGATCAACCTCCGCTCCACCAGCAAAGCCCGGACGGTGACCGACATTTTCCACAACCCGTCGATGCCGGGAATGGACGACTACTACGAACCGTGGACCTACAAGTACGACGAGCTCTTCAACGCTCCCGAAGGCCCCGACCAGCCGACAGCGAAGCCGGTCTCGATGGTGACCGGCGAGTACATCAACCTGGAGGCGGGCCCCAACTGGGACGACGACCTGGGCGGGTCGAAAATCTATGCCGAGAACGACCCGAACCTGAAGGGCCTCACCGCGGAACAGCGGATGCAGCTTTCCGCGATCGAACGCCTGGTCTTCTTCTATTTTCCGAGGATCTGCAACCACTGCCTGAACCCCAGCTGCGTGGCGGCATGCCCGTCCGGGGCGCTCTACAAGCGCGGCGAGGACGGCATCGTGCTCATCGACCAGAAGCGCTGCCGGGGGTGGCGGTCGTGCGTGGCCGCCTGCCCGTACAAGAAGACATTCTACAACTGGACCACAGGGAAATCCGAGAAATGCATCCTCTGTTTTCCCAGGCTGGAGACCGGCCAGGCCCCGGCGTGTTTCCACTCGTGCGTCGGCCGGATCAGGTACCTCGGCGTGTTACTCTATGACGCCGACCGCCTGGAGGGGGTCGCCAAGTCCCCGGACGAGGAACTGATCGACGCGCACCGCTCGATGATCCTCAACCCGAACGACCCCGCGGTGATCGCCGCGGCGCTCGAAAACGGCGTCCACGAGTCGGTGATCGTCTCGGCGCAGAAATCGCCCGTCTACCGTTTCGTGAAGGAGTGGAAGATCGCGCTCCCCCCGCACATCGAATACCGGACGCTCCCAATGCTGTTTTACGTGCCGCCGATGTCCCCCGTCATGGCGGAGAAAAACGACGACACCGTCGGGAGCGTCTCGGATGATTTCTTCCACGATATCGAGCAGGCGAGGGTGCCGCTGCAGTTCCTGGCCAACCTCTTCGGAGCGGGGCACCAGGGCAAGGTGGTCTACGCGCTCAAGAAGCAGAAGGCGGTGAGGACATACCGCCGCGCGGTGACCGTCGGGGACATCGACATCAAGCTCGCCGAGAAGATGCTCCTTGAGGCGGACTGCACGGTGGAACAGGCGGAGGCCATCTACCAGCTGACATCCCTCTGCACGTTCGACGACCGTTTCGTCATCCCCCCCATGCACCGGGAGGAGGCGATCGAAATGATGAAGGACCCGCACGAGCACCGTTCGTCGGTTGGCTTCGGGTTCGTGGAAGCGCCGGAGAGGGGTCTGTGACCGCCCGGCGGGAATTCTTCGAGCACGCGGCCACGGTGCTCTCTTACCCGGGAAAGGACTTCCGGGAGTCTGTGCGACGGATGGGGGATGCGCTGGCCGGGGAGCCGCCCGACGCGTCCGCCGCCGGCCTGGTCCGTGCGTTCGCAACGGAGATGAACCGCCTCACCGACACGCAGCTCGAGGAACTCTACACGAGGACCTTCGACCTCACCCCCGAGATCAGCCTGGAGACGGGGTGGCAGCTGTACGGCGAGGCGTACGAGAGGGGAAGCTTTCTCGTCGCCATGAGGAAAATGCTCAGGGACCTGGGGATCGCCGAGACGGGGGAACTGCCCGACCATCTGACGTACCTGCTGAGGGCGGTGGGGCGTCTCCCCGCCGACGAGGGGAGGGAGCTCGTCGGGAAATACCTCTCGAAATCGCTCTCGAAAATACTCGACCGTTTCCCGCAAGGGGACAATCCCTACCGGAAACTCCTGGAGGCCATTTCGGTGGTCTTCGAAAACAGTTCAACGATGGCGGAGGACGCAAAGAGATGACCGGCCCTGGACCCTTCTTCCTCGACGAGATTTTTTTCGTCGTCATGCCCTATCTCGCTTTCATCATCTTCCTGCTGGTCTCCATCCGGAGGTACCTGACGCAGAGCTTCACCTTTTCCAGTCTCTCGTCGCAATTCCTGGAGAACCGGCAGCATTTCTGGGGGCTCGTCCCCTTTCATTACGGTATCATCGCCATCGTGACCGGGCACATCATCGGGTTTCTGATCCCGCGCGAGGTCCTGGCGTGGAACAGCCAGCCCCTGAGGCTCTACGTCCTCGAGGTTTCGGCGTTCGTCTTCGGACTCCTCACGCTCGTGGGCCTCGTGAGCGTGATCGTCCGGCGGTTCACCGTCTCGAAAATCCGGATGGTGACGAGCACGGCGGACTGGATCCTCTTCGGCATCTTCGTCGTGCAGATCCTGAGCGGGCTCTACGTCGCGGCCTTCCACGGGTGGGGATCCTCGTGGTTCGCCGCGGTCGCGACGCCCTACCTCTGGTCGCTCCTGACACTAAGCCCGGACATCGCGTACGTGACGGCGATGCCCTGGATGGTGAAACTGCACATCGTCTGTGCGTACGTGATGATCGCCTTTTTCCCCTTCACCCGGCTCGTCCACGCCCTGGTCGTACCCAACCCCTACCTCTGGCGAAAGACGCAGGTGGTGCGGTGGTACGGCATCCGGCGCTTCGCGTCGGGCCGGCCGGGGGCAGACCGAAAAATGTAAATCAGCGATAAGGACGAACCATGACTGACGATTCAAAATCCGTGCGGGTTCTCACGCTCAACACGATCGCCTTCACGATCTGCTTCGCGTGCTGGACGATGAACGGCGTGCTCGTGACCTGGCTCGTGGAACGCGGGGTGTTCGCGTGGGACAAGGTGCAGATCGGGTGGCTCATCGGGACTCCGATCCTGACCGGTTCCCTCCTGAGGCTCCCGCTGGGGGTCCTGACCGACAAGTTCGGCGGCAGGAAGGTCTTCAGCATCCTCATGCTCCTCGCGGCGGTCCCGATGTACCTGATGAGCTACGCCGGCACGTACACGCATTTCCTCCTCGGGAGCCTCGGTTTCGGAGCCACGGGCGCCTCCTTCGCGGTGGGGATCGCCTACACCTCGGTCTGGTTCAGGAAGGAACGACAGGGGACGGCGCTCGGAATCTTCGGTGTCGGGAACGCCGGGTCGGCCCTGACCTCGCTGGTGGCCCCCGTCATCCTGCTCTCCATAACGGACAGCGGCGGGAACCTCGAAGGGTGGAGGATGCTGCCCCGCCTCTACGCCGCCGCGCTCGTGGCGATGACGGTGGTGTTCTATTTCCTGACCAGCGAAAGGAAGGTCGAACACAGCAGGGGGTTCACCCTGCGTCAGCGGCTCGCCCCCCTGAAATACGCGCGGGTATGGCGCTTCGGGCTCTACTATTTCGTCGTCTTCGGCGGGTTCGTGGCCCTCGCCCAGTGGCTGATCCCGTATTACGTGAACGCTTACACGATGAGCATCGCCATGGCGGGGCTGATGGCATCGATCTTCAGCTTCCCGTCGGGGATGATCCGCGCGCTCGGGGGATGGATGTCCGACAAGTACGGGGCCAGGGCCGTGATGTACTGGGTGTTCGGGACGTGCCTGATCTGTTTCACCCTCCTGTTCGTCCCGCGGATGGACATCAGGTCGCCGGGACAGGGGGTCATGGCGGACAAGTCCGGGACGGTGACCGCCGTGTCGGCAGGCGCGATCGAGACCGACCATGCGTCGTACGCCCTCCTCGCGAAACCGGAGGAGGACCCCACCGAGATGGAGGAGGGAACGCTCATCCTTCCCTCGTTTTCGTTCTGGCAGGAACCGATCGTCAAGGTGGGCGACGAGGTCGCCAAGAAGGAACTGATCGCCAGGGGGGTCACCCACATCTATTTTCAGGCGAACGTCTGGATTTTCACCGTGCTGGTGTTCATTGTCGGAATCATGATGGGGATCGGGAAGGCGGCAGTGTACAAGTTCATTCCCGAGTACTACCCCAACGACGTCGGTGTCGTGGGGGGCATCGTCGGGGTGATCGGGGGGCTGGGGGGGTTCGTCTGCCCGATCATTTTCGGGTACCTCCTGAGGGCGACGGGCATCTGGACGACGAGCTGGATGTTCTTCTTCGTGGTCACCCTCCTCTGCCACGTCTGGATGTACATGACCGTACGGAAACTGATGGCCGACAAGGCGCCGGTGCTCTCCCGGCAGCTCGAAGAGAGCGGCAGCGTGGGTGACCTCGAGGTCCCCGCACACATGTTGTCGGGGACGAAAGGGAAAACCGCATGAAACCGACCGAGGACGTGTCGGGCCGGGGTCCTTCCGGCGACTGGCTGGCCGAGTGGAAACCGGAGGACGGGGAATTCTGGGAGCGGACCGGGAAAAAGATCGCCTGGCGGACGCTGACGATCACGACGATCACCCTGGTGTTGTCGTTCGCCACCTGGTTCCTCATGAGCGCCATCGTGGTGAGGCTGCCGGGGATCGGGTTCAAATTTGATACCATGCAGCTCTTCTGGCTCGCGGCGATGCCCGGCCTGGCGGGGGGCACGCTGAGGATTATTCACACCTTCCTCGTCCCGATCTTCGGCACGCGGAAGGTGGTCACCGTCTCGACGCTGCTGAAGCTCATTCCCTGCATCGGCATCGGCTTCGCGGTGATGAACCCGGACACACCCTTCTGGCTCTTTCTGCTGCTGGCGTTCTCGGCGGGTTTCGGCGGCGGTGATTTTTCATCGTACATGCCGAGTACGAGCATCTTCTTCCCGAAGAGGCTCCAGGGGACGGCGCTGGGGATCCAGGCCGGGGTCGGAAATTTCGGCGTCAGCCTCACGCAGTTCGTCACCCCCTGGATCATCGGGATCGGGATGTTCGGCGTCCTCGCGGGGGATCCGCAGGTCTACACGAAGGGAGGCGCCGCGCAGTCCATGTGGATCCAGAACGCCGCCTTTGTGTACGTCCCGTTGCTGATCCTGATGGGCGTTTTATCGTGGACGATGCTCCGGAGTATTCCGGTGAGGGCGTCGTTCACCGAACAGCTCGATATTTTTAAAAACAAGCACACCTGGTTCTGCACCATCACGTACGTCATGACGTTCGGTTCCTTCGCGGGCCTCTCGGCGGCGTTTCCGCTGTTGATCAAAACGGTGTACGGGAGTTTCCCGGGCGCTCCCGACCCGTTGACCTACGCCTTCCTCGGTCCGCTCGTCGGTTCACTCTCGCGCGTCGCCGCGGGGCCGTTCGCCGACAAATACGGCGGGGGGAGGATCACCCACCTGACCGGCATCGTCCTGATCATCGGTTCGGTCGCCCTGATCGCAGGCGGCTATCTTTCGCCCGCGTCGCTCGAAGATTTTCCCATGTTCGTCGTGATCATGCTCGTCCTGTTCCTTTTTTCGGGCATCGGAAACGCTTCCACCTTCCGGCAGTTTCCCGTGATCTTCTCGCATTCACCCCGGCAGGGAGCGGGGGTGATCGGCTGGACGGCCGCGATCGCGGCGTACGGCCCGTTCATCTTTGCGACCCTCATCGGAAAATCGATCACCGGGACCGGATCGGCGACGAGCTTCTTCGTCGGCCTGGGGGTGTTTTACGTCATCGCGACCGGCGTGAACTGGTGGTACTACACGAGGAAAGGTTGCGAAAAACCGAGTTGACGATGACAATCCCGGCGTGACATGAACAACCGGCTTCTCGGAATATTCCTCGGAACGGGCCTTCTTTTCTGCCTGACCATCTTCCTGACGTCGTACGCGAACAACGTGCGCCTGCCCGGAAACGACGAGGGCTACGAACCCGTCCAGCCGGTGGCCTATTCACACCGGCTCCACGCCGGGGAACTCGGACTCGCCTGCCTCCACTGCCATTCGGACGCCGGGCGGAGCCGCAACGCGGGTATCCCGACCCTGCAGACGTGCATGGACTGCCATAAATTCGTCACCGCCCCGATACTGGACATCCGGGCGGAAGACGAGCGCGCGACGGCGGCGAAGGAAAAACCCCGGAGGATCGTCTCCGCGGAACTTCGGAAGCTCTACGCGGCGGCGGGGCTGGACGACGACCTCCGTCCGGTACAGCCCGACGGTACCGGGGCCGGAGCGCAGTCCATCGGCTGGGTGAGGGTTCACGCGCTGCCGGATTTCGTCTACTTCAACCACGGTGCACACGTCTCGGCCGGCGTGGAGTGCCAGACCTGCCACGGGGCGATAGAGACGATGGAGCGCGTCCGGCAGGTGTCGGACCTCTCCATGGGCTGGTGCGTGAACTGTCACCGCGGGGCCAATGCCACGGGCGTCGGCGGATCGGCCGTGGCCGCCCCGACCGACTGCGCAGGATGCCATTATTAAGATGAACGGATCAGACCCGAAATCACCGATGAAGAACGACCACTCCGGCGGTGGCGGAGCGGGACCGGCGGTCGGCGGGCCCCGGCCCTCCCCCGGATTCAACCGCAGGTCGTTCCTGAAGGCTGCGGGTTTCACGCTGGCGGGGGCGATGGTCGCCGGATGCGACCGCCGGAAGGTCGAAAGAGCGATTCCGTACCTCGTTAAACCCGAGGAGGTCATCCCCGGGACCCCCACGTGGTACGCGTCCACCTGCGGCGGGTGCGAAGCCGCCTGCGGGATCCTGATTAAAAACCGCGACGGCCGGCCGATTAAAATCGAGGGCAACCCCGGGCATCCCCTCTCCGGTGGCGGCCTCTGCGCCACCGGCCAGGCCATGGTGCTGTCACTCTACGATTCGCACCGGCTGCGAAAACCCCTCCTGCGGGGGGCGGAAACGGCGTGGGAGGAGATCGACCGCGTCGTTACGGGCCGCCTCACCGGGTTGTCCGGCGGGGAGAAGGGGGTCCGGATCCTCACCGGCAGTTCACCCGGCCCCACGACGCTCGCTGCGGTGGAGGCGTTCCTGGCGCGTTTCCCGGACGGGAAACATGTCACGGTCGACGCGCTGTCGGCGTCGGCAATCTCCGACGCGCACGAGGCGTGTTACGGCCGCAGGTTCGTCCCCCACTACCGCTTCGACCGCGCGAAAGTCATCGCCTCTTTCGACGCGGATTTCCTGGGAACCTGGCTGTCGCCGGTGGAGTTCACGCGCGCCTACCGCGCGGGGCGTTCGATCGACGGAACGACGCCGTCCATGTCGCATCACGTCCAGTTCGAGTCCAGGATGTCGCTCACCGGCTCCAACGCGGACCGGCGGGTCGTCACCAGGCCCGACGAACAGTACAGGCTCCTCCTGCGCCTGACCGCGCTGGTCGACCGCCGTGCCGGCAGGTCGCCGGTGACACCCGACCCGGGACCGGACCCGGCGCATGAAGATGAACTCCGGCGGCTTGCCGCGGCGCTCCACGCCCGGCGCGGGGAGGGCCTCGTGGTGTGCGGCTCGAACCACCTGCCGTCCCAGCTCCTCGTCGCCTACCTCAACCACGCACTGGGAAACACGGGAGCGGCCGCGGACCTCGCCTCGGCATCCGGTTGCCGCAGGGGGAGCGACGCCGCCGCCGCGGAACTGCTCAGGGAACTTGACGGGGGAGGGGTGGGTCTGCTGATCGTCTGCGACGCGAACCCGGCCTACGACTGGCCGGGGGAGGGAACCTTCGCTGCCGCCATCTCCAAAGCGGATCTGAGCGTTGTCTTCGCGTCGCACGCGAACGAGACGTCCTCCGTCGCCGACATCGTCCTCCCCAGGGCCCATCCGCTGGAGGAATGGGATGACGCGCAACCGGTCCCGGATCTCGCCTCGGTGCGTCAGCCCGCGATCACTCCCTTCGGGGAAACCCGGTCGCTGATGTCGTGCCTGTATCGCTGGGCCGGGGATCCGGTGACCGATCTCGAAGCGATCAGGAGGCACTGGCGGGCCAACCTCTACCCCCGCCGGGCCACTGCCGCCGGGACCTTCGACACCTTCTGGAACGACACGGTCTATGGCGGCTTCGCGCGGCTGAAACCCGGCGTGGCGTCCCCCGGCACATTCAACGGCTCGGCGATGAACAGGTGCGGCGGCCCCGGCCCGAGGACCCGGGAACTCGTCCTTGAATTGTACCCGACGGTGGGCCTCCTCGACGGACGGCACGCCCACAATCCCTGGCTGCAGGAACTGCCGGATCCGGTCACGAAGGTCGTCTGGGACAATTACGCCTCGGTATCGCCCGCGACCGCCGCCGACCTTGGACTCCGCCAGGAGGACATCGTGCGCATCACCCCCGGGGGGGTCGCTCTCGAACTCCCCGTGCTCATCCAGCCGGGACAGGCCGACGGGACGGTCGCCGTCGCCCTCGGCTACGGGAGGATGGGTACCGACAGGTTCTCGGGAGTGGGACCCGAGTGGTTCGAGGCCGTCCACACCGTGGAACCGGGAGAAACGGTCGGCCGGAATGCCGGGCAGGCGCGGGAGATGAGGGAGGGGGCGATCGCAAACTGGGTCGTAGTGCCGCGTCCGACGCAGACCGGAGGCACGCGCGTCCTCGCGCGGACGCAGGAGTACGATTCGCTGACCATGCCGGCCGGCCTCGCCCCGGAGGACGGGGAACCTCGGCCGATCATCCAGGAGGCGACGCTCGCCGCCTACGCGGTCTCCCGGACCGCAGGGGGCCACGGGAAACACGAACTTTTCGACATCTGGCCCGACGAACATCAATTTCCGAACCACCGCTGGGCCATGTCGATCGACCTTACCGCCTGCACGGGGTGTTCGGCGTGCGTCGTCGGTTGCCAGGCGGAGAACAATATCCCGGTCGTCGGGAAGGACGAAGTGTCCCGGAACCGCGAGATGGCGTGGCTGCGGATCGACCGGTACTATTCCGGCGACCACGGTGATGTCCGCGTCTCACACCAGCCGATGCTCTGCCAGCACTGCGAACACGCGCCGTGCGAGACGGTCTGTCCCACGCTCGCAACCGTCCACAACGACGAGGGCCTCAACCAGCAGGTCTACAACAGGTGCGTCGGGACGAGATACTGTTCGAACAACTGCCCCTATAAAATACGGCGCTTCAACTGGTTCGACTACCCCCGCGGCGACGAGATGGCGAGGCTCGTCCTGAACCCCGACGTCGCCGTCCGGGAGAGGGGCATCATGGAAAAATGTTCATTCTGCGTGCAGCGGATCCAGGAGGGAAAAATCCGCGCCAGGGAAGAACACCGCCCGGTCGCCGACGGCGACGTGAAGACCGCGTGCGAGCAGTCCTGCCCTGCGCAGGCGATCGTTTTCGGCGACCTCCGCGACCCGGAGAGCCGGATCTCGAAATTGCAGTCCAACCCGAGGATGTTTAGGGTCCTCGAGGAAACCGGAACGGCCCCGTCGATAGCGTACATGACACTCGTGCGAAATGAAGGGGGAGCCGATGGCTGACCCCACGACCGGACTCCGCCGGCCCCTGATCGGCGGCGACAAGAGTTACGCCGATGTGACGCGCGAGGTATGCGCGCCCCTGGAGCGCAAATCCCCGGCCGCGTGGTGGATGACGATTTCGGCGGCCCTCGCCATGCTCGTCGTGGGCGTCGTGGCCGTCACCTACCAGCTCCGCACGGGGATCGGTACCTGGGGATTGAACAACACGGTGGGATGGGCCTTCGACATCACGAACTTCGTTTTCTGGATCGGGATCGGGCACGCGGGGACGCTCATCTCCGCCATCCTGTTCCTGTTCAACCAGAAATGGAGGACCTCGGTGAACCGTTCGGCCGAGGCGATGACGCTCTTCGCCGTGGTGTGCGCCGGGATTTTCCCGGTGATCCACATGGGACGTCCGTGGCTGGCCCACTGGGTGATCCCCTATCCGAACGCCCGCGGGCCCCTCTGGGTGAATTTTCGGTCACCCCTGGTGTGGGACATGTTCGCGATCAGCACGTACTTCATCGTTTCGCTGGTCTTCTGGTATGTGGGTCTCATCCCCGACCTCGCGACCATCAGGGACAGGGCCGTCTCGAAGGTCAAAAAAGCCGTGACCAATTTTTTCAGCTTCGGCTGGGACGGGTCGAACCGCACCTGGCACCGCTATGAGACCATCTATCTCCTGCTGGCGGGCCTCGCCACGCCGCTGGTCGTGTCGGTGCACACCATCGTCAGCTGGGACTTCGCCACCTCGCTCATCCCCGGCTGGCACACCACGATCTTCCCCCCCTATTTCGTCGCGGGGGCGGTTTTTTCCGGGTTCGCGATGGTGCTGACGCTGATGCTCGTGGTGAGAAAAGTGCTCCATTTCGAAGATTACATCACGCTCCACCACGTCGACGCGATGTCGAAGGTCATCATTGCGACCGGGGGCATCGTCGCACTGGCCTACGCGACGGAGTTCTTCGTCGCACTCTATTCGGGGAACGAGTACGAGCGCTTTACGTTCGTCAACCGGGCGCTCGGACCGTATGCCTGGGCGTACTGGATCATGGTGGGATGCAACATCGGGATACCGCAACTCCTCTGGTCGAAAAAGGTCCGGTCGAATGTCGCCGCCGTTTTCGTGATCAGCCTGCTGATCAACGTGGGGATGTGGTTCGAGCGGTTCGTCATCATCACCATCTCGCTCTCCCGGGACTACCTCCCCGCCAGCTGGGCGACCTACAGCCCGACGACCATTGAAATCGCCACGCTGGTCGGGAGTTTCGGCCTCTTCTTCACCCTTTTCCTGTTGTTCTCACGGTTCCTTCCGATGATCGCGATCGGCGAGGTGAAGGGCGTGTTGAAGTACGGGCGTCCGGACGGGAAGGAGCCGCGCGAATGAACAGACGCCTGCTGGTCGCCACATTCGGCGACGAAGAGGACATCCTCGCGGCCACCCGGCGGGTCCGCGAAACGGGTTACAGCATCGTCGACGTCTTCACGCCCTTCGCCGTTCACGGGCTTGATACCGCGGCGGGCGTGAAACCGACCAGGCTGCCGTGGGTCTGCTTCGCTCTCGGGCTTTCGGGGGCGGTCGCAAAATTGTGGTACCAGATCTGGACATCCGCCACCAGCTGGCCGGTGAACGTCGGCGGCAAGCCGGTGAACTCGGTGCCTGCCTTTGTCCCGGTCACGTTCGAAATCATGGTGCTCTTCGCGGCGGTGGGTACCGTGGCCGCGTTTTTGATCGTCAGCCGGCTGAGACCGGGCCGCAGGCCTGCGCATGTGTATGACAGAACGACGGACGACAGGTTCACGCTCGTTCTGCTCCAGGACGACGCGGGGTTCGATGTGGACGCCGTGCGACGGTTGCTGCAACCGTTCGGCCTGCTCGACCTCTCCGAGCGGACGGAGATCCCGCCGGAGAAGCCCCCCCGGGGTTCGTTGCTCGTGCGGCCGGGATACATCGGAGCGCTGGGGGGCGGGGTGATTCTCTTCACGCTCCTGACGTACCTCACGCCACGGGACTTCACCGAGCCTAACCTCATGGTCCTGCCCGGCATGGTCCGCTCTGTCCCCTTCGATCCCTTTGCCGCCAATGACATCTTTCCGGACGGGAAGACCCTCCGGATGCCCGTCGCGGGCACCATCGCCAGGGGCTATTACCCCATCGATTCATCGAAATCCGTGGAGATCGCAGATGAGGTGCGGTCCCGCTACTCGAAGCTCTCCCCCGGTGAAAGATCGCGCCTCGACGAACGCGCACTTCAGGTTTTTTCCACCTTCTGCCAGCCATGCCACGGCACCTCGGGCGCCGGCGACGGCCTGATCGTCGGTCACGGGTATCCGCCGCCCCCGGCACTGACGGGCGTCAGCGCCCTGAGGCTGAAGGATGGAGAGATGTTCAACCTTATCACGTACGGACGGGGAAACATGCCCGCCCTCGGCCACAGGGTCCCGCGTGAGGACCGGTGGCTCGCGATCCGTCACATCCGGCAACTGCAGCAGAAGGCTGTCACGACGGCGGAAGGAGAGGGGCCGTGACCGGTCAGACCGCCCGTCCGCCCGCTTTTCAACCATCATCGCGCCTGATGAAAAGCCTCCTGCTGGTCTCCCTGGCGGGTACCGCCATCACTCTCGTCGGCCTGTTCGTCGCGCCCGGCCGCACGTGGCCGAACATTCTCCTGGCGTCGTACTACGTCCTGGGCCTTTCGGTGGGTGCCGGTATATTCATCGCGCTGCAATACGTCTCCAACGCCGGTTGGAGCGTCGCGCTCCGGCGCGTCCCGGAAGCGGTCGCCGGGGTCTTCCCGCTGGGGGCCGTGCTGATCCTCCTGGTCCTCCCCGGGATACATTCCATCTACGAATGGAGCCATGCGGAGGTCACCGCCGCGAGCCACCTGCTGGCTGCGAAATCCGGATGGCTGAATATTCCCTTCTTCGTGTTCAGGACCGTTGTCTACCTGGCAGTCTGGGGACTCCTCATCCGGAAGATCATCGTGACCTCCCGGACACAGGATGCCGAAGGGGGGACTGTCCTCACGCTGAAAAACAGGCGTTTTTCGGCTGCCTTCATCGCCATCTTCGCGTTCACGTTCACGCTGGCCAGCATGGACTGGATCATGACCCTCGAACCGGAATGGTACAGCACCATCTTCGGTATCTACAATTTTTCCGGTGTCTTCCTGAGCGGCCTCGCCATGACGACGGTCATCGTGATCGTCCTGAGGAGGTCGGGGGGCGGTGCCGGCGTGATCACCGAGGCGCACCTGCTGAACATGGGGAAATACGTCTTCGCCTTCAGCACGTTCTGGATGTACATCTGGTTCAGCCAGTACCTCCTGATCTGGTATGCCAACATCCCGGAGGA
>QJVY01000244.1 GCA_003235555.1 Ignavibacteria bacterium | reverse complement strand
TTGTTGTAGGTGGTCGACCACCCGGCAGCGTTCACCAGCGACCGCCAGTTGGTATCGGAAATTCCCGGAGAGACCACGATCACCCGGTCGGAGCTGCTCAGGTTCTCCGCATCTGCCGGGACCGTTGTCCAAGCGCGTTTCACATCGCCGACCTGAAGCGTCGTCCATTTCCTGCCGGCGTCGCTGGTTCCCACCGTGGTGGCCTTGATCACGAGGTAGTCGGAACGGTTCAGTCCGCTGTCGTTCACGCTGACAACCCCTCGCGGCGCAACGTTGGTATCGCTCAGGATTCCCGACGCCGCATCGTTGTAGGAGGGGATATTGTTCCAGGGGATCCCGTACCCGGCCTGCCCGATATCCTTCCGGAGCAGTTCGACCCCGATCAGCGTGTCCATCCCGGTCTGCGCGATCCTGCTCTGCACCTTGAACAGACGGATCGAACCGAGAAAGAAGGTGGACACCGCGGTCATGACCAGCATCAGGATGGCCAGCGAGATCAACACCTCGACCAACGTGAAACCGCGCTCCCGTCCTCTCATCGGTTCCTCACGATCGTCGTCGTCTGGTGATTGTAGGTTCTTCCCTGCCGGTCCCAGGAGACATCCACCTGGACCTGCAGGGTCTCGGTGTTCAGGCCGGTGAAGACTCGACTCCGACGGTAGGTCTGGCGCAACCCGCGGATCTGACGGACGACATTGTCCAAAGGGACGGGAACCCCCTTCGGTTCCGCATCCAGCAGGGCGAACTGCGTCTGCCTCGTCAACGCCATGACATTGTCCGATACGCTCACCGCTTCGTCCCGTAGCGTGTTCCGGATGTTGTTTTCCATCACGAGAAGACCGGCATCCGTCAGCCCCAGGAACACGATGAAGATGATCGCCATGGCGACGACCGTCTCGAGGAGGGTCAACCCTCGTTCATTTTTCCTGGCAGGTCGAAGTCGGATCATCGTATCTCCCTATCCGGATCCTCGTCGTTCGAAGCGTGATGCAGTCGTAATCGGGGGACAAGGTCGACACCAGACGGACCGTCCCCGTGAACGACGACAACCCCTCCCGGTCGAAGGATACGGTCAGCCCCGCCGGGTCGATGCGGTAGTCGGTCGTCGTGTCGGTCACGCGTGTGTCGTTTGCCGCCTCCAGCGTCCCGTTTCCGTCGGGTGCGGTGTTCGTATCCTCGAAGGTGCGGTACCGCCTGGAATCCAGTACCGCCAATTCGACGAAGGTCATCCTCTTCTTCTGCATCGCCCTCGCCCGGGCATCGGATATGTCTGCATACAACCGCTTGGTCTGGTCCTCCACCTTGTACTTCGCGAGCCACCCCTGAAAGGAGAACCCCAGGATGACCACCAGGACGCCGAGGATCGCCAAGACGGTCATCACCTCAACCAGCGTCATGCCCCGGTAGTCCCGGCCGATGGTCATCTCCCGTTTCACCTCCCGGTCCCGTTCCGCGTGTTCATGCTACCGCTCCCGGATGTGCAGCAGCCGCTTCAACGGCGGAGGGGGCGACAGGAGCGATAGCCCCTGCGCCGTGGGCGGGACTCCTTCCATCGCGATGGATCTTCGCCCTCTCCGGTGAAGCGTCGCGTCCCCCTGGAACGCGGTCGACAGATCCATTTGCTCGATGCTCGCCGTGGAGACCTGCACCAGCGCTTTTCCGCGGAGCAATGCCGGGGCCGGGATGCCGCCGGTGTTGTACCCCACCGCCCACAGGAAACTTTTTCCTCCCAGGGCGCAGTCGTCCCCGTACGGCCGGTAGGTGGTGAAGAACACCAGTCCCGAGCTGGTCGCAAGAGGATCCGTGATCACCCGCTCGGTCCTGTACTCTCGGCTTCCCGTCCCGTCGTAGTCCACGGAAACCGCGGTGTCGAGATTGATCGACCACCCGTTGAAACCGCTGCTGTTCGCGACAACCTCGGAAATCGTCGTCGTATCCACATTGGTCAGGTCCGAAGAGGTCAATTCGGTGGTACACGAGGGGTCGACCGTGTTCAGGACCGGCCCGAAGCAGGGATCCTTGATCCCGTAGAGATTCCGCTGGCTTGTCGGGTCGTCGGGATTGGAGGGCAGATCGTAGAAGTACCGTCCGGTCCCGATGAAGAGCCAGTTCGTGTGGTAGGTGTTGTTCTGCAACCGTGCCACCGAGGAGGTCACGGGGCCGATCCCGTCGATCACCTTGTGGAATTCCCAGTGGTCCGGGTTGGGGTCCTCGTTCGTGATCAGGCGCCCCACTCCCCCCTGCGTCCACTCGCCGGAGACTTTGGTGGTGTCCTTTCTCACATACGGAATGTAGACGGCATCGTCCTGGTAATCCAGGTCGAAATCCGCCGTGGCGTTGAACATCGACCCGGCGAACGCCTGGGGAATGCCGGTATCGATCACCCGTACGAGGTTGCCGGTCTTCAGGTTGAGCACGAAGATCCGAAGGTTCTGGTCGGAATGTCCGAGGAACTGCCGGGTATCGATCGGGCCGGTGGGCCCCGATGCGAAGACCGCGAACCAGTGCCCGTCCAGGGAGCGATCGGGAACCGGCGTACCCGTGGTGTTGTTGACACCGTGGATCCTTACGATGGCGGGCCCCGTGGTGGTGAACCCGAGCTGCGGGTTGGAAAACTCCCAGAGCAGGCTCGGATTGTCCGGGTCGGTCACTTCCAGGGCATAGTAGGAGGACAGCCCGAGCCCCGACATCGGGCTCTTGACGCAATCGGTGCAGCTTGCGCCGAAATCCCGACAGGCCCCCCCGTATCGCATCCCTCCGATCAGCACCGTCCGCCACTTGGTCTCGTTCCGTGGCGTCGAGGGAGAGTCGCTGGAACCCCCGATGCTCGCATCGAAGAGGTACGGAGAGAGATCGGCATAGTAGAGATGACAGTAATTTTTATCCAGCATATACCGCAGATAGGGCAGGGAATTCTTCGGGATGAATCCCCACTTCTCATACCCGAGAGCCACGTTGTCCGTGCTGGTCAGTCTCCCCTTCTGGAAGGAGGTCTGCCCCGTCCAGGAGAGTTCGAGCTTGCCGAGCTTGAAGGCATGGAGCATGCCGTCGTTTCCGCCGGCGAACACCATCCCCCGGTTCCGGTAGGTCGTCCCCCGGATGAAGGCACCGTAGGTATCGTCGTTGTAGATCCGGTCGTAGGTGTTCAACGGGAACGAGGCGGCGATCCGCGGGGTGGAGTTGAGGATGTCTCCCAACTTCCACACCGACCTGCCGGTGCCGAACTCCACCGTTCTCTTCCGGAAATCGATCACGTTGTCGTTGTTCACGTCGTCCTTCCCCCGGACGTAGCTGATGATTGCGGAGGCTTCGACAGAGGAGGAAGCCTGCAGGGCGGTCTGGAGGGAAGAGGCGTTGGAGGTCGTGAAGGGGAGTTTGGAGGGTGGGGTCGTGGAACTGTCCAGCGTGAAGATCGTCCGCGTGTCGGCATCCCGCCGGTGCAGGAGTTCCCCAGACTCCCAGATGTTCTTGACATCCTCGAGCGACACTGCGGTGGGCGAGCCGTCCGGGAGACCGTCCCCGTCGCTGTCCGCGTACAGGTTCACCTTGGTGGTGTCGGTCGCCGGATCGAACACGAATACCGCCGTCTTGTCCGTGGTCAGGTTGAGGATCCGGTCCCCGGTGCAGTCCACGCCGGTGCAGCTGTCCTCCCGGATCGACGCATTGGTCAGACGGGGGTCGACGAAGTACCAGAGATTGTGAAGCGTCCCGGTCCACTCGACGATGTCGTTGCCGAACCGTCGGCGCGGATAGAAGACTGCCTGGAGGAGGTTCGCCCCGCTCCCTTCGCCCGAGGCGAGCACCGATGCCGCAGTGCCGGAAGTCGCCCGCCGGATCAGTTTGGAGAAGAGATCGGTCAAGGCCTTCTGGAGATCCTGCCCCCGTGCGGCCTCGAAGTAGCCCTCGTCCAGATCGTACTCTCCCGCATCCGGCTTCCCGTTATCGTTCAGATCCTCGAACGTGCCGTTGATCGCGGCATATTTCAGCAGGGTGGAGCCGCGCCCGAACGCCCGGACGAAGTAGAGATCCAGCGTCTGATTCCCCGAAATCGCGGTCTTTCCCAAGACGGAACTGCGCAGGTCGGTCGTATGGGCGTACAGGGAGACATCCTCCACTCCCGCCACAGCGTCGCCGGCGGCGCAGGAGGGGATCGCGGTGTCCGTGGGAATGAGCGGGGATGCCAGGCAAGTGGTCCCCTGGCAATTGAACAGAGTGTTGTCCGCGAAGGAGGACAAGGCTGCGGGGATGCTCCCGTCGGCGCACGCCTCTCCGTCGCTGATCACCACGACGGCCCCCTTGAGGCACCGGGAGAAATG
>QJVY01000065.1 GCA_003235555.1 Ignavibacteria bacterium | reverse complement strand
CTCCGAGGGGAAGAAGACCGGCCAGATCGCGCTCCATTTCGGCGCGGACGATTTCGGCGGGACCCTCTTTGAAGAAAACGTTCACGCGGCGGCCAACTTCGTGAACAAGTCCAACACCGAAGAGGTCGTGAACCTCATCCGCGAGTCGGGCTTCATCCCGGCGCAGCGCGACACCCTCTACCATACCCTCAGGATCTTCGAACCGGCCGAAGCGGCGTAGTTTAGAAACTCTCCACGGTCCACACGATAAACTGCGCCACGTCCTTCGTACTCATACCCCCTCTCGTTCACGCAGACAGCGACGAGTCACCCGCGCTGTACACCATGATCACGTCCCCGGGGAGGTTGACGACATCCTCCATGGGAACGTAGTCCTCTCCCGGGTCATCCTCCTCGGACGGGTCGAACCCGGCGAAAAGGAGCGCCGACGGAGCCATGGCGTTGCGGACCGCCTCCAGCGGGTGTTCTGTCGGCAGGACCACGAAGTCGGCGTCGATCCGGGCGTCGGTCAGCACCTCCTTCATTTCCGTCTTCACGTTCTCCACGTCCGCCTTCAGGGGGACGGTGCGCAGGATCCGCAGGGGACAGTCGCGCCACTCCCGGTTCTGCCTCACCAGGAACCCCAGGAGCACCATCATCGGACCGTTTTTCGCATCGTTCCACCAGATGTTGATGGCGCCGCCGGGCGGGTCCCACTTCTCCTGTTCCATGTGGCAGCTGACGACGAGGATGCTCCGGTTCATCTGCTTGGCGATATGGAGCGTTTGCGTGAACACCCCCTCCTTCTTCGGGTCCTCGCTCCACCCGAGCAGGATCGTGTTGGGCCGCAGCCCCCCGATCCCGTGGCACTGCAGGAGCGCCTTCAACCCGTCGCTGAAATTCTCGTCCACGACCACGACCGGGAAGGCGGGGAGTTCTTCGTCTGCGATGTATTTCCTCAGGAGCTTTTCAGCCTCGATCTGGCGCGTCACACGGTTTTCGAGTTTGCCGGTGATGATCTGCGCGAGCGACACCAGCCCCCGGTTCGACGAAAGGATGCAGGCGTAGCTCACCAGGTGCAGGCGGTTCCACGGTCCTCCGCTCAGGGTCAACAGCGACGGCCGCCAGTTCTTGGGATGGTATTTTTCCTGTTCGAGACGCAGGAGCGACTCCCTCGCCCGCTGAAACGCGACTCCGCTGGTCACGTCCCCCCATTTCACAATGATCTCGGCCCTGTCGATCAGGACGAACATCCCCGCCGCGAGGATGATCGCGACGATCGCCCAGAGAGCGTTGATCAGCAGCATGATCCCCAGGCAGCCCACCGCCCCGGCGAGCGCGAGGGACCAGTGGTTCCACCTGAAGGTCGGACGGAAGCTGGGGTTCCGGGAGATGGTCTCGAAGAAGCAGGCCAGGTTGATCGACCCGTAGGTGATCAGGAAGAACATCGTGATGATCGGCGCCACCGTGTCCAGGTCGCCCGCCATGATCCCCGCCTGCGCGATGAGAAAGGTCAGGACGATCGCCAGCCGGGGCTCGCGCGACGGGCCGCTCCCCCGGCCGAACCATTTCAGCCACCGGAAAATGTTGTCGCGTCCGAACGCCTGAAGGATCCTCGGCGCGCCCATCATGCTCCCGAGGGCGGAGGAAAGCGTCGCGGCAATGACCCCCGCGTAGATCAGCGGCGCCCAGGGGGCGATGTCCTGCATGACGAACGTGGGACCGAGGAGCGTCTCGCGGCTGCTGCTCGCTGCCAGCGACACCGCGATGCCGGCATAGATCAGCGCGGTGAAACCGACGGCCAGGAGCGTCCCTTTCGGGATCGACCGTCTCGGCTCTTCCAGGTCTCCGGACATGTTGACGCCGGCCATGATTCCCGTGACGGCGGGGAAGAAGAGGGCGAAGATCGTGAAGACATTGTGACCGCCGCTCCAGAGGGGCTCGAGGTTCGCCTGGAGCGTTTCGACCGATGCGTGCTGCCAGGCGCCGAAGAAGAACGAGAGGACCGACAGCAATAAGACGGCGAGAATACCGTACTGGAGCCTGATGGTCCATCCCGCCCCGATGAACACCGAAATGAAGACGAGGATGTTGACATTGGTGGCCACCGTCCGGAAAGAGAAACCGATGTCGGGGAAGGCCGAAAAGATCGCCTCGGTGAAACCGATGACGTACATCGTCACGGACACCGCCTGGGCGATATAGAGAAACGCGGCGATGACACCGCCGAACTCCACGCCCAGGCTCCTGCTGATCAGGTAATAGGCGCCGCCCCCCTTGACGCGCATGTTCGTCGAGATGGAGGACAGCGACAGGCCGGTGAAGAGCGTGATCAGCTTCGCCGCGACCAGGATCGCCAGCGCGCCCCAGAGTCCGGCCTGTCCCACGACGGTGGAGTAGCGCAGGAACATGATGACGCCGAGGATCGTCAGCACGCTGGGCGTGAACACGCCTCCGAATGTGCCGAACTTCACCGCCTCCCCTTCGCCGGGGTTATTTACCCTGCCGAATTTCAGCACGGGGATCTCCTGTGCACTCGCTCCAGGGGTTTTTCAGACAAGACGGAAGTCCGCGATCGGCGGGACGTTCAACCCTGACGCGCGACGGAAGAGCTCCTTCAACCCCGCCTCGCCCCTTTCCCCCATGTCAATCGTGAGGTCGTTGACGTACATCTTGACGAAGGTTTCGCCCTTGACGGCATCGATGCCGCGGCCCCACTCGAGGGCATAGGGAATGGATTGTTCTTGATGTTTGTAGCCGTAGTCGATGCTCTCGCGCAGGCCGGTCGAGAGTTCGCCGGCCAGTTTTTCCCCTAGGTCCTTGCGCACCACGTCGAGCCCCAGCGGGAGGGGGAGGCCGTCGGTTTCGGTGCGCCACAGTTCGCCGAAGTCGAGGATTTTATTGTAGCCCTGTTCGGCGTAGGTGATCTGCCCTTCGTGTATGACCACCCCCGCGTCGAGCCTCCCATCGTCGATCAGCGGCATGAGCCGGTCGAAGGGGCGGTCGATGTGCTCGATGCCACTGGTAAACATCCGGAACAACAGCGTTGCGGTCGTGAGGGGGCCGGGGGTGCCGACGGTTTTTCCCCTGAGCTCGTCGAGTGTCCTGTATTTTTTCGAGATCAGCACCGGGCCGTACCCGTCCCCCATGCTCGCGCCGGTACGCATGATCCAGTACTTGTCCTGGACAAAGGGATAGGCGTGGACGGAAATCGCGGTGACCTCCAGTTCGCCTTTCATCGCCCGGGCGTTGAGGGATTGAATGTCTTCGAGCATGTGTTCGATTTTGATGCCGGGAAGCCTGACCTTGCCGCTGGAGAGTCCGTAGAACATGAACGCGTCGTCGGGGTCGGGGCTGTGCCCGACACGGATGGTTCTTACCTGACCTGCAGTATCCATTGAATCCCGGAGATTAGTGAAATCGGTCTTTAATATAAATAAAGGGCGGGTGAAATCCACGCAGGACCGCACATGCGGACAAGCCTCTGCCGGCCGATTCGTGGAGCGGGCTCGCGTGGGCGCGTTCGTTGAATATTTCGCCGGAAGTTTCTACTTTCCCGTGCATACCTGACACGACATCCGGGCTCCTCACCATGCCGATACAAACAGTCAATCCCGCGACCGGGGAACTGGTTCAATCGTTCGACCCGGTCTCCGACAAGGATCTCGAAGAGAAGATTGAAAAGGCCAGGGCCGGTTTTATGAACCACCGGCAAACCACCTTCGTCGATCGCGCGGCAAAGCTGCGAGAGGCGGCCGACATCCTGGAGTCGGAACATGAATCGTTCGCAAAAATCATGACGCTCGAGATGGGCAAGCTCTACACCGCCGCCGTCGCCGAGGTCGCGAAGTGCGCATGGGTCTGCAGGTATTATGCGGACGAGGCGGAGGTATTCCTTGCCGACGAGCCCGTGAAGACGAATGCCTCGAAAAGCTATGTCAGGTACGAACCGCTCGGTCCGGTGCTGGCGATCATGCCGTGGAACTTCCCTTTCTGGCAGGTCTTCCGTTTCGCCGCCCCCGCGATCATGGCCGGGAATGTCGGTTTGCTGAAGCACGCGTCAAACGTACCGCAGTGCGCGCTCGAAATTGAAAAGATTTTCACCAGGGCGGGATTCCCCGCGGGGGTGTTCCAGACGCTCCTGCTGCCTTCCTCCGGAACGGCACGGGTCATCGAGGACTTTCGCGTCAAAGCCGTGACGCTCACCGGGAGCGACGCGGCGGGGAGGAAGGTCGGCGGTGCCGCCGGTTCGTCGATCAAGACCTGCGTCATGGAGCTTGGGGGGAGTGATCCTTTTATCGTGATGCCCTCCGCGGACATGGACGCGGCCGTGGCCACGGCGGTGAAGGCCCGAACGGTCAACAACGGCCAGTCGTGCATCGCGGCGAAAAGATTTATCCTGCACAGGGAGATTGCCGGGGCGTTCACCGAACGGTTCGTCTCGGAAATGAAGAACCTGAAAGTCGGCGATCCGATGGACCCGGCCACCGGCGTCGGGCCGCTCGCGACACCGGACATCCTGAACGACCTCGACCGGCAGGTGAAGGAGTCCGTCCGAAAGGGAGCGCGGCTGCTCCTCGGCGGAGAGCGCCTCCCCGGTGAGGGCAACTATTATCCCCCGACCGTCATGGCCGATATTCCGAAAGATTCGCCGGCATATCGCGAGGAGTTCTTTGGCCCGGTAGCGTCGATGTTCACGGTGGGCAGCGCGGAAGAGGCGGTGCGGCTCGCCAACGATTCGCAGTTCGGGCTCGGCTCCAGCGCCTGGACGGACGACCCCGCCGAACGAGAGTTGTTTATCAGGGAGATCGAGGCTGGCTCGGTGTTTATCAATGAAATGGTTTCGTCCGATGTGCGTCTCCCCTTCGGTGGCGTGAAGAACTCCGGCTACGGCAGGGAACTGAGCGTTCACGGAATCAGGGAATTTGTCAACGCAAAGACCGTATTCATGAAATAGAACATTTTCCCTGCAATTATGAGCTCATCGTCGCGCTTTTTCATACTGCTCCTCTTGAACCTGATGGCAATTCGAAGTATATTCCCGGAAACCTCCCGAAGCACCTTTCTCATGAACTCTGCAACGGGGGAGGCAGTCAATAAATCGGTTATCCCGGAAGATCCGCCAGGAACTCGCACTCCGGAATGATAGTCCAAAGACGATCGAATCTACCTTCAGGTGTCTACGGTCAATCGTTCACCGTTTCCCGTTTCGCTCCGTGACACCCGAGGGTACTCAACAATCCCGACATCAGGGGAGCACTCCTGCATGAGATCGAAAGACGCGCATTCACCGCCCCGTCATTTCACCCCATTGCCCGAGTATGACTGGAGCGGCATACGTGAGCACACTTCGACGTGGTACCGGGAGCGTTTTTTCTGCTTTCAATCTTTTTCATCAGAGATTCAAACGCACATTCAGACCATCAACAAACATCATCTCTACCGCGACGGCGATGATCATTCGGTAACACGAGGCGGCGGTGCAAAGGCTGCAATATTACATCGGGTTCACAGATGTATGTCTCCAATAAAACCCTGGCGCCTCTTTGGTACCCTCAGTGCGTCGTGTTGCCGCCTGTTTTCCGCAGGTACACGGCAATGAACAACGTGTTACAACATCAGAAGGAGCATCATATGCGTACAACCATCATCTCGGTGATTCTGGGCCTAGCGTTCGTTACCGGCTGCTCGAGGGATCAATCTGAGGAACTGAACCGCGTGAAGCAGGAGAATGCAGATCTCCGCGCGTTCGCAGCTCCACCACCCGCTCAGCTTGACAGTCTTTATCCACCTATAGCACCGGCCCCCCTGTATCAGATCAAGATGTTTGAAATGGCGAACCCGTTTTCAGGCTTTATCTTAAAAATGAACGAGGGTGATCGAGAAGGTGCGAAGGTTTTGTTCGAATCATTCAGGAAACACTATTCGGAGTTGTCCGGTCTCGTTCCTGAATGGAAGAAATCTTTTCCCATGGCTCCCCTGGACGAGCTGGAGCGTCTCATCGGGCAGGGTGAACCCGGGAAAGTGATGGAAGCGGTCGGGAATGTGGATATGATTTGCCAGGAGTGCCACGTCTCCAACCTGCCGAAGGTTCAATACCGGTATCACTGGCAGGATTTCTCCACCATCAGCCTGTCGGATCCGGTTACAAAGCAGGACCTTGCATTCAAGCGTTTCATGCTGACCTTGGAACTATCCATGGTCGGGATAGAAATTGAAGCACAGAATGGAAATCTCGAAGGGGCCCGGAAACACTTTGACAACTTCCGCAACCGCTTCACAGAATTGAAGAATGCCTGTCAGGCATGTCACGAAAGTGAAAGGAAGTATTTCGTGGACTCCGAGATAGACGACCTTCTCGATAACCTCGGAAAGGCGCTGAAATCTTCAAAGCCGGATCCGGCGGCGGTTGCCGGACTTGGCCAGCGAATCGGAATGGAAAGTTGCGGCAAATGCCACCTCGTACACCTTCCTGCTGCCTATGCCAAAAACAGATGGATGATGGCACAGAAAGAAACGATGTGACCAAACGATTCCTATCGATCGGCAGTACTTTCGTCGTGAAATCCACTCCGCCGAAGAGAGCAGCTCCGCCGGTAACCTTGCGCTCATCACTGCGGCAGCGGGATTCAGCCCGCTGACTGCCATGGTCCTGGTCCGGATGGGCCGCCGCCCCCACCTGGATTGACAAAGACTACATCCCGGAGTTTTTTCCCTTCACACGCGCGCGGAACACCGGCGCGCCGTTAGCGATATTCTCCCGGAAGCCGTATATTTACTCTACCACGGTACGATCGTTCGAACGACCTCAGGAGACACCCAATGAATAACGGCAGCAAATGCCCGGTGGCGCACGCCGCCACGGGATCGGCCACGTCCAACCGGGACTGGTGGCCCAACCAGCTAAACCTCAGGATCCTCCACCAGCATTCCCCGCTCACCGACCCCATGGGGAGGGAATTCGACTACGCGAAGGAGTTCAAAAGCCTCGACTTCACGGCTCTGAAAAAAGATCTCCTCGGGCTCATGACCGATTCCCAGGACTGGTGGCCGGCGGATTTCGGGCACTACGGGCCGCTTTTTATCAGGATGGCATGGCACAGCGCGGGTACGTACCGCACCGGCGACGGGCGCGGCGGCGCCGGGGCCGGCCAGCAGCGTTTCGCGCCTCTCAACAGCTGGCCCGACAACGTCAGCCTCGACAAGGCGCGCCGGCTCCTCTGGCCCATCAAACAAAAGTACGGCCGGAAGATCTCCTGGGCCGACCTGATGATCCTGGCCGGCAACGTCGCCCTGGAATCGATGGGCTTCAAGACCTTCGGTTTCGGCGGAGGGCGCGAGGACGTGTGGGAACCGGAGGAAGACGTGTACTGGGGTTCCGAGGGAAAGTGGCTCGAGGACAAGCGCTACTCGGGCGACCGCGACCTCGAGGATCCTCTGGCCGCGGTGCAGATGGGGTTGATCTACGTCAACCCGGAAGGCCCGAACGGCAACCCGGACCCGGTGGCGGCGGCCAGGGACATCCGCGAGACCTTCGCGCGAATGGCCATGGACGACGAGGAGACGGTCGCGCTCATCGCCGGCGGCCACACGTTCGGCAAGGCGCACGGCGCCGCCCCCCCGACCCACGTGGGCCCGGAACCGGAGGCGGCTCCACTCGAGGAGCAGGGCTTCGGGTGGAAGAACAGTTACGGGACGGGCAAGGGGGGAGACGCGATCACCAGCGGCCTCGAAGTCACCTGGACCACGACGCCCACCAGGTGGAGCAACAACTTCTTCGAAAACCTCTTCGGATACGAATGGGAGTTGACCAAGGGACCGGGTGGCGCCAACCAGTGGAAACCGAAGGGGGACGCCGGTGCCGGCACGGTGCCGCACGCACACGACCCGTCGAAGAAAATCGCTCCATCGATGCTGACCACCGACCTCTCGCTCCGGATCGACCCCGCATACGAAAAAATTTCCCGCCGGTTCATGGAACATCCGGACCAGTTCGCCGACGCCTTCGCCCGCGCGTGGTTCAAGTTGACACACCGCGACATGGGTCCGCGCGCGCGCTACCTCGGCCCGGAGGTTCCCAGGGAGGAACTCATCTGGCAGGACCCGATACCGGCGGTCGATCACAAACTGATCGACGAGAAGGACATCGCCTCCCTCAAGGGAAAACTCCTCTCCTCCGGACTCTCCGTGTCGCAGCTCGTATCTACCGCCTGGGCGGCCGCGTCGACCTTCCGCGGGTCGGACAAACGCGGCGGTGCCAACGGCGCACGGATCCGGCTCTCTCCTCAGAAGGACTGGGAAGTCAACCAACCCGCCCAGCTCGCGAAAGTCCTGAAGACCCTCGAGGGTATCAGGGACGACTTCAACGGTTCCGCCTCCGGCGGCAAGAAGGTCTCCCTGGCCGACCTGATCGTCCTCGGCGGATGCGCCGCCGTGGAACAGGCTGTGAAGAAGGCCGGCCACGACGTGAAGGTTCCCTTCACTCCAGGGCGGACCGATGCCTCGCAGGAGCAGACCGACGCGGCCTCGTTTGCCGTCCTCGAACCGATCGCAGACGGCTTCCGCAATTACGTCAAAGGAAAGTACACACTCTCGGCCGAGGCGTTGTTGATTGACAAAGCGCAATTGCTCACCCTCACCGCACCGGAGATGACCGTGCTCGTGGGAGGTATGCGCGCGCTGAACGCCAACACCGGTCAGGCAAAACACGGCGTGTTCACCGACAAACCGGAAACGCTCACCAACGACTTCTTCGTGAACCTGCTCGACATGGGGACGGAGTGGAAGGCCACGTCCAGGGACGGAGAGATGTTCGAAGGGCGGGACCGGAAGAGCGGGAAGGTGAAATGGACCGGCACCCGGGTCGACCTGGTGTTCGGTTCGAATTCGCAGCTCCGCGCGCTGGCGGAGGTCTACGGAAGTGCGGACGCGCAGAAGAAGTTCGTCTCAGACTTCGTGGCCGCGTGGAACAAGGTCATGAATCTCGACCGGTTCGACCTGGTGTGACGGCAACAGGCGCCCCCGGAAACGTATCGCGTAATCGGGAACACCATATCACAGCGGCAGGTACCATCACGTTTCAATCCCCCCTTTTTCAGGGGAGCAAAGGACCGGCATCATGGTTTACAGGTTCTTCGGGTCGTTCAGTCTTATCGCAATCCTGTCGCTGACAACGATATCCGTTTCTCACGCCCAGTGGGTGTCCGTCGGCCTGGACAGCCTGTCCCCGCAGAAGGTGGTTACCCTTGGGGGCGCCCTGTTCGTCGGCACCTGGGGGAACGGCGTCTTTCGTTCCACCGATGACGGCTCAACGTGGGTCGCGGTCAACGGTGGCCTCTCGAACCTCTACACCCCGTCACTCGCTGTCATCGATACCACACTCTTCACCGCTACGGCACAGGTGTTTATCAGCGGGGGTGTCTTCCGCTCCACGGACAACGGAGATCAGTGGGTCCCCGTCAACACGGGCCTCACCGATTCCGCGATCGCGTCCCTCGCCACAGGGCCGGCTCCATCCGGCGGTACCTATCTCTATGCCGGAACATATTCCGATGGCATCTTCCGGTCGACCGACTACGGCGATACCTGGTCCCCGTTGTGGGATGGAATCGGCTGCGCGTCGACATTGGCCGTCATCGGTCCGTACATGTTCGCCAGCAATTACGATGTTTCAGCATATTCATCGGACACGGGATCCACATGGTCGTCGGGAATACCGGAAAGGGCCATGGACTGGGCTTTTACACCGGCGCCGGGAGGGGGCTTCGCGGCTTTCGCGGGTTTGTCAACGGGAATCCTTGAATGGGGCGGTCTCTTCATTTCGACGGACAGCGGCACATCCTGGCAGCAGACGAATCTGCAGAGCCGGAATGCCAACAATCTTGCGTCGGCGGGACCGGCACTCTTTGTACAATCCGGCCGGTATCAGTTCGATACGGATATCGGTGTCCAGATGACGACGGATAACGGCGAAAGCTGGACGGATGTGACGGAGAACCTGCCGGACAGCGGAGGGTTGAGCTACCTCTCAACCGGAAAAGGATACCTGTTCTGGGGCAACGACATCGAGGGCCTCTGGCGCAGGCCGCTTTCCGAGGTGGTGACCGGTATCCGCACCGCCCCGTCCGAACTGCCGAAGAATTTTGGTTTGAGTCAGAACTATCCGAACCCCTTCAACCCGGGGACGGTCATCGAATTCCGGATTCCGCAGGGCGGATTCGTCACACTCAAGGTGTATGACGTTCTGGGCAGGGTAGTTTCCACGCTGGTGTCCGAACATCTCGCGTCTGGCGTGTATTCACGCGAGTGGAACGCCGAAGGGTTTGCGGGAGGGGTATACTACTATCGGTTAGAGGCGGGGTCCTCCTCCCAGACCAGGAACCTTGTCCTGCAGAAGTAATAGGTCCGAAGGAAATTTATCGTAGGTGAACCGGAGGGCGACATCCACGGTTTCCGGCCAATTCGTTTTTCCTTAAAATCCCCGATTTTTATTCAATTAATTAGGAAATTCATCCCGCCGTCATGCCGGACGGTTTGACAATCACCCGGCCAGAAATTATATTCGATCACCGATCCCGGTCAGCCGACCTACCCACACGTATCGGTTTTTTCCATAGCGGACGGTCGCTCCCCGGCGTCGATCACGACGTCAACAACATGGAGTGTCTATGGGCCGTACCTCTTCCGTGTGGAAGATCCTCCTTCCACTCTGTCTCCTCACTACTCTGCTCCCCGGATTACAACAGAAATCATATGCGCAGATGTCCTCCGTCGTCAACTCTCTCGCCGACGATGAAGACGCGTTTCCCTGGGACGATCCCGAAACCGAGGAGGACGAATCCATCGACGGTGTCTGCGAGGACTGGCAGCACCGCTGCACGCTCCGGGCCGCTCTTGAGGAGGCGGGGTACATGGGTGTCCCCGCCGTTGTCGCTTTCGGTGTCACCGGGACCATCGTGGTCGATTCCCTCATGGGAACTTTTGGTCCACCCAACCATTCCACGGTCTCGGCGTCGAACCGAGAAATCACAATCCAAGGCTCCGGATCGTACTCCTTCCTGATGGTGGTCGATACCGGCTGCACCGTCAGGGGATTGGTGTTCCGGGACGCGACGGAAGGCCTCGATGTCGCCGGACCCCGCAACATCATCCACGACAACGTCTTTCTCGGGATGGACCAGGCGGGCATCAATCTCATCGGGGATTCCAATCTCGTTATCGAGAACCAGATCGGGGTTGGGGGGTACGGAAACGCGATCGGAATTGCCCCGAACGGCGACACGGTGTACAACCAGTTCGGGGTGTTCGTGCTGGGATCGGGTAACATCATCGGAGGTCTCCATTCGAACGCCACCGGCAACACCATTTCACGCAACCTGATCGGAATCTCGATTGTCGGGGCCGAAAGTACGGACCTGGGCATGGGTACAAAAATTCTCGGGAACAACATTGGCACGGACTCCGCTGGGATCCTGAAGCAATCCAACGGATATGGGATCGAGATGCTCTACGGTGGGGAACACGTGGTAGGGACCGCGGACCCGGACCCCGCCAACATCATCTCGGGAAACCGCGAGGCAGGCATCCTGGTGGGGATCGGCACGCACGACGTCGTCATCACGGGGAACACCATCGGTGCGAACTCGGTGGGCGGACCGGTGCCCAACGACAACGGGATCATACTCGGGCCGGGATCCTACGGCGACGAGATCTCGGGGAACACAATCCACCACAACACTTCCTACGGAATCGAGGTGGCCGGCGGCCATGCCGCCTTCAACTATCCGTCGCACCATCATTTGATCTCCGGCAACGACATCAGATCGAACGGTGCGGGCATCGCGCTCGTCTCCAGGGCGACGGACAACATTGTCGGGTCGTCCCTCGGACAGGATCACGCGGCCAATACCATTCAGGAAAATATCCAGTACGGTGTGCTGATCTCGAGCCCGGGCGGGACGCCGAACGAGGCGCAGCGTAACACCGTAAGGAAGAACCACTTCCTCGACAACGGCGGCGACGGGATCACCATCATCCAGTCGCAGGACATCATCGCTCCCCCTTCGCTCACCAGTTACACGCGCGCCGGCGCCCAGGCGTACATCACCGGGATGCACGACCGCCCCGGTTCGGTCATCGACGTCTACGACGGGAGGAAAATCACGGACACCTGGTGGGAGGGATATGACTGGCTCGGGTCTTCAACCGTCCAGGGAGACAGCACGTTCATCGTGGCCTTCGACACCTGCACCTGCGATCCCGTTGCGGCGACGGCCACCGACCCGCAGGGAAACACGTCACAGTTTTCAATCCTGCAGGAAGGCGCGGACGTCCTCATCCTCGGGTCGATCAACGTCTCGAATGGCTGGAACATGCTGAGCGTCCCGGTCTCGCCCGTGAACCCGCTCGTGGATTCACTGTTCCCGGGGCGGATCTCAAACCTCTTCGCTTTCACCCCGTCGGGCTATGCGGCCACGGCGACCGCGACGCACGGTCCCGGATACTGGCTGAACTACGGAAGCGGCGGGTCGGTGCAGGTCTCCGGTTACGCTCTTCCGGAGGACACCTTCACCGTCAACGCTGGGTGGAACATGGTGGGATCGATCACCGACCCGGTGCCGGTCTCCCAGATCACCTCCGTCCCTGGTGGAATGATCGCCAGCAATTTCTTCGCGTATTCCGCGGGATACCAGGCCGCCGACACGATCACGCCGGGGAAGGCGTACTGGGTCAAGATGGCACAGGCGGGATCGCTCATTCTATCGTCGTCGGACGGGGCACGGCCGGAAGCGAGAATCAGCATCGTCCCTGCAGGGGAGGTGCCTCCGCCGCCACCCACCGTATCCGGTAATTTGCTCAGCTTCCCTGCGACCGTACGTGGCTCCGCCGCCTCGGCCCTTCTCTACCCGGTCCGCACAACCGACCTGGACCCGGCCTCCGGAATGGTCACCGTGCGGTTCCGCCTGCCGTCCGACGGCCCGGTAACGCTGTCGGTCCTGGACGCGGCGGGACGGATCATCGCGGCGCCCGTGGAAGGCCCGCTGACGGCGGGAATGCACACGCTGAGTGTTCCCGTTTCCTCCCTGCCGGAGGGTGTCTTCCTCTTCCGCCTCGAGGCCGGGGGCGGTTCATCGGTGTCGAGGTTTACGGTGGGACGCCCCTCGCCCCTGGTGCGTGCCGGTAAGAAGACGACCGGAACCATGACAGGCCGGACCCCCGACTGATTGAGCCGACCCGACGCCCGGGTCCCGCCACCACGACCCTCAGGGAACCAGAACTGCCGCTCCCCTGAGACCGCTCCGCTTGAGCGCGCCCAGGGCCTTCCCTGCCTCGTCGAGGCCGAACACTGTCACTTCCGTCGTGACCGGGATCTTCCCGGCGAGTTCCAGAAACTCCGTCGCGTCGGCGCGCGTGGAGTTGGCGACGCTCGAGATCGAGCGCTCATGATACAACAACGGATACTCGAACGCCGCGATGGGCGAGACGAAGACCCCCGCCAAAACCAGCCTCCCCCCCTTCAATAAAAGTTCCAGCATCCGCGGTACGATCCCCCCGGCCGGCGCGAAGCTGATCACCGCGTCGAGCAGGTGCGGCGGCACCATCTCGAGTGTCCCGGTCCACACCGCACCGAGGTCTCCAGCGTGTTTCCGGTGGTCCGTATCGCGCGAGAAGACATAGACGTCCGCCCCGAGGTATCGCGCGACCTGGATGTTGACATGCGCCGACGCCCCGAAACCCACCATCCCAAGCCGCATTCCGCTCCCGATCCCGGAGAGTTTCACGGCTCTGTATCCCACGATCCCCGCGCAGAGAAGGGGTGCGGCCATGATGTCGGTGAACGTCTCCGGAATCCGGTACGCCGACTCCGCGGGCACCGAAACGTATTCGGCATATCCCCCGTCGATATGGTATCCGGTGAACCGGATCGAATCGCAGAGGTTCTGCCGGTCGGTCAGGCAGTAATGGCATTTTCCGCAGGTCGAACTGAGCCAGGGCACTCCGACCCGGTCACCGATTGCGACAGGTCTGTCACCACTGTCGCGGGGATCCGCCGACGGGCCCGGTTTTCCGATCCCCTCGACCATGCCGACGATCTGGTGGCCCGGAACGACGGGAGTTTTGACCAATGGCAGGTCTCCCTCGACGATGTGGAGGTCGGTGTGACAGACGCCGCAGGCGGAAATTTTCAGGAGAATTTCCCCGGAACGGGGGAAGGGGGTAGGCAGCTCTTCGGGCTTGAGACCGGCGCCTTCAACGGGTCCCTGTCGTTCGATGAGGATTGCCTTCATCTGTCCGTTCTCACCTGGATATGTGAGAGATGGGTTCCCCGGCACTCTCAAATCTACGGGGACTTAATCAACGTCATTTCATCAGGATCATTTTCCTGATGGAGGTGAATGCCGGGGTCTGGAGTTGATAGTAATACACCCCGGAGGGATACGCAGGCATCCCGACGTCCGTGCTGTATGACCCGGGTCCGAGATATTCGTTTACCGGCGTGAGGAGCTCACGACCCGTGACGTCGAAGATCCGCAATTTCACGAAGGACCCTTGCGTGATATCGAACCTGATCGTCGTTGTGGGGTTAAAGGGGTTGGGATAATTTTGATGGAGAAGATGCCGCTCCGGCACATCGGCTTGAATCTCCACGGATGTGGGTGTGATTCTTAAACCGCTGACCCCGGCATCACTGAAGGATCCATAATTATAGGTATACGCCACCGAGCCTCCTATAAATATTCGACCGTTTTGGCCTGGGGTCACCCCAAGTGCAACTGACTTTATCGCGGAAATATGGGGTGATCCGACGACGGGCCATCCGAAGGACAGTGACCATTTTTCCTCTCCACTCGTATCCGCTCCGACTGCGTAAGCATATCTCAACCAGCTGTACTGACTGGCGGTGGCCCCGACCATGACCAGTGAGGTGTCATTGAGCAGGGCAATCGCGTTGAACCAATCCTCCGCGCTGTCTCCGTATGTCTGCATCCACAGCTGATTCCCCAGGCTGTCGGTTCGTATCAACAGGCCGTCTGATCCACCGGCCCCGGAGGACGATGTCCTGCCACAGATCATGAATCCACCGTCTGGCATCGTGACGATCGAATTTCCCGCTTCTTCGAGGGAGCCCCCGTAGGTCCTTGTCCAGAGTGTGTCGCCGTCCGGTGTCAATCGGACCAGCCACACATCCGTTCCACCGGCCCCGGAAGACGTTGTTCCTCCGACGCAGATAAATCCGCCGTCACCGAGGGTGGAGAGTTTGCCGTATTCCGTCCCAGGGCCGCCATAGAGCCGTGACCATATCGGTGACCCGGCTGAATCCAGTTTTACCATCTTCACATTGGTGTTGCCGGTGTTGACCGTTTCCTGGGTGCACGAGATGATAAATCCCCCGCCCGGTAACGCGGCAACGGAGCTGGCGTACAGGAGAGTGGTATCGGAGAAGGTTTGTTCCCACTCGTAAAATCCCGAGGAATCCGTTTTTATCAGATGTATGTCATGAATGCTGGTAGACGTCCAATAATCGCCGAGCAGAATGAACCCACCATCCGGGGTCGGTGACATTGATCTCATGCGTGTGCCGTAGAGCCCATGTCCGTTGAATCGTCGATCCCACAAAATATCCCCCTGTTCAGAGATTTTCACCAAACGGACCTCATCTATTCCGGGCCAATACCGATCTCCAAAAACACACCCTCCGTCGCTGGTAGCAGCTAAAGCGTATGCGGCTCCCTCCACCGCACCATAGTATGCATTGCTCCATTCGATTGCCGGTTGCGACCACCCCCATACCGGGATGAACACGGTGGAAAGGATGTACACTATGGCTCTCATTTTCACCGCTCTACCCTCCGTTTTTCCGTTTCCGGTTCACCGTCAGGTCGAAAATGTCGGGGCGCGAGTAATGCCCCGCAACGTCGAGGGTCAGCGTCTCCTCGGCGGCCCGGTCGGTGTCGATGTCGGCCACGAGGAGCTTTTCCTTCCCGAAAACGGGTTCGACGAGGTATGTGCCGTCGGGCGCGATGATGGCGCTGCCACCGTTCAATAACACTTTCGGCTGCTTCTTCAGCTCCCCGCGCAGCTCATAGTCTTTCGGGAACATCTTCTTTTCGGTGTAGAGCGCCGCCGCGAGGACGAAGCACCGTCCCTCGAAGGCGTAATGGCGGCTCGCGATCTGGTGATGTTCCTTCCCGTGCGGCCATGCCGCGATGTGGATCGTCTCACCGGCTTCATGCAGAACCTGTCTCGCCGGCGGCATCCAGTGCTCCCAGCAGATCAGTCCCCCGACCTTCCCGATTTTCGAATCGTGGACCCCCAGGTCCACGGCGTCGCCGTGCGCCCAGACCAGCCGCTCGCCGAACGTGGGAACGAGTTTCCGCCGGTGGATGGCGAGCCCGCCCTTTTCATCGAAAATCAGGAGTGCATTATAGAGTGACCTGCCCGCGCGTTCGTTGACGCCGATCGCCACCTGGAGTTTATTTTTGGCGACGGCCTTCGCCAGTTCACGGTATTCGGGGGAGCCGAGCTCGAGGGAATTTTTGTAAAGGCGTGCGTGGAGTTTCTTGTTGAGCGCGTTGTCCCACTCGCTGTAACCGCCCGAGTCGGACCAGACCGGATAGCCGGGGAGCCAGGTTTCGCCGAATGCCAGGAGTTGCACACCCTTCTTTTTGGCCCGGGCGATGATCGATGCCGCTTTTTTTATCGACTTCCCCAGGTCCAGAATCTCGGGGGCGAACTGGGCAATGCCGGCGGTAACGCGCAATTGGAGCACTCCTCTTTATTCCGATCCCGCACGGCAGTGTGACCGTACAAGGTCGGATACGAATCTGGGGGGTGGATTTCAGGTAAGATATCGAACTTCGGGAAAATATCCACGCCGATCGGCTCCCGGCCGGCGCGTTGAGGAACCGGAGGACCGGACGGGCGTTCCCCGTCCCTGCCCGCCGGAGGTTCGCCGAGAACGGCGACGAGGTTTTTCAGGTCGTGCCGGGGGTGGACGGGAGGTAGCTGTGGATCCTCTCCTCGACCTCCTTCAAACCCTCTTTCCTTCCCTCCTCGATCTCCCAGATCGAAATCAACGGAAACATCTTCGCGAACAGCATGAAACCGAGGATGAAGACGGCGATCCCTCCGGCGAACAGGGCCCATTCCGTCGCGGTGGGGATGTAGATCCCCATCGGCAGGTCCATCCTCGGGTTCGCGAGCGACGGCACGACGATGATGAGCCTCTCCAGCCACATGCCGGTCACCACGGCGATGGAAGCTACGAGGATACCGGTCATCGTTTTGAATTTCTTGAAGGCGAGGAGGACCATCGGGATGACGAAATTACACACGACCATTCCCCAGAAAAAGACTGCGAAGGGCCCGGTGAACTTGTACATGATGATGTCCATTTCATGCGGTTCGTCGCCGAAGACACCCGTCAGGTACTCCGAGAAGGTGAAATAGAACCAGATGATGGACATGATCAGCATGAGCGTGCTGAGGTACTTGAAGTGGATCTCCTTCAGGTACGCCTCCAGGTGGAAGGCCTTCCGGAAGGCGATCATGACGATCAACAGGGCCGCGATGCCGGAAAAGATGGCGCCGACCACGAAATACGGGCCGAAGATCGTGCTGTGCCAGCCCGGCTGAAGGGTCATCGAAAAGATATAGGAAATGACGGTATGCACCGAAACCGCGATGGGGATGACCATCACCATCAAAATATTGATGGCGCGGTTGAGAATGTGTTTCTGGCGCTCGGTGCCGGTGAATCCCCAGGCCATGAAGGTGTAGAGCCATTTCATCTTCCCCCCCTGGTCGCGCAGGCGGGCGATATCTGGGATCATCGGCACATACAGGTACACGGTACTCGCCGTGAAGTAGGCCGTAATACTGGTCACGTCCCAGAGGAGCGGGGACTGGAGCCGCCCCGAGGTGAGAAGGTTGAGCATCCTGTCCGGCCGTCCGAGGTCGATGATCGGGTGCAGCCCCCCGATCGCCAGGACGATGGCGGTGATGACCTCCGCCATGCGGGTGATGGGGCGCCTCCACTCCGCCTTGGAGAGGCGGAGGATCGCCGAGATCAGCGTCCCCGCATGGCTGATGCCGATGAAGAACACGAAATTGACGATGTAGAAGCCCCAGGAAATCGGCTGAGCCATCCCGGTGAGGCCGAGGCCCGTCCGGAGCTGCATGTAAAACATGTAGAGCGCCCAGACGATGACGGCGAGGAGGACGGCGACCGTCAGGTAGTACCCCTTCCCGGTGTGATAGATGGGCTTGTAGAGCGTGGCGTCGAGTTCGTGTTCGTAGGGAAGATGTTTCTCTGTCATCACGTCCTCTTCGAAAGGTAGTACACTTTGGGTTCCACACCCAGGTCCTCCATGATCCTGTGGGCCCGGTAATCCCGCGACTTCCCGTAGACGGCGCTCGTCCTGTCCTCGAGGTCCCCGAACGTGATCGCGTCCGCGGGGCAGATCTCGGCGCAGGCGGGGAGGTACTCCCCGTCGTTATTCGACCGGTCCTCCCCGTCAGCCTCTTCCTTCACTTTCGTCAGCCTGTGAGCACAGAAGGAGCACTTCTCCACTACACCGACCATCCGCCGCGACACGTCCGGATTATAACAGGTGTCCGCCCCTTCCATCCAGATCGGTTCATGCCAGTTGAACACCTTCGCCGTGAAGGGGCATGCGACCATGCAGTACCGGCATCCGATGCACCGGTGGTAGATCTGGGCGACGAGCCCTTCCTCGTTCCGGTACGTTGCCCCCACCGGGCAGACACGCGTGCAGGGGGGATTGTCGCAATGGAAGCAGGGTTTCGGCATCCGCCTCACCGAGAGGTTGGGATAATCACCCTCGTACTCGGTGATCATCTCCATCCAGTTCATCACCCTGCCCTCGTGGGCCTCCTCCGGGGTCACGATGGGGACGTTGTTCTCCGTCTTGCACGCCACCATGCACGCGCCGCAGCCGGTGCACCGGTCCAGGTCGATCGCCATCGTCCATTTAGCCATGGGCGGGTCCCTCTGATTTAGACTGCACGTGAGATTCTGATTTTTGTCGCCCCGGTCGCGGGCTTGCCGCTCAACCGGTCGTGGAGGTTCCTGAGGATGGTGTTCGGGTTGACCCCGTAGCCCCGCGCGTACCGTCCGTAGGAGGTGTGACCCATCCCGAAGGGAATCGCGACAACATCGGGCATGATGCCGGGCGTCACCCTGGCCCTGACCCGCACGCTTCCGACCGACGACTCCACCCAGGTCCAGTCCCCGGAGGATATGCCCGCGGCGGCGGCCGTCTCCGGGTGGATCTCGACCCAGGACTCCCAGTGGGCGTGCACCGCGTACCCGAACATTTCCTGCATCATCGGGAGAGCGGCCCCGACACCGTCACGGTTGGGGAGCACCTGGAACGTGACCAGGTAGAGCGGACGGTCCCCTTCGTAGGGCACGGGCTCGTGGTGCGGAAGGGCCACGTTGTCCCCCCGGGCCGCGATGTCCAGGCGGCTCAGCAGCGATTCGAGGTTCCCCCGGGAGTCCGTGGTCCCGCCGCGGTCCGCCCGCGCGTGGAGTTCATCCATCAGTTTCCGGGAGTAGAATTCATACTTCCCGGATGGAGTCGGGAATTTGCCGCCCGCCTTCCCATCCCGCCGCACGGGATTCCACCAGCCCCCGTGGGTCAGAAGCTGGTCCCAGAACTCATCGAAGCTCGAGTACCGACCGCTCTGCCATCCCCTCTGCTGGAGGTATTCGAGCCACCGCGTCTTTTGACCGCGCGTGACCACGGAGCCCTCGCCGGACCGGTACAGACCGCGGACGGCGTGTTTGAGTCCCCCGAGGTAATCGGTGAACGGGGCCGACGAGCCGACGGCGCCGCCGATCCGGCGGGCGAGTTCGATGAACACGTCACCGGCGTTGCGCGTGTCGTGCAGGGCCTCGACCACGGGCTGCCGGATGCCGAGGTGCGAAAACCCGACCGTCGGGACGTCCGAAACCTCGCCCCAGTTCTCCAGGAACGTGTGTTCGGGGAGCACGAGGTTGGCGTACTCGCTCGTCTCGTTGATGATCGTATCAAAACTGACGACGAGCGGGACCTTCTTCAGCGCGGCGGAAAGGTCCTGGTGGTTCAGCGCCTGGAAGAGGGGATTGCCGCCGTAGAGGAAGAGGACGCTGAGGGGGTAGGGTTCTTCCGCGGCAACGTTCTTCGCAAAGCGATCGATGGAAAAACCGGTCAGGGGATACGCATCCTTCCCGGGGCCGCCGAGCGGTTCGGCCCGGATGCCCGCCTTCGCCGGACCGTCGAGCGTGAGATCGGGGAACCGGTCGAGCGGTGCATGGCCGTGGAAAAAGACCCCTCCCCCGGGGTCGTAGTTCCCGAGGAGGGCGTTGAGGCTCTGAACGGCCATCTGTGAGAATGTCCCGTTGGTATTGTCGCCCGCACCCGACCCGCCGATGACAACGGTCTTCGGCGTGCTTCCCACGAGCCTCCCGAGTTCCAGGATCGTTGCGGCCGGGACGCCCGTGATTTCCGAGACCTTCTCCGGGTAGTAGTTCCCGAGGACGATGTTCCGGAAACCGATGTGTTTCGTCCCCGCGGTATCGACCCAGTCTTCGAATCCGAACGTGTCGTTGCGCACGAACCGTTCGTTGAAGAGGTCCTCCCGGATGAGGACGTACGCGATACCGAGGGCGAGCGCCCCGTACGTCCCGGGACGCACGGGTATCCAGCGTTCGGCGTTCGAGGCGGTCATGCTCATGCGCGATTCCACCTGGATGTACCGCGTCTGCTGCTCCCGGTGCCGGCTGTAGAGTTTCGTGTAATACACCGGCGACCACCCGTCCTCCAGGAAGTTCGCGCCGAAACTCAACACCAGGCCGGCGCCGAGCAGGTCGAACGAGGGAATGTCGGGACGGCCGTGGACGAGCGCGAAGGGGACCGAATCGTTCTGTTCCGGTGAAAATCGGAAGTAGTTGGGCGAGCCGTACGACGTCAGGAACCGGCGAAGGTGTTCCTCCATCACACCCCGCTCCGTGTTGCCGAGGACCGCGACCTCGCGGGACCGCCCGGACCTCCGGAGTTCTGTCAGCCGGTCGGCGATCGTTGTCAGTGCTTCATCCCAGGAGACCGGTTCCCATTTCCCGCTCCCGGGATTCCCCACCCTCCGGACGGGTCCCTTGAGGCGGTCGGGATGGTAAAGGAGGTGGAGTGCGTTGAGCCCCAGCGGACAGAGACCTCCCTGGTTGACCGGATACTGACCGTTCCCCTTGATCCCCACGGGTACGGAGTCGATCAGCCGGACGCTCATCCCGCACCCGGCGGGGCACAATCCGCAGACGGTGTTCTTCCAGGTTTCCAGCCCCGGCCCGGTGCGCATCCGGCGGACGATCCTCTCCGGAATCTCCAGCACTTCGTCGAGGGCGCATCCCCCGAGCGCGACGCTACCCGATATCCCCCCGATCAGCTTGACGAAATCACGTCGACTAATTTCCATTCTTCACCCCTCGTTCAACGATGACAGGAGAGACAATCATTGGTGACCTTGTGTTCCCGGTGGCAGTCCATGCAGTTCTCCATCTTCACCTCGAGAAACGCCGACCGGACCGGCGCCGTCTGCTCCTGCATGACCCCGTGGCACAGACCGCAGTCGAGTTCCCCCAGGACGACATGCCGGCGATGTGAAAAATAGACGTGGTCCGGGACGTGATAGATCCTCTTCCACGGGATCTCGGTCCCGTCGGCAACATATTTCAGGAGGACGGTTTCCTCCGGAGACTCGGTGAGCGGTTCGGACTCGTGGCAGGAGCGGCACACTTCGAGGGGTGGTAACGTGGCGGCGGCGGACGTTTCCACGTAGCGGTGGCACTCCGCGCACTCGAGTCCGACGGTCTCGATATGCAGTTTGTGATTGTAGGCAATGGGTTGGTCCGGCTCGTCCCCCGAAGAGATCGCGCATGCCCCGGAAAGGATCAGGCACCCCGCATACGCAAATCGGACGACAACGCTCGCGATCGACCCTGTTTTCAACTCTTTCATCGACGGCCGGGTATGGTTGTGTCGGAAGGTTATTTCTTCGTTGCTTCCCTGATGTAGGCGTAGAGGTTGCGCATCTCGTCACCGGTCAGTTCCGGCCAGTGCTTGTTCTGCGTGATGAGCATGTCCTCCATGCTCTGGGCGTGGTTCCACATCAGCTGGATCATCCTGATGGGGGAATCGAAGTGCGTGATCGTCGCCAGGTCGGGTCCCTTCCCGGATCCGTTTTTCCCGTGGCAGCTGCCACACCCGCGCGCCGCGAACACACCCTCTCCCTTTTTCGGGTCCCCGGGTTTGTCCTCGAAATCCAGGAAGTAGAGGTAGGCGATCAGGTCCGCCATCTCGTTCCCCTCGAATCGGGGCCAGTCGATCGACCTGTCCTCCATGTGTTGCAGCATCATCGGGCCGTGGTTCCACATCAGGCTCGCGGTTTCGGTGACGCTTTCCCGCAACTCGATCCGCGAGAGGTTGGGGGCGATGATTTTCCTCTTTCCTTCCCCGGTCATGTGGCAGTCGTTGCAGCCTTTCGAGGCGAAGATTTCCCTTCCCAGGTGGGGATCGCCGGGTGCCGCGCCCCCCACGACCGTCGTGTTCATCGTCGCCTGGCGGATGTAGGCCGTGATGTCGGCGATGTCCTGACCGGAGAGTTCGGGGTACACCAGGTTTGTCTTCGAGATCTGCTCCTTCATCGCCGGGACGTGGTTCCACATCGACTGCACGATGTAGAGGGGGGACGCGGTCACCGTGATCGAATCGAGCGGGACTCCGACCCCACCACCCGATCCTCCCAGGGAATGGCACTGCCTGCAGCCCTTGGATTCGAGCAACTTCTTTCCCCTCGCCACCCCGCCGGGTTCTCCCAGGTACCTGAGGTAGTAGAGGAACCCGAACAGGTCGGTCATCTCCTTCTCGGTGAATTCCGGACGGGAGACCCGCATCTGGCGGAATTTGCGGTTCATCTGGGGCGTATGGTTCCAGATGATCGTCGCCAACTCCAGGACGGTCCCGAAGTAGAGGTCCTTGCTCAGGGATGGTCCCGCGGTCCCGCCGTATCCCCCGAGCTGGTGACATTCGATGCAACCCTTCTCCTCGAAGACGATTCTCCCTTCCAGCGGGTTCTGCGGCAGCCGGATTTCCTGGGCAGAGAGTGTTCCGGGAACAATGATGCAGAGCATCCAGAATAGTGTACGTACCATCGTGTTCCTCCTCGGAGGTTGGTTAACCTTTGTTTTTACCCCTTTGCAATCCGATAAAGACGTAGGTGAGGATCGAGGCCAGGGTGATGAAGATGGGAATAGCGACGATGCTGATGCCTACGGAGGCACCGGGCATGTCGTTGAGATCGATGGAAAGGGAGATAAGGTTGAGTATCCAGAGTGTTATGACGACGACGAAGAGCCATATCAGGGAGACGCTGACCACCTGCGCGATGAAAATGAACTTCTTCATCTGACTCTCCTCATCATCATGATTGATGGCGGGACTATCTGGAAAGAGACCGGTACAGGTCTATCAAATTTGGTGCCAGTTCGGGAGGGAATTGAGGGAATCCGGGAATGGGCCTCCAGTGGTATCAGCGGGGATTTTACAACCGGGCAGGGTCCGGGTGATGCATGATATTTTCAGATATGAGATACGTCATATCCGGGTTTCTCAAAATTAAGAATCCCGGTCATCGACCATCCGACCCGTCTCCCCGTCAGCCGGCGGAATTCCGGGTTCCGGTCTCTTTCCTTTTTTCCAGTTTCCGGATGTAGACGTAGAGTGAAATCGAGAGGAGGATCAGCATCGACGTCGCGAAGACGAGTCCCCATCGCCGGAAATAATATTCATCGATCGCCTCGTTTGCCTCGCTGCCCGCGACGGCCGTAACGGCGATACCGGCGGTAATCACCTCCCGAAACCTCTCTTCGTCGAAGGAATGCACCATGGTGCGTGACTGGAGAATGGCCTGCCGTGCATCCCGGAGTTTGAACTTCGCGTCGGAGATCTCCATGCCTTTCTGTTCCGCGTCCTCGACGAGTCCGATTGCCCGGCGTTCGGCCCTGTCCATGCTGTCGGCGAGCAACCTCATCGAGGCCGCGGTCTTATAGCCTTTCGACTCCGGATCCCCGCCGTGACACCAGCTGCACACCGCTTCATCGGAGACGCCGAGAAGTTTTTCCGAGGCGGAGACGATCTCGTGATTCCCGTGGCACGTTTCGCATTCCGGGAGGTCGGCTTCGTCGAACGCCTCCTTGTGGGGGCTCTGGGCGAAGAGATCCGCGTTCAGGGCGTGACACGTCCCGCAGACGTTGGACACGGACGCGACCCCCGGCGGGGTGGCGGCGTGGTTCCCGTGACAGTCGTTGCACGCCGGAGCGCCGATGTCGTTCTTCTCGAGGAGGGCTTTCCCGTGGACGCTCTTCGAATATTTTTCGAACTGGTCCGACTCGATGCCGTACCCCGCCATGTATTCCGGATTCGAGTGACAGGACGAACACGTTTCGGGCACGTTCGTGGGGTACACCCTGGACTTGACGTCTTTCGCCGAACGGATCTCATGACTGCCGTGGCAGCTCGCACATTCGGCCACCTTGCGGTCCCCGGATGCGTTTTTCTTCCCGTGAACGCTCGTCCGGTACTTGTCGACCTGGTCCACAGCGATGGTGGGATTGTAGATCCGCATGTACGAGGCATCGGAGTGGCACTTCCCGCAGGTTTTCGTCACGTTGAGCGGATATACCGGGGAAGCCGGATTTTCCACCGGGAGGATCCCGTGCGCGTTGTGACACGTCGCGCAGTTGACGATCCGTTCCTTCCCGTTCGAGGCGAGCTTATTGTGCACGCTGGCCTCCAGGAGGGCCTTCTGTCCCCACGGGAGGATGGAATTATAGGTCTTGACCATGGCCGATCCGTCCGAGTGGCAGGTCGAACACATCTCCGTGATCTCGTCCCCGGACGGGACCCCCCTGAAACCGGCGTCGGGATCCATGGCCGTCTCCATATCCTCCGCATTCCGGTTTCCGCCGTGGCAGTCCGCGCAGGAAAACCCCTTCGCCTTGTGGACGTCCTTCAGGAAGAGAGCCGCCCGCGGATCCTCCATGGTTTGATGGCACGTCAGGCACCCGTCCTGAGCACGTAACGCCGGGGAACAGTGCAACAGGAAGATGAGGACGAACGTTGTGAGAAAACCGCGATATCGACCATTCATGAGAGCCATCCGAGAATTGTCAGGGCAATGATGTACATGACGACGAAGATGCCGATGTAAATGATCCGGCGGCTTTTTTCTCCGCGTGCACTCTTGGCGTCCCAGAACGGAACGAGGGTCCACAAGAGTCCCGCGATGCTGAAAAGCATGATTCCAAAAACTTCCCCGTCGATGATCCATAATTTCGCCGGGATGTATTTCAGGGTCTGAAACATGAACATGAAATACCATTCCGGTTTGATTCCGGCGGGGGCCGGGGCGAACGCGTCGGCTTTTTGTCCCAGTTCCCAGGGGAAGAACACCGCGAGGATGGCGAGGAGGTTGAGCACGATGAGCCACAGGAGAAGGTCCCGCAGGAGAAAATTCGGGAAGAAGGGCATCGTTTTGCCGCCGCTGCCCCCCCCGCGTTCGATGTGGAGGGGTTCACTCATCCCCTGGCGCTGCACGAGGATGAGGTGGATGCCCAGCAGGACCGTGAATATCCCGGGGAACACGGCGACGTGGAAACCGAAGAACCGGGACAGCGTCGCTCCCGTGACGTCCTCTCCGCCTCGGAGGAAGACCATGATGGGTTTCCCGATGACCGGGATGACGCCGGCGATGTCCGTGCCCACCTTCGTCGCGAAGAAGGCGAGTTCGTTCCAGGGAAGGAGGTACCCGCTGAAACCGAACCCGAGCACCAGGAAGAACATGAGCATGCCGGTGAGCCAGGTGATTTCGCGGGGTTTCCGGTACGCCTTCGTGAAGTAGACGCTGAACATGTGGATCATCGCCGCGAGGACGAACAGGTTCGCCGCCCAGCTGTGGACCGACCTGATGAGCCAGCCGAACGCCACCTTGGACATGATGAACTTGATGCTCTCGAAGGCCAGTTCTTCGCTCCCCTTATAGTACAGCAGGAGGAGGATGCCGGTGACCACCTGGATGATGAACAGGAAGAGGGAAACCCCGCCGAAGTAATACCAGACGGAATGGCTGTGGACCGGCACGTACTTTTTTCCCAGGAATTCGACGAGGTCCTCGAGATGAACCCGGTCGTTGACCCACTCGTACAGGATGTTCAGTCTTTTTTTCATGCTTTTTTCGAAATGAGAACCTCCTCTCCCTGGATCACGACGCGAAATTCATCGAGCGGCCTCGGAGGAGGTCCGCCGATGTTCCTCCCGGTCAGGTCGTACGTTCCGTTGTGGCACGCACACCAGATCACCCCTTTCTCCCTGCGGTACTGTACGGTACAGTCGAGGTGCGTGCAGACGGCCGAGAACGCCCGGAATTCATCGTTGGGAGTCCGGACCAGCAGCACGGGTTTCGTCCCGAATTTGATGATTTGCCCGCTGTCGACCTGGAAATCGTCGACCTTGCCCGCCTTGACCGATGACGTTTCCACCTCGCCGAGCCTGGGCGGTTTCAGGTACGCGAAGAGCGGGTAGAGTATCGATGCGGCCATGCCGAACAGGCCCCCCGAGAGAATCCACATGAGCAGTTCCCTCTTGCGGGGCTGTGCGGGTTGTTCCGTTCTGTTTTCCATGTCTGTTTTGGGCTACTGGGTTGCTGAATGACATTCGCTGCAGTTCATTTCCATCCACGCCCCTCCGATGTCCACGGGGTGCCGGTACTGGATACCTCCGAGCGATATCCTGAGTGAATCGTTTTCGAACTTCTGCGCCAGGATGGTGTGGCAGGTGTTGCAATCCTTCGACAGTACCTTCCCCTGGTCCGTCACGTGCTTCCCGTCGTGGCAGCGGAAACATCCCGGCGAGTACAGGTGACCCAGGTTGTCGGGAAATTTTTTCCAGTCTGTCCGCATCTCGGGGAAGTAATTCCGGCTGTAGATCTTCCGGACCTCGGCGATGGCGCTGTCGACGGCTGTGCGCATGGTCGAAAGGATTTCCGGGTGGTTGTCCCGGTAGTATCCCTCGATGGTCGCGCCGATGGTGTCGAGCGCGCCCGGCTTCGTGGAGTACTCGCCCTCGAGCGCCTCCAGGCTGACGGCCTTGATGCCGGGAAGGGCGGGACTGATCCACCCGAGGGCCATGAGGTGGTTTATCGACGGGGCGGGTGGGTGGTAGATGTGCGTCGGCCGGTTGTGGCAGTCGATGCAGTCCATGCGGCGCGTGAACGCGTTCGCGAGCGAGTCTTCCGTGACTTCGACCTCGGTGCTCCTGTAGATCGTTTCCTCGCCCTCGGGGGTCCGTGAGCGCACCCACGGGATCACCTGGCGCTCCCTGTCCAGCGCCTTGTACGTCACCTCGTGGGCGATGTTCATGTGCCAGTGGATGCCGGAGGTGGGTCCCGCCTCGATGTTGCCCCCGCCGATCTTCATCAGCAGGTTGATGCTCCACTTCGTGTTGTCGTCGTCGGCGAGGAAGTAGGTGTTGACCCTCTGCTTCTCGCTGAAGAAATGCTTCGGCCAGTGGCACTGTTCACAGGTCTCCTGGGCCGGACGGAGGTTCTCGATCGGGGTCGGGATCGGTTTGGGATACTTGTTGAACGCAACGGCGTAGAGCTGGTAACTGCCGGATATTTTCGCCCGGACGAACCAGTCGGCCCCGGATCCGATGTGGCACTGGACGCAGCCCACTTTCGCGTGGGGGGAGAACTGGTAAGCGGTGTATTCCGGCTCCATGACCGAGTGGCAGGTCTCCCCGCAGAACTGGTCGGAGTCGGTGTACTCGTAGGCCTTGAAGCTGCCAAAGGCCGAGAAGAGCAGCAACAAAACGCCGCCGACCGCGAAGGACACGAACGCGGTCCGGTGCTTGGGGTTGTTGAGGTCGATCTGCGGAAGACGGAGGGAGTGGGGTTTCCCCAATTTCTCGCGGTGGTGTTCGCGCATGATCCCGAAGATCATGACAGCGATGCCCAGCAACAAAAACACCGGGAGAATCACGAACGTCACGATGCCCATGTAGGGCTTCTCCTGGGCGGCCATCGATTCGATCAGGATCAGGAAGAGGATCAGCCCGAAGGTGACACCCGCAACCGCCGTCCCGATGAGCGTGATGATGTTGTAGAATGACGGTGGAAAGATTCTTTTCATGAAAAGGGACAATGATAAGAAACAGTGATCAATGTAATGATTACGGGCTAATTCTCAAACTTGCCGGCCGCTCCATCTTCGGGGAGGTCACCGGTATGCGAAAAGCATGGCGTAGATGATCCAGACCACGACGCTGAACCCGATCGTGAGCGCCGTCCACCCGAAGGCCTTCACGGCCCGGATGACGATCGGCTGGTAGGGTTCAACCAGTTTTTCATCGAGCTTTCCGGATTTCTTCAGCTCCTCGTATTCGCCGGGCTTGTCGAGCATGAACTCGTCGACGTCCATCCGTCCGGTGAAGATCACGATGTCCATCGGGAATTTTTCGGGGCGGAGGTGGGTGTTGAAGAAATGAACCGTGAAGATGAACCCGACCGCGAGAAGCGCTTCGTCGCTGTGGATGATCGTCGCCACGTTGATCAGCCAGCCGGGGAGGAACCGCGTGAAGAACTCCGAGAACCAGAGCATCAGCCCCGTGGAACCGATGACCGCCACCCCCCAGAAGACCGCAAAGTAGTCGAACTTCTCCCAGTACGTCCAGCGGCCGAACTGCGGCCTGGGGCCCTTCCCCACGAACCATTTCACCGAACCGATGAAATCCGACAGGTCTTTTTTGTTGAACATCATGGAGTCGGGGCCGAAAATGACCGAACCCCAGGAGCGGTGTTCCGAACGCTTCATGCGGACGACGTCGCCGAGGTGTATGAAGAAAATCAAAAACATCAGCACGGCGGCGAAACGGTGCAGGTAACCTGTGAGTTCGAACCCCCCCAGAACATGGGAGAGCACCACGGCCCACCCCGTATAGGAAAACTTCAGCGTGAGTCCGGTCAGCGCAAGACTCAGGAAACTCACGATCAGGATGATGTGCAGGGCCCTGTTCAGCCGGCTGAAGCGGAGAAACTGTTTCTCCCCCACCGGCGACTGGAGGAGCTGCCGTAATTCATTCGCCTCCACCGGTAATTTCTCAGCCATTATCGCCACCGTCGTTCTTCTCACGGTTCCCTTCGGGCTGACCCGCATCGGGGGACCCGGGGTCCCTCTCACCTGGGTCCGCGCCCCCCTCCGGCGCCCCGCTTAACCGCCCGTTGCGGATTTTATCGTGGGTCTCCTTCAGCAATTTCCTGTACCGGAACGCACGCGGCAGCCAGAGCAGGGTGTGGATCCCCCCGAAGATGAACGTGCCGATCAGGAGCGAGGTCATTCCCCAGAACGTCCAGAAGAGGAGGGGGTACTTCTCCGGGTCGTGGTGGGTGGCGTGGGTGAGGTAGCCGGCGAACATCCGGGTCGCCCCCTCGTGGCACTTCCGGCACGTCCCCACGACGTTCTCGCGGCTCAGGTGGGAGTTCGGGTCGGCAACCGGAAGGATATCGTGGGCTCCGTGGCAGTCGTAGCATTTGGCTGTCTTGGTATACCCGAGCTGCGAGACCTTTCCGTGGTAGGTGTCGAAGTAGGTCTTCGCGATAGCCTCGTGGCAGCGGCCGCATTGCTGCATGATCGTCAGCTTGAACCCCTCCTCGTCGGCCCGGCGGATCTTGTGCGCCGTGTGGCAATCGTCGCACACGGGGAGCGGTTTGTCGCTTTTCGAGACCCGCTTCGAATGGACGCTCTTCTCGAACTGGTCCTCGATCCCGTGGTGGCAGGTGCCGCAGGTCGCCGGCAGGTTGTCCCTGTTGACGCTGGAGAGGCTGTCGCTGCGCGGACGGACGTTGTGCGAGGTGTGGCAGCTCGTGCACATGGCCGTCACGGTCAGGCCGCTTTTCATCAGCCCCTTGCCGTGTATCGATTCGGTATACCGTTCGATGATCTCATGCTCGATACCCGTGTAGAGCACGGCGGCCTTCTGCCCCTCACGGTGGCAGCGCGCGCAGAGGTCCGGAACATTCGTCGGGAAGGTTTTCGAGAGCGGGTTCCGTTTCCCGAGGATCTCGTGGTCACCGTGGCACTCCTTGCAGGTCGGGGCGTTCGGGTCCTGCTCCATGGCACGCGTCCCGTGGAGGCTCGCCGAGAATTCCAGGTTGATCTCGGCATGGCACGAAGAGCAGTCCACCTTCCGGACGATGGTTTCGCAGGGGCGCACCTTGGAGGCGTTAACCTCCGAGTGACACTGGCTGCAGGAGATTTTCGCGTGCATCGACCGCGCCAGCGCCGCGGCGGCGACGGCGAGCGACCTCCCGTCGGAGGAAGCTTTCAGATCGGGCTTGTCGTGGCACCGCATGCAGTCGGCGTCGGCCATCCCCTGCGAGTAGAAAACTTTGCGGATCTTGTGCGGCTGGTGGCAGTCCACGCACGCCGGGAGGACGTGCGCTTCCTTTTCCCAGAGCTCGCCCTTGATCACCTTGCGGTGGACCTCCTCGATCTCCCCGTGGCACTGCGTGCAGGTCGAGGCGATGTTGGTCCGCGCGATCGACGAGGCGGGGTCGGTGTGCGGGAGGATCGAGTGGCCGGTGTGGCACGACGCGCAGTTGGGGGCGACCACGAGACCCTTGCGCAACAGCCCCTCGCCGTGTATGCTCTCGGAGAAGTTCTCGAGGATGTTGTCCTGATGGATGGTCCGCTGGGTCATCACCGTGGAACCTTCCTGGTGACACTTCCCGCAGAGGAAAGGGACCTTCAGCGCCGAGATGGGGGAATTGTGGTCCGATTTGGGAAGGATGCCGTGCGTCCCGTGGCAGTCCTTGCAGACCGGCGCGAGCCGGTCGCCCCTCTCGGCCGCGCGGCCGTGGAGCGATTTCGATTCCTCTTCCTGTTCGTCCGAGTGGCAGGTCCCGCACTCCACCGGTGCGACCTCTTCAGCATGGGGAAACTCCGCTTCCGCCAGGTCCGCGTGACAGGAGATGCACCCGTTTGCGGCATGGATGGATCCGGCGAACACCTTCCCGTTGACGAAGACCGAAATCGTCCGCCCGTCGCGGGTTCCCTCCATGGACCGGTCCTCATGGCAGGAAAGGCAGTCGGCGTCCTCCTGCGCGATGACCAACCCCACCTGCGTGAACGTCAGGATGAGAAGCGCCGCGACCGCACACCGGCCGGCGGCGGCGTGAAGGTGATTGCGGATCGTCACGCTTTCCCCCCGTGTCCGTTGCCGTTTCTGTCGCGATCCGGGTCCGGGCCTTTGTCCAGGCGTTCGGGCCCTTTATCCGACGAATCGATGTCTTTCTTCGTTCCGGCGTTTTGTATTTTGCGGAGTTCCAGCGGATGGTCCTCCTCCATTTCCTCCTCGGTGAGGGTACCCTTCCAGAACGCCACATTCAGCGGGTACACGTCGGGGTTGAAGATCACGAAATAGAAGTGCCAGACGATAATGGCGAGTGTGGCCAGCCACGCCTCGTAATAGTGAATGCTCCTGGCCACGTCGTACCCGAGCTTCGTCAACAGCCCGATGAAGGTGTTGTCGAACCACATGATCAGCCCGGTGGCCCCCATGACCATCGTCCCCCAGATGAGCGCCCAGTACTCGGCCTTCTCGATATACGAAAAGCGGTCGAAGAGCGGGCGGTCGTTTCGCATGCCCAGGTTGTATTTCACCATCGCCAGCGCGTCCCGGACGTCCTGCATGCGGGGGAGCATGTCGAGGATCAGTTCCCGTCCCCGTTTCGTGAAGGAGACGTAGTAGACATGGTAGAGGCTCGCTGCGAGCATCACCACGCCGGCGATGCGGTGCGTCAGGCTCCGCGCCTCGAACACCCCGCCGCCCAGGTCGCGGATCCAGCGCACCCACCAGACCTCGGGGAAGCGGAGCATGAACCCGGTCACCACGAGCGTCGTGAAGCTGATCAGCAGGGCGGCGTGCTGGAAGCGTTCCTCCCCGGTCATCCTGACATACATCCCGGGTCCCGCGTGCGGATGCGGGATGAGGCCCCTGCGGATCATGAGTTTCCGCCTGGACTTTTTCACGAAGTCGATCACGTTATGGAACAGCATGCCGCCGATCGTGACCACGATCAGCAGGATGTACAGCGTCGCGATCCAGTAGAGGAGGGGTTCCTCGGTGCGGGATTTTTCGTTGACATGCACCGCGCCCACGGTAAACCGCTGGTTGGCCCCGGGGTGGCAGCGTCCGCAGGTCTTCACCAGGTTCGCCTTCGAGATGGTCGACGTGGAATCGGACGAGGGCTTGATGTTGTGCGACCCGTGGCAGCTGGCGCAGTTGGCCACCTCCACCGATCCGCCCCGGATCGCGAGGCCGTGGTAACTGTCGGTGAATGTTTTGAATCGGTCGTTCGCGATGCCGTACTTGGTGGAGAGGGCCACCGAACTGTGGCAGGGGGAGCAGACCTGCGCCGACAGGTTCTGCTTGGCCACCGGCGAGCGCGGGTCGTTGTGTTTCAGGATCGTGTGTTCTCCGTGGCAGTCGGTGCAGGTGGGAGCGTCCTCGACCCCGGCGGTGACCGCCTTCCCGTGAACGCTCCCGTTGAACACCCCGGCGATATCCCCGTGACATTTCGAACACGTCTCGGCGATCTTCATCTTGCTGACCTTCGACGACGGGTCGAAACCCTTGGCCATCTGGTGGCTTCCGTGGCAGTCGACGCAGTTCGGAGCGTTCGCGTTCCCGTTGGTGAGCGCCGAACCGTGCACGCTCTGCTCGTAGGCCGCGATGAAACCGGCCGAAGGGGATGTCCTGTCTCGGACGTCGGGGTTGTCCATGTGGCAGCTGAGGCAGAGCCGCTCCTGGGCCAGCTTGAGGCCCACGCCGTTGCCGGGGTTCGTGGTTACGGTGATTTTCCTGTCGTGGCAGATGAGGCAGTCCGGCGCTCCCTTGACGTCGGCCGAATGGGCCAGACCGTGTGCCGAGAGGTCGAACTCTTCGGCGACATCGCTGTGGCACTGGCCGCACCCGGCCGAGATGTTTTTCCGGTTGAAGGGCGAGTCCGGTTCCTTCGGTGAGACCACGTCGTGCCTCCCGTGGCAGTCCTTGCAGCCGACGTCGGGATCCTCACCGGAGGCGATCGCCGCGGCAAGCTGCGGGTGGAAGCCATGTTTCAGCTCGGCGCCCTTGTGGCAGGTGAGGCAGTTTACCGGGCGGATGTTCGCCCTGTGCGGCATCTCCTCCGGGTTGAAGCGGGTATGGCAGGCGACGCAGACCAGTTTGCCGTGGGGGGATTTGTCGAGGACCGTTGCGTCGACGTACTGGGATACTTCTTCACCGTCCCGCTCGGCGCTGAGCCCTTCGTCCGAGTGGCACATCAGGCAGTCGTCCCTGGTCTGTGCGACGGCCCCTCCGGAAAAGAGGAGGCCGATCCCCAGCAGGAACGTCGCCCCGACGATGAGTCCCGTCACGAGGAGGGCGATGTAGAATTTCGAGATCCCTTCCCGTTCGGGCATCGGATGTTCAGAGTGAGTTACTGTCGAACTCATGGCACCTCAGGTGTTCTTGTTCCTGGCCGCCTCGCGGATCGCTTCGATGACCAGGGGGAAATACCTGTCGAGGGCACACTCCACGTCGTCCCTCATGTCGCACCTCCCGTCCGGAGACTGCTGTTCGCAGGCTGCACATACCCGGGCCCGGAGCCGCTCGACCGTGTCGTCGTAATCGTCAGCCGGGCCGGCCAGGACGATGTCGATGATCTCCGGAAGGTACCTGTTGATCGCGCAGGCGTCGAACGTGGAGGCCACGCAGAGGCCCGATGCCGTCCGGTCTATGCACTTCGAGCAGACATTCTGCCGGATTTCGTGGAGATACTTGTCGTCGTATTTCATGATGTTTTTCACCTCCGTCTGTCCTGCCGGATTTTTCCTTGTCTGAAAATGAAGACCCGGGACCTGCCTCGCCGCGGATTCCGGCTTGACGACGACGACAGGTACGGTCGCGTTTCGAATGACGATGTCCGCGATGCCCTTCATGCCGGACCGTCCGGCACTGGCGGCGGGGGCCAGGGGGAGGACGATCAGGTCGATACTCTCCTCCCGGGCGAACCTGAGGATTTCGCGCGCCGGGGTGCCCGCCCTCAGGATGCAGGCCACGTTGGATTGCGGTTTGATTTTTTTGAGGAAGAATTCCTCCAATATCGAAGACTGCCTTCCGCCCCCGTCGTGGTGATGGGAACCGTGGGGGGAGGCGGACCCGGGCTCCGGTGAACCCGTCCCCCCGTCATGGGGGGATATGACATGGATCAGGTAGATCTGTGCTTTCCTTTCCTTTGAGTAGGTCAGGGCAGCTTCGACGGCACAGAGCGAATCGTCTGTCAGGTCTACCGGTACGAGTACGCGGTTAATATTTGTCAGTTTACGCCACATCCCTGTATGAAAAATACACAACAAGGGGGCATATCCGGTATGACGCGGAAAAGGTTGAAAAATGATTTTTGTCATGTATTCAGGCGTCCGGAAGGTGAAACAGCCTGAAATAGCCAACTCTGGGAAAGGGATGGGAGGGTAGGCGGAGGGGAGGCCTGGTGAGGCGGGGGGGGTGGACCGGGACGGATCAGCCTACTCGGGCATCCGTGCCGTTTCGCAGAGTCCTTTCTGGTCGGTGATACGGATTTTCTTCCCCTCGAGGACGATCAATCCCTCTTTTGAAAATTCCGAGAGGAGGCGAATGACGGTCTCTGTCGCCGTCCCGACGTAATTGGCGATGTCCTCCCTCGAGAGCCGGCTGCGGAGGGTCCTGTGGTCGTCCTCACAGCCGTAGAACTCCCGGAGCATGAGGAGCGTCTCGGCGAGCCGTTCCCTCACCTGCTTCTGCGCCAGGGAGACCTGCTTCTGCTCGGCCTTCGCGAGGTCCTGAGTGAGCTGGCGGATGATCGTGCCGGTCAGTGAGGGGTTGTCCGCCATCAGCGTGTTGAAGGTCTGCCGGGGAATGAAGCAGATCGAGGCATCCTCGATCACCGTTGCCGTGAGTTGGTACGGCGTGCCGCTCACCAGAGCGCGGTACCCCACCGAGTCCCCTTCACGGGCAAGCCGGACGATCTGTTCGCGTCCCGCCTCCCCGGTCCGGGTGAGTTTCACCTTGCCGCGGTTGATGCAATAGATCCCGGAAGGGTAGTCGCCCTCGTAAAAGAGCACCTGCCCGCTCCTGTGGAAGTTACACCCCTTGTGGAGCTCGAGCCTGTTGAGTTCTTCGCTGGAGAGCACCCCGAAAATGGAGTTCAACCTGGGGAGGCAGGTCTCGCAGTGCGGTATCTCGAACGTGTTTTTCATCGGGGGGATGCCGTAACGTACGGTTTTCCGGCCAGACCTTCAACCGGGGGGACCGGACGGCCGTTGAACGTCACCGACGCCAGGCTGTCGGGGCCCGCGAACTCCAGTCGAAGAACGAAGGGAACGTCCCGCTCGGCAGCCTCCATACCGAACGCGCGGGCGATACCCGGCGCCACGGAAAACTGCAGGTCCCGGATCTCCACCGCGTGCACGCCCTTTTCCATTCCCGAGGTGACGGCCGGGAAACGGGCGAATGCCAGGTACCGGGAAACGTACGGCGTCGCAAACGCCGCCGCCGCGTACGGGTCCGACGGATCGGGGAAAAACTCCGGGGCCACCACCCCCGCCTCATCGAACAGGCGTATGTACTGGCGGACGGGCCCCTGTTTGGTCGAGGCGAGCCCCATCCATTCCGTCATGCTGAACGGCTGGGGGAGGACCGCCACGTTCAGCGCGGGCGTCCCGGATTTCTCCAGCTGGCGTTTGAAAATGTCGAGGGCCCGCGAATGCAGTCGGCTCTCGGCGCCGATGTAGAGTACGGTAAAGATCAACGTGACGAATCCGAGCGCGCGGCGGTGCTTTACGAGGATCCTCCCGGCCACCAGCAGGAGTGCCACGACGCCGGTGAACCACGGGTCGATGATGAACATCCAGTCGAGCGAGTACCTCGCTTCGTCAACCGGAAAAAATATCTGCGTTCCGTACGGCGTGATGAGGTCCACGAAAATATGCACCAGTACACCGGTCGTGGCGGCGATCCACAACCACGGGAAGCGCGCGCTCCGGTTGATGAGCAGGGCGACCACCGACGGGAGAAGCGCGACGAAGGGCGCCATCAAGAACGAATGGGTGAACCCGCGGTGGAAATGCACTGCGGTCAGAGGGTCGGTGAAGAGGTTGGCGACGATGTCCGCGTCGGGGAGGTTCACCGACACGAGCATCAGCCAGAAGAGCGTCCGGCCCGGCCTCGTTTTTTCCCCGGCCGTGGGCCCGGGGTGAGTGCTTCCCACCCCGGGAAAGACCCGCGTCGCCATGACACCGGTCAGTGAATGGGTCAGGTTGTCCATCGGTACATCCGGTGAGGAGGTCCCGGCTGGCGTTCAGGGGAGGCCGGAAATTTCATGGCGTGTGAATTTCTTCCCCCGGCGCCGCTCCGGACAACGGCATGCACGGCCAGGTGTATTATTTCGGCTCCACCCTGACCATCTCGAGCCGCAGCGTAATCTCCACTTCCTTCGAGACCACGAGGCCTCCCGAATCGAGCGTCCGGTCCCAGAGGACCCCGTAGTCGAAACGGTTGATGGTGGTCACCCCCTTCCAGCCGGTTTTAACCCTGCCCCTGCCGTCGGTCACGCTTCCCAGGAAAGTCACGTCCATGACGACAGGTTTGGTGCTGTCGCGGATCGTCAGGGTGCCGCTGACCGTGAACCTGTTTTCGGCCGCCTTTTCGATTTTCGTGCTCCGGAACGTCGCCGTCGGGAAACTGTCGGTGTTGAAGAAACTCGCCCCCCTCAGGTCCGCGTCGCGCGAGTCGTTGTCCGTGTTGATGCTCGCGGTCCTGATGACGGTCTCGATCGAACCTCCGGTGAGGTCCCCGCCGCTCGAGGTCATCGCCACGTCGAAATCGGTAAACCTCCCGGTCACCTCCGAGATGAGCATGTGGGTGACGGTGAACTCCACCCTGCTGTGGGACCTGTCCAGTTTCCAGGTATCCTGCGACAGGAGGGAGAGCGTCCCGAAAATTGTGAGCAGGGAAAAAACAATGATCGTTCTCATGATCGTCCTTCGTCTGATGTGATGGTTGAAAGCGAACGGGTTGGTATTAAGATAAAAACCGGGGAACGCGTATCCAAGTTCCCGGGCGGAACGGACGTCGGTGAGGGGGGAGGAGAGGAGCCCCCGAAACGACATTACCTGACGAGGTTCATCGTCCTGACCTGCTGGAACCCGCCGCTCCTCATCCTGCAGTAATAGACCCCCGCGGGAAGGGATGAGGCATCGAAGACGACGCTGAATGTTCCGGCCCCCGGAACGCCGTCCACGAGCGTGACGATCTCCCTCCCGATGCTGTCGTAGACCCTGATGTTCACCGGTCCGCCGGCGGACGTGAACGAAATCGTCGTCGATGGGTTGAAGGGGTTCGGGTAATTCTGGTTGAGGGACATCCTGTCCGGGACGCCGGCACCGGCCGCGACGGGTCCCTCCTCGTTGACGGTCGGCGGGCGCACCGAGGGAAGGGGTCCCACCAGCGGGAGCGTCGCGAAACTCCGGAGCAGCACCGCGTCGAGTTCCGACTGCGGAACCCCGAACCACTGCCTCAGCACCGAGGCATAGACCTGCCGGAAATCGAACTGCATGGGGAGGTTGTCGGCACTCGACACCGGGTCGGGAATGACCGGGTTCGCGCCGACGATGCCGTGGTTGACCGCCTTCCCGAAGAGGATCATCGGGGCCGCCGTGCCGTGGTCGGTGCCGAAACTCGCGTTGGACTTGATCCGGCGGCCGAATTCGGAAAACGTCATGCCGACCACCCGGTCGTCGACCTTGTGCATCCGGAGGTCCTCCTGGAAGGCGAGGATCGCCTCCGACAGTTTCCCCAGCAGGTCGGCGTGGTCGCCGTACTCGGTGCCAAGAACCTCGTCCACCTGTCCTGAATGGGTGTCGAACCCGCCGAGGTTCACGATATAGATGCGCGTCCTGAGCCCGCCGGAGATCAGCTGCGAGACGATCTTCAGCTGGTCGGCGAGTTTGTTGGTCCCGGCGGTAGGGTAGAGCGGGGACTGCGACGTCACCTTCGCCGCCGCGTTCTTGATCTGACCGGCGTAGACGGAGGTTTGCTGTGCGACCTGCCTGATGAAGGTCAACTCGTGCCCGGCAGGGGTGTCGGGAGCGGTATCGACCCCGCCGGTGAGAAGCTGGTAGAAGGACGTGGGGCTGGTGATCGCCATCCCCATCGACCCGAGGGGACCCTGCAGCCCGGTAGAAACGACCGACCCGATCTGGATGGCCAGCGGGTCGGGGGCCACCTCGTTGGGATAGCCCTCCGGGAAGCCGTCGTACTCCCCGTCGAGGTAGCGGCCCATCCATCCCGTGTTGAGCGTCTGGTCCGAATCGGAGGCGGTCAGCCAGATGTCCGTTCCGCGAAAATGAGACTTGTTGGGGTTCGGGTAGGTGACGCCCTGGACGATGCTCACCCTGCCGGCGTTGTACAGGTTGTGCAGACCGGTCATCGCGGGATGGAGCCCGGTGGCGTCGGTCAGCGGCAGGACCTTGTTTTCCGGTATCGCGATGTTCCCGCGGGCGTTCATCAGCGCGGGGTACTGGTCCCGCGGGATGACCATGTTCAGTCCGTCGCTCCCGCCGTTCAGCTGGATGAGAACGAGGACCCTGTCCGACGGCTCCCCGGCACCGATCAGCGACTCGATCACTTTCGACCTGCCGTACGCCCGGAAGTTGAACCCCCCGAGGAAGAGCGGAAGAACGGCGACCGGCACGGATTTTCTGATGAAGTCCCTGCGTTTCATTCCTTCTTCACATCAACTGGTATTCAGGCATCGCGAGCATGACCCCGAGCAGGTCGCGGAGCTTCGTGGTGATCGCGGCCTCTTTCCCCGGATCGGTCGGGTCGTTCACGTAGTCGGTCCACTCGATCGTCCATTCGTAATCGGGGAGCCCCGGAAGGAGGGCCTCCTTCAGGAACGCTTTTTGCGCGGGAGTGAGGTCGAAGGCGTAGAGGAAACCGGCCCATTCGTCAATCAGCGTGTCGGGGACTGCAGGGGCAGAGGTCAGGTTCGCGAAAGCCACCGGGTCGATGACCTGGGTGAAGCCGTTCCGCCTGTACCCGGAACCCGCAAGGGTGTCGGTGAACTCCGTCCGGTTGGCGAGCGTGTCGGAGTTGATCCACATCTCGTAGTACAGGGGGTCCTGGTAGTACGCTGGCCACCCCGCGACACTGGGCGGGTCCCCGATCTGCTGCTGCATGAACCTGGACTGGTCGTAGAGGTATTTCCGGTGGTTCTGCCAGGCGGTCAGGTTCGACGTATCCGGGTACGCCACCGAGAGCGCGCGGGCCGTCCCCACGGTGAGGTCGATCGGGTTTTTAATGATGCATCCGTAATTCACCGGGTCGAAGAAATGCGCGCTCTTGAACAACGCGGCGAGGACGGGCTTGACCTCGTAGTTGTTGTTCCTGAAGATGTCCGCCATCGGCGCGATGACATTGGTCTCCGTCGTGCTGTCGATGACGTAGTACACGAACCAGCGATAGAGTTTCCGGCAGATATACTTCGCGGTTTCATTCTGCAGGAAGATCATGTCGAGCAGGTCGTCCACCTCGTTCGCCCCCGCCGAGCCCGTCTGTCCCGCGATCACCGTGTCCTGGTAGGCGGAGGAGAACTGCTTGTCCCCGGGATCGTGCCGGCCGGCCGTAAAATACCCGGTGAACGTTTGATTGTCGTCCCTCCACCCGGTCAGGACGCGCGCGGCCTGCTGGACGTCCACCTCCGTGTAGTTGGTGTAGTTGTCCGGCGCGATCTCCGGCCCCTTGCCGATCGTGAACAGTTCCTGGAGTTCCCGGGCGTAGTTCTCGTTGGGGTTGGACGCGGTGTTGGTTTTGCCGTTCAGGTACTTCAGCATGCCGCAGTCCACCGTCACCTCCTTCGTGAGGGTCCGGAAATTCCCCAGGGCATGCTGCCGGAGGAGGGCGTTTGTCCGGTAGGAATAGCGCGCGTCCTTCACGACGGCCGTCTCGGTGGAAAAGTGGTTATGCCAGAAAAGGGTCATCTTTTCCCGGAGCGACGTCCCCTGGGCGAGCATCAGGTCCACCCACCACGCACGCATTGAATTGTGCCTGGACCCGTTGTAGTCGGAGGTGGGGGCGTTGATCCAGGTGGTACCCACAACCGAACCGGTGTCGTTGATATTGGTGTTGACCGGCGGGTCCGGCGCCGCGGGTTCGGTGAGAAGGAGGTCCACGAGGTCGCTCACCGTCATCCCCGATACCGCGGCAACGTCCTGGGGCCTCGCGCCGAAGAGCGTCCTTCTCAGAAGGTGCGAGACCTGAACGCTCCCCCAGGTCCCGGCATAGGGTTCGAGACCGGCCGCGCTCCTCGGGACGACGGGCAACGACCTGTTCGCGAATTCGCTCGGGACGAATTTCCTGAGGGGCCGCTTCCCGTCCCCGTCCGGGACGCCGAGATTACCTGTGTCTCCGGCCGGCGCCTCGACGACGGCCGAGAGAAATTCCCTTCTTTTCATCTGCCTTTCATGTGTGTGAAACGTCATTCGCCCCCCGGCGGACGCATTCCATGGTGCGGGCGTCATGTTGCTCTGGTGCTGCGGTGGCGCAAGCGGGCAAGACCGGTCCGGTCTGAGATGACCCGGACCATCTCTATATATAGAGAATTTTGCCGGGCCAGTCAAGATCCCGGCCGGATGGTGTGCTCCACAGCATCCCTGATTCAGGCCCATGGAGGGGAATAGTCTCCATTCTACCCGAATACCTTCCCCCGCGCGGTCTTTACCTTGACCGGCCGTGTCGCTATATTAGTGACCGTGTTCCTGACAACAAACGAGGAGAAATGCGATGAAGAGAATCATCCTTGGCGGAATCGTCGGTGGAATCATTCTCTGGGTCTGGGGTTTCGTGGCCTGGGTCGTCCTGCCCCTCCACCTCGGCTCGATGAAAGCCGTCCCCGGCGAGTCGGTGCTCGTCGAATCGCTCAACCGGACCCTTCCCGAAAAGGGCGTCTATGTCATCCCCTGGATGCCGGCGGAAACCTCCGGCCTGCCCCCCGGGAAACTCGAGGAAGCGACGAACGAATACACGGAAAAACTCCGTTCCGGACCGGTGAGCATGATATTCTACGACCCCGCCGGTAAGGACCCCTTCATGACCGGCCAGATGATCACCGGCCTCTTCATCTTTATTTTCGCGGCGTCCATCGTCTCGTGGCTGCTGGCCAGGAGCACGGCCGTCGCCGGAAGTTACCTGTCGGGCGTCATCTTCTGCGGGATGATCGGCGTCCTCATCGCCGTGGGGACCCACCTCTCCGACTGGAACTGGATGGGGTTCCCCTTCGACTGGTCGAGCGCGATGATGCTCGACAGCGTCGTTGCATGGCTGCTTGCCGGCCTCGGCATCTCCGCGATGCTGCGGACCGGACGGACGGCGGCCGGATCATGAACGGGGCCGTTCAGCGGTTCCTGCCGGTCCTGTTCGTCGCTCTCCTTGCCGCCGGCGCCTTCAGCGCGAGGTGCGAGGCCGGGGACACCTCGCGGGCCGGTCAGACCACAAAAATCGTCATCGTGAGGCATGCCGAAAAGGACACCGTCGGCCCCAACCCACACCTGACCGCGGCGGGGAGAAAACGGGCCGGACGGCTGGCCCGGATGCTGGCGGACGAACCGGTGAGCATGCTGATTTCCTCGGACCGGGCCAGGACCATCGAAACGCTCGAACCGCTTTCGGCGATGACGGGCATCGGCGTCACGACAATCCCGGTGAGGGGAGGGCCGGCCGGGCACGCCGCCGAACTCGCCGACTCCATCAGGGCACACCCCGGGGGAACCATCGTCGTATCGAACCACAGCAACGTCATCCCGGACATCCTGCGCGACCTCGGCGTGGGCGGGGATATCCTCATCCCCGACGAAGAATACGACCGGCTCTTCATCGTTTTCCTCGGTTCCGGCGTGAGCGCAGGTCTGTTCATGATGCGCTTCGACATGTGAGGGTTGAAAACGTCGGGAGGAAGGCGGGAGCGACACGCAATCGAAATTCGGCGTTTCACCCTCCCCCGGCGCGCTTATCCAGACGGGGGCCCGGAAATCGTACGCCGCCCCGGGATTTTTCCGGGACGGTGTTTTATTTTGTACTTTGCTGGCGATGAACGCCCCGCCGAAACCGCTCATGCTCTACGACGGCGACTGCGCTTTCTGCGCACTCTGGATCGAACGGTGGAAGAGAATCACCGGACCGGCCGTCGACTATGCGCCGGCGTCCTCCGCCCGGTCACACCATCCATCGATCCCCCCCGAAAAATTCAGAAAGAGCGTCGTTCTCGTCCTGCCTGACGGGAGTATCCTCACCGGGGCGCTGGCGGTTTTCACGGCCCTCGGCGACTCCACCGGCGGGCGGGCCGCGCGTTTTCTCTACCGGATCCTGCCGGGGTTCGGATCCGCGAGCGAGGCCCTGTACCGCTGGGTCGCGGGTCACCGTGACGAAGCAGGCCTCCTGTCGGGTATGCTCTGGGGAAAATCCATCGTGCCCCCCGGTTTCGAGGCGAGCCGGTGGATCTTCCTGAGAGGAATGGCCGTTGTGTATTTCATCGCGTTCGCTTCGCTCTCCTCACAGGTACTCGCTCTCGTCGGGTCCGACGGAATCTCCCCCGCGACGATGTTCCTCGAGGCCGTCCATTCGCAGATCGGCAGCTCCGGGTTGCTCTATTACCCGACGATCGCATGGTGGAACTCCGGAGACGCGATGCTCACGGGCATGTGCACCGCGGGCATGGTGTCAGCGATCGCACTCTTTATCGGTATCGTCCCGCGGGCGGCCGCCTTCACCGCATGGCTGCTCTACTTTTCACTCTTCACCGTGGGGCAGGTATTCCTCGGTTACCAGTGGGACACCCTCCTCCTCGAGGCCGGTTTCCTCACGATCTTCATCGCGCCGTTCGGCCTGACATATTTCCGGACGGGAACCGGCGGCCCTCCGACCCCTTTCAGATGGCTTGTGTGGCTCCTCGTGTTCCGCCTCATGTTCATGTCCGGAATGGTGAAGCTCGGAGCCGGCGATCCAAACTGGTGGAACCTCTCGGCCCTGACATACCATTTCCAGACGCAGCCCCTCCCGAACCCCCTCGCGTGGTACGCCCACCAGCTTTCGCCGTGGTTCCTGAAGTCGTGCGCCCTCGTCATGTTCTTTATCGAGCTGGCCGCACCGGTGTTGATCTTCACGCCGCGCAGGCTGCGGCACGCCGGTGCGCTATTACTGATCTTCCTGCAGGTCCTGATTTTCCTCACCGGCAACTACGCGTTTTTCAACCTTCTCTCGGTGGTCCTGTGCGCGACGCTCCTGGACGACGGAGTTCTCTCCCGGTTCGTGCCCCGCCGGCTCCGCGGGGAAACCGGATCCTGGTCGCCCCCCGGCCGACGGAGTGTAGGGCGGCTGGGTCTGGCGTTCTTCATCATCATGGTGTTCCTGAACTGCGTGCAGACCGCCGGGCTGTTCGTGCCGCGCGCATTTTTCCCCCCGCCGGTCGCCACGCTCGCCGCCTGGGGTTCCCGCTTTCACATCGTGGGCGGATACGGCCTCTTCCGCGTGATGACGACGAAGAGACCCGAGATCATCCTGGAGGGGAGCGCGGACGGCAACACCTGGAAGCCGTACGAGTTCCGCTATAAGCCCGGTGATCCCACCCGCGGGCTTCCCTGGATCGCGCCCGCCCAGCCCCGTCTCGACTGGCAGATGTGGTTCGCGGCACTCGGCGACGCGCGCGACAACGGCTGGCTGGTGAATGTCGCCATCCGGTTGATGGAAGGGTCCCGCGGCGTCGGATCCCTCTTCGCCGCCAACCCGTTCCCCGACCGCGCGCCCGCAGAAATCCGCGCCATGCTCTACGTCTACCGGTTCACGACACCGTCGGAGAGGGACAGCACCGGCGCCCTGTGGGTGCGCACCCTCAACGGTATCTATTTCCCCCCGATTTCACTCAACGACGCCGGGTACCGTTGAGGACGACGACCGGCCGGCGGGGGCCGGTTTTTCAGATTGCACGGTACGCGATATTTTCTTAATTTTTTGTTCCTGTCGAACTCATCACCTTAAAGGAACCCGGAACATGAAAACCCTGATCGTTCTCACAGCGATGCTCATCGCGGGCACGATTCCCGCGGCCAGCCAGGACACGCCTCCACCACCCCCCGACATGGAGGCGATGATGCAAAAAATGATGGAGGCGGGCTCGCCGAACCAGAACCACAAACTGCTCGACCGGTACGTGGGCTACTGGAACACCGAATCATCCTTCTGGATGGATGGCCCCGACAAACCCCCGGTCGTGAACCGCGGCAGGGGTTCGTTTTCATGGGTCCTCGGCGGCCGGTTCCTGAGACAGGATTACCAGGGATCCTTCATGGGCTCCGAGATGTCGGGTATCGGGTATTACGGATACGACAACATGCAGAAGAAGTACGTCCAGATCTGGATGGACAACACCTCGACGGCGATGTATCCCGCGAGCGGAACGCTGGACGACGGGGGAAAAACCCTGACGCTCACCGGACCGATGGACGATCCGGCCACCGGGGAGATGGGGAAGACCGTCAGGTACGTCATCGGCATCCCGCAGAACGGACGATTTGTCTTCGAGATGTACGACATGTCGATCCCCGGCCCGAACAAGAAAACCGGCGAGATCCTGTACACTCTTGCGCCCGAACACAACTAACGACAGGGAACGTCCCCCGACGATCCGGCATCCGCGTACAGGCACCAGATGAACGAAACCCTGACGCCCACCGACCCGCGCGCAGCGCGGGACCTCCAGTTCGCCATGCGGCTGTCCCTCGTCGTGAGCGTCTTCATGCTGGTGGGGAAACTCTACGCCTACTTCATGACCAACTCCGCCGCGATCCTCTCGGATGCCGCGGAATCGGTAGTGCACATCCTGGCCGTGTCCTTCGCGGCCTTCAGCCTGTGGCTCAGCTTCAAGCCGCCGGACAGCGACCATCCCTACGGACACGAGAAGATCAGTTTCTTCTCGGCGGGCATCGAGGGGGGGCTCATCGTTACCGCGGCAACTTTCATCATTTACGAAGCCATCCAGAAATGGGTGTC